>JAKAKG010000051.1 GCA_021813555.1 Acidobacteriota bacterium
CTCTTCGGCTGCGTGAGCATCAGCGGGGCCTATCCCGAGCCCGCCAAGGAACTCCTCGTCCACTTCTTCAGGACGTGGTTCGGGGAGGCGGAAGGCGGTGCCAGGGCCAAGAATCCCTTCGTCCTCAGTACCGTGAGAGAGCGCGATCTTCGATCGCTCCTGCCCGGAGAACACTACCGCGAGGAGCTGCGGCGATTGAAGGCGGCCCTCAAGCTCTATGGGTGCGCCATTCCCACCCTTTTCAAGCAGTATGCCGAGCTTTGCGAACCGGGGGGCACCAAGTTCCTGGATTTCGGCGTGGATCCCGACTTCGGGCATTGCGTGGATGGATTCATCCTCGTGGACGTGACCCGCCTCACCGCGGAGAAGCGGGCGCGCTATCTGGAAAGGGCCCAGCCGCAAGGGGAGGTGGCTTCTTGACGCACGGAGCTGGCATGGCGAAGGGGGAGGCCAAGCGCCCCGTGGACCTTGTGGTCATCTCCGACGTCCATCTTGGGACCGTGGGATGCCACGCGGCGGAGCTGTTGAGCTATCTCAAGAGCGTACGGCCCGGGGTTCTCGTCCTCAACGGCGACATCATGGACTGCTGGCAGTTCAGCAAGTGGTACTGGCCCAAGGCCCACATGAAGGTCGTGAAGCGCATCCTGAAAATAGCCGCGGCAGGCGTACCCGTCTACTACATCGCGGGCAATCACGACGACGTGCTCCGCAAGGTGGGCGAGCAGCACCTGGGGAATCTCCACCTCGTGAACAAGGTGGTCATGGATTTGGAGGCCGGACGCGCCTGGATGTTCCACGGGGACGTCTTCGACGTGGTCATGAAGCACTCCCGTTGGCTGGCGCGGCTCGGGGGCAAGGGATACGACGTCCTCATCCTCATCAACCGCCTCGCGAACTGGCTCTCCGAACGCACGGGGCACGGGCGGCTTTCCCTCTCCAAGCGGATCAAGGAAGGCGTGAAGAGCGCCGTGAGCTTCATGGGCGATTTCGAGCGCACGGCCGCGGACGTGGCTCTGGAACAGGGGTACCAGTTCGTGGTGTGCGGCCACATCCACCAGCCCGCCATGCGGGAGATCGCCGGGGAAGGGGGACGGGTGACCTACCTCAATTCGGGTGATTGGGTTGAGAACCTCACGGCCCTTGAATACCACGAGGGGCGATGGTCCATCTTCAGCTACCGCGAACACGAACAGGAATTGGGCGCCGCGGGGAGCGGCGAGGGCCACAGCGAAGACGGCGACGAGGAGCTTGGATCGGCTGCAGATGCCCTGGGCGGCGTCCTTTCTTTCGTCCGCACCCGCCCGGCCGGCCTCACTCGCAGGGGCGGCCGGTCGTGAGCCGGGCGGAGTAGGAGCACGAATGGCACGCATCTTCTACGCTCTGTCGGGAGAGGGACGAGGTCACGCCACGAGAGCGCGGGCGGTTTTGGAGCACCTCCGCCTGGACCACCGCGTGACGCTCTTTACCTACGCCGACGCCTTCGACATGCTGGAGCCGGCCTGCCGGGGCACGGGGGTGGACGTGGAGCGGATCGGGGGGCCCAGGTTTCACTACCGCGGCGGCGAACTCGATGTTCTCCGCACGGGGATCCACGGCCTGAAGTACGCCATGCGGGTCTTGCCCGATCTGGTGGACCATCTTTGCGACCGGATCAGGGCGGAGAAGCCGACGCTGGTCATCACCGATTTCGAGCCCGCCCTTCCGCGCGCCGCGCGGCGGTGCGGCGTTCCCTTCGTGAGCCTCACCCATCAGCACGCCCTCTTGGTCGACGATTTTTCTTCTCTGCCGGCCAGGCTGCGCTGGTACGGGGACCTGCTGGGGCTGGTGGTGCGGGCCTACTACTCGGGCCAGGTCAAGACCATCGTCTCCTCGTTCTACGCGCCGCCCCTCAAGGCCGGATTCAGCGGCGAAGCGGTCCAGGTCGGTGTCCTGCTGAGGTCCGAGGTGCTTATGGCCCAGCCCTACTGCGACGGCCACCTCGTGGCGTACCTGCGCCGCTTCGCCTCGAACGAGTTTCTGGATGCGCTGGCGGGATGCGGCCTTCCCGTCAGGGTTTACGGGCTCGGGGAAGGGGCGCCGCGGGGAAACCTGACCTTCCGGCGCGTGAGCGCGGAAAGGTTCCTGGAAGATCTAGCCTCCTGCGAAGCCTTGGTCTCCACGGCGGGAAACCAGCTCGTCGGCGAGGCCCTCTACCTCGAAAAGCCCGTCCTGGCCATACCCGAGCCCGGCAACTGCGAGCAGCTGATCAACGCGCACTTCCTCAAGGAGAGCGGCGCAGGAGACTGTCTGCCCATGGACGCCGTCACTCCTTCAAACCTGAGGTCCTTCCTCGACGGCCTGGGCCTCTACCGCGCCGCCATTCGCCCCGAGGCCGTCCAGGGCACGTCGGCCGCGCTCAGGGCCCTACAGCCGTTCTTGAATTAGAACGACCCGCGGCGTTTGTCAAAAGGGATGGCTCGGCGGCTCACGCGCCCGCCCCCTGGCGTTTCATCACCCGCTCCCGGAAGAGCCGCGCGAACAGGACGAAGGCCAGGGGCTTGCGGTACTTCATGAGCCAGGCGACCACCTCGTAGGCCACCCAGATGCCGTAGAGAACGGCCACCTCCTCGCGCAGCGTGGGAATGAGGAACTGGGCCAGCCAGAGGGAGAAGAGGACCACGGCCTCGTACCACGCGAAGGACATGTTGGCCAGGAGGCACATGCCCAAAGCGGACTGGGCGATGGTGAGAGCGAACTCCAGGCGCTGTTCAGGATCCAGCGGTATGGGCTGAATGTGGCCCGCGGAGAAGGCCACCACGAAGGGAATCATGGCCGCCAACATGGTCCACTGGTTGATGTTGGACGAGACCATGTTCATGAGGGCCATGGGAGCCCCCGTGACCTTGCGGGCCCAATAGACCGCCGAGAGCTTTTCGGGGAACTCGCTGAGGAAGGGCGCCACCCACTGCACGAAGACGTACTGGGAGATACCCAGCGAAAGGGCCATGGCGAGGAGGGAATGCAGGAAAGGCTCGGCGGTGAAGAAGATGATCCCCGCCCCTCCCAGGAAGAGGGCCGCGATGGTGGCGTTCCGGAGGGCGGGCCTGAAGGTCACGATCTTCCGGATGGGCCACTCCTCGTCCTCCGGGTTCTCCAGCTCCTTGGGCGGGATCCGGTTGAGGATGAACATGTAGGCCGCGTAAATGGCCATGAGCACGAGGCCGTCCCACACGGTGATCGTGCCCTTGAACGTTATGAAACAGAAGTAGAGGAGAGGCAGCACCAAGCCCACGATCTCCACGCTGTGCTCGTCTTCCAGGCGGATCTCTTTGAGAGGGCGGTGGTGCTTCTTCCGGTGAAAAAAGGCGGCCACGGCGTAGATCATGGGCCAGCCCAGGCCTACGAGCAGGCGCACGGCTCCCGTGAAATTGGCGGAAACGAGGTGCATGCCGCCCGGTGTTCGGGGGGCCTGCCAGGCGATGACGGCCTCCACGGCGAACTCGGGCAGGGTCTGCACCCACGCCAGAATGGCCAGAGAAAGGCCCTGGGACATGAAGAACTGGGCCGATTCGGCGGCCCAGGCGATGAGGAAAGACCCCCCCACGATGGCCGGAAACGTCCAGGTTGCGGAAAGGGCGCCGGCCTTGGCGGCGGCGCCCATGCCCACGAGTTTGCTCATGCGGTCACAGGAGCGGAGCGGCGGGGCCCGCTTTGGCTTGAGGCTCAACTGGATCGAGAGCCGGTTCCCCGGCCGGCAGGGCCGGGACTGTGGTTCTTGTAAAGCCGAAGGGCGCCGACACGCCTCCGTCGTCGTTGTTGGTCACGGTGATGGACACGGCGTGGCCCGTGGGGACCATGGCCTTGAGATCAGCCCCTTTTTTGGCCACCACCTTGGCGGCGGTCTTGAAGGTCGTGAGCGGGACGGCCGCGCCGTCAATCTTGACGGTGCAGTTGGCGTGGAAGTTGGTCCCCGTGAGGATGAGGCGGAAGGGATTGATGGCTTTCTTCACGGCGGTGATGACGGGCGGAGGAACGGTGGGGTTGCTCGCCGTAATGGAGAGGTGGCTGTCGGAGGCCGAGTGCCCGGCGCCGTCGTGAACCGTCAGGGTGACGCCGTAGGTTCCGGCGGCGCTGTAGGTGTGGGAAGGGTTTTGGGCCGCCGACAGGGCGGAGCCGTCTCCGAAGTTCCAGGAATAGGTGTAGGGAGCGACGCCGCCAGAGGCCGTGCCCGTGAACTGCACCGCCAGGGGAACGATGCCCGATGCCGTGTTGGAAGACGCCGTGGCCGTGAGGGCCGCTGCCGAAGTGGCCGTGATGGACAGGTGGCTGTCGGTGGCCGTCACGGAGGCCGAGTCCTGCACCGTAACCTTCACGGCGTAGGTTCCGGCGGTGGTGTAGGTGTGCTGGGGGGCTTGGCTCGCCGAGGCGGCGGACCCGTCGCCGAAATCCCAGGTGTACGTGAAGGGAGAGGTGCCGCCGGTGACGGCCGCGGAGAAGCTGACCGTGAGGGGCGCAGGTCCCGTCATGGGCGCGGCGGTGGCCGCCACGCTGAAGTAAGGATGGCTGAGATAGGCGGAAATCTGGGGATAGATCTTGGCCATTTCCACGCCCTGGTTCATATCGGTGGGCGTGCAGGTGCTTCCCGCGAGGCCGAAGTGGTGGAGGGCGACGACGGAGTTGTCCGTCCCCAGCAGGACGGGGGAGCCCGAGGAGCCTCCTTGCGTGTCGGCGTAATAGCCGATGTCGGTGCCCGCGGCGTTGCCCAAAATGTTCACGGCCTGAACCTTGGCATCGCCGTTGTCCATGTCCGAGTAGACCGAAAACCGCTTGGGCTGGGCCCCGGGGTGGCCGGGGATCCAGATGGTGTCCCCGACGCTCGGCAGGACGGGGTTGGGCGTCAGGTATCCATAGCGGGCCTGGGGGGTGTCGCTCGTGATGGCCAGGAGGGCGTAGTCGAGCGTGAAGTCCGTGGCCACGAGGTGGGCGCCGTACGTCGTGCTATCCGTGCTCGCGGGTCCCGCGCCGCAGCTCTGGTTCTGGTACTCCCAGTCAAGCCGTACAGATTGGGCCCCGGTCTCCGTGGCGATGCAGTGGTTGTTGGTGATGAAATAGCCGTAGGGGGAGAGGATGAAGCCGGTGCAGTATCCCGAGCCGTTCACGGGATCGGAGAAGTAGACCCTCGCCACGGCTTTGCCCGCGGTCCATTTGGCTGCGTCGGACTGGTAGCAGACCGCATCCTTGGAATCGTCCACGCCGCAGATGGATTCGGGCGCCGGTGCCTGCGCGGCGCCGTAGGCCGGGTAGCCGTAGCTCAGCCAGTCGGCCTGGAGGCCCCACGGAGCCGAGTCTTTACCGGGCCAGATTTCCACGCGGCACCACTCGCCCGAGGTTTGGGGGAGCCACAGGGCCCCGGCGTAGGGGCCGGCCAGGCTGTAGACCTCCTTGCCCAGGCCGTCCGAGAGGACGAGCTGGTCCCCCCGGTTCAACCGAAGGTCGGCCAGGTGGAGGCGCAGGGAGCTTGCCTCCGCCACGTTCACGTCGTAAAGCCACGGCGAAGTTATGGGGTGGGGCGACTCCAGCTTGGAAGGCACGACCTCGCCGGTCTTGACGTCGGGGGCGGCATAGACGGCCGAGGCCAGGGCAACGGCGGCCAGGATGGCGGTGAATGGGGCAAAGCGCATGGAATCCTCCTTGGCCGGGGGCAACGAAACCTCAGGCACTCGTGCAGTTTAGCTCACCCGTGCGGGGGGCGTCAAAAGAACGGATCGAGTGAAAGCCGGGAGCCCTCGCGGTTTCGCGGGCCGCGCTTTTCGGATAGCATGAGCGGAGGGAGGCCGCGTGAGGCTTCGGCTCGTGGACCGGTACGTCCTTCAAGAGATGTCGGGCCCCTTCTGGGTGGGGCTCGTGGTGTATTCGTTCCTTTTCCTCATCCAGCTCATCTTTCAGCTCGCCAGCCTGGTGATTCAGGAGGGCCTCTCCGCCGGGGCCATGGCCCTCATGTTTCTGCTGAGCCTGCCGGGCCTTCTGGCCTACACGCTCCCCATCGCCCTCCTCCTCGGGACCATCATCGCCTTCGGGCGCCTGAGCAGTGACAGCGAGATCATCGCCCTGAGGGCCAGCGGGATTCCCAGCGGCAAGCTCGTGAGGCCGCCCCTTCTCTTCGGCGCCGCGGTGGCCGGCGTCCTCCTCCTCTTCAATTTCTGGCTGGTGCCCGCGTGCAGGTCCGCCGCCGACCGCCTCCAGGGGGAGGCCACCCAGGCCATGAACCTCGTGCGCCTCCTGCGCCCCGGCGTTTTCTTCGACCGCATCCCCGGAGTCCTCCTCTACGCGGAGAAGGTGGACGAGGCCTCGGGCCGGTATGAGCACGTGCTAGTGTTTCAGCGGTCCAACGGCCCCATCGACACCCTCACCCTCGCCCGGGGCGGGCGCACCGTGCGCTCGCCGGACGGCAGAACCCTTCAGTTCCTGCTGGAAGAAGGGGAGACGGTCAAATTTGACCGAAAATCGCCGGGCAAGGTGGAGACCACCACCTTCGACGAGCAGGCCCTCACCGTGGACACGGGTCCCATGGGGCAGGGCGGCGTGCAGAAGGGGCTGGCGGAGCTGGGGACCCTGTCCCTCCTGGGCCGCCTCAACCTGCCGCCCCAGTCCTCCGATCCCGGGCTGGCGCTCAAGGAGCGCGCGGCCCTCCGCTTCGAGCTGCACCGGCGAATCGCCGCGTCCCTGGCGGCCCTCTTTTTCGCCCTCATCGGCATGTCCCTGGGGATGGTCAACGTTCGGGGAGGGAAGGGCGCGGGCTTCAGCCTGTCGCTCGTGGTCCTGCTGGGCTATTGGGTTCTCCTCTCGGCCCTGAGCGACTTGGCCCTGGCGGGACGGGTCAACCCCGTCCTCGCGGCGTACGTGCCCGACGCGGCCCTCTTGGCCGTGGGGCTCATTCTCTTGCGGCGCAAGGACCGCATGGCCTCGGGAGGATGGGTCCAAGCGATGCTGGGGCTCTTTCCCGGCCGCGCCGCGGCGGGAGAACTGGAGCAGGAGGGCGTGCGCCCCATCCCGCTGACCCGGGGGATCCCCATCCTGGACCGTTATCTCCTGAAGCGCATGGCGGCGTTTCTAGCCCTCATCGTCGCCTCCGTCCTCCTGCTGGACTGGGTCATCGAAGTGCGCGGCCTGAGCGAGTTCATGACCAACCAGGACAAGATCCATCTCCTCGTCACGTACCTCCTCAACCACTCCCCGGGCATCCTCATCATGCTGACTCCCCTCGCGGTCCTCATGGCCGCCCTCGTGACCTTCGCCCTCCTGGAGCGGACCAACGAGCTGACGGCCATGAAGGCCAGCGGCCTCTCCCTTTACCGCATCAGCCTTCCCGTCCTCGCGGTGGGACTGGGGGCGTGTCTCTTCCTTTGGGCCCTGGGCGAGGGCGCGGTGCCCTCCACGAGCCGCAAGGCGCAGGTCACAAGGGACGCCATCAAAGGCATCGCGAGCCGGGGCGTGGCCAGCACGCTGGATGTGTGGCTCTTCGCTCCCGGGCGGCGCCAGCTCTTCCACTACCGCCACTACGACGCCAAGAGCAAGGCCTTCCAGGGGTTTTCCATTTACACGCTCCAAAAGGACCACTTCAAACTCGCCTCCCGGTTCTTCGCCAAGGAGGCCCATTTCTCCGGCACCGGCACGCTCAGCTACGCGAGGGGCTGGGAGTGGCGCAGAGACCCCGCCAAGCCCTTCGAGGCCAAACCGTCGGGGACCCTGGCCCTGGGCTTGCCCCGAGAGTATTTCGTGGTGCCCCCCTTCACGGAAAGTCAGTACTTCTCCTCGGGGGATCTGAAAAAACTCATCGCCGAGCTTAGGGAGAAGGGCTACCCCACCTACCAGCAGCGTGTGGACTACTACCAGAAGTTCGCCGACGCCACGGCTCCCCTCGTCCTCCTCCTCCTGGGTCTTCCCTTCGCCTTCGTCACGGGCCGTCGCGGATCTCTTTACGGCATCGCCATCGCCCTGGGCCTCTCGATCCTCTACTACGCCCTGGGCGCCGTCTTCAACTCCGTGGGTGCCATGCAGTGGCTCGACCCAGCCCTGGCGGCCTGGGCCCCCGCCGTTCTCCTGGGGTCCGCCGGGGGTTACCTGCTGCTCAACGTGAGGACATGAGGGAGGGGAGAAGGGGAGCTGGGAGCAGGGAGAAGGAAACGGCGGCGGTTTGCGGGTTGGTACTTCCGCTTCCCGCTCCTCGCTCCCGTTTCACTTAAGAGGCATTCTCCTCAGCCTGAGCGCATTGCTCACGACGAACACGGACGAGAAGGCCATGATGAAGGCGGCGAGCACGGGCGTGAGGCCCGGTCCGCCGAGGGGCACGAGGACGCCCGCCGCCACGGGGATGCCGAGGACGTTGTAGCCGAAGGCCCAGAAGAGATTCTGGCGCACGTTGCGGACCGTGGCCGAGGAGAGGGCGAGGGCCTTGGGCACGAGAGTCAGGTCGGAGCGCACGAGGGTGAGGGCGGCGGCCTGCTTGGCCACGTCGGTCCCCGAGGCCATGGCGATGCCCACGTCGGCCTGGGCCAAGGCCGGGGCGTCGTTCACGCCGTCTCCCACCATGGCGACAATTTGGGGAGCAGGGAGCAGGGAGCGGGGAGCGGAGGCACCGTCGCGCGCCGGGCTCCCTTCCTCGCCCGCCCAGCCCGAAGCCTGAAGCGCCGCGACGGCCTCAGCCTTTCCGTCGGGCAGCACGCCCGCCATGACCCGGGTGATGCCGAGCTGCGCCGCCACGGCCCGGGCCGCCCCCGCCCTATCTCCCGTGAGAAGGACCACCGAAAGGCCCGAGGCGCCAAGGGCCTTCACGGCCTCCGCGGCTTCCGGGCGGGGGGCGTCGGACACGGCCAGCCATCCCGAGAGGCGCCCATCCACGGCTACCGCCAGGACGGTCTTTCCCTGGGATTCGAGGCCCGCGGCTTGAGCGTCCGCGCCGTGGAGGGCAACACCTTCATCCGCCAGATAAG
>JAKAKG010000202.1 GCA_021813555.1 Acidobacteriota bacterium
CGTGACGGTGCCCACCTTGGTGTATCCCGCGTCGCAGCCCGTCTCGTTGCGGTACACGTAGTACTTCACAGCGTTGGTCACGGAGCCCCAGGAAAGCGACACCTGCATGTTGCCCGCCGTGCCGGAGAGGACCGGATCCGCCAGAGAGGGGCAGCAGTTGGTCTGGTCCGTGTTGGCCACCGTGGTGCAGGCGATCTTATGCCGGTTGAAAGCATTGTAGATGGCGCTGGCGTGGGGCGTGCCGTTGCTGAGGTCGCCGTCGCAGTCGTCCACCACCCTGAAGGTGGTGAAGTAGTTGCTCGTGCCGCATCCGTTGGTGGTGGTGAGGCTCGGGCACGCATAGACACTCCCGGAGGTGGAGCGGCTGGCGTACCACAGGCGGTCCATGAGCTGCCAGGCGCTGGCGGCGTCCATGCCCCACGTGACCAGATCCCGGACGGGGAGATCCCACATGGCTTCCGAGGAGATGAGCGACTCGCAGTGGCCTTCGTAGCCGCAAGGCCCCGCGTAGGTCCGGCTCGTGGAACAGGCGTAGGCCGTGCATCCCGTGCACGTGTTGCTGGTGAGGTCTTCCGCGAAGTGGGGTTTGGCCGCCGCGTGTTTCGCATAATCGAGTTGTCTGATTCCCGAACATTGGATGCAGCAATCCCCGTAGCCGCCGCAGTTGTAACCGGGAGTCGTGGTGCCGCAGCCCGAGTTGTAGGTGAGGAAGAATCCGTTGCCCGCGCAGGACCCGTGGGTTTGAAGGACGCCGGAGAAGTCACCGTAGGTTTCACCTGTTCCCTTATCGCCCGCTGGAGAACCGTCGTTGGCGTCCAGTCCGTGGGCCCATTCGTGAAGGGAGACGCCGGGAAGCTCGCCGGTGTTCCAACAGCCTCCCCCGGACCGGAAGAAGTTGACGCCCGTGCCGTCCCAATAGGCATTGCACGTGTCCTGGATGTTCACCGTATCGGTGATGCGGCCCTGCAGCCACGTGTTGGTGGGCAAGTACGTGTAGGCTTTGATCTTGATCATGCTGATGTTGTAGTACTGGGTTCGGGCGGCGCGCGTGTTGCCCGGCCCGCCTCCCGGGCTGCTGCAGTCCGTGGCGGCGCTCGTGCCGAAGTTGATGAGGCCGGCGGCGTCCGAGGCGAGAGATATGCTCCCGCAGTTGTCCACGATGTCCACGCCGCCCACCATGGCCGTGCCGCCCGTTCGGCCCGTCATGGTGGAGGTTCCCGAGGTCCCCGTGAAATTCCCTACGATGTCCGCCCAGGCCGTACCGCCGTAATCGGCGTAGGGGAAGGGCACGCTCACCTCCGTGGCGGGCTGGTCCGTTTTGTAGACCCCCCCTTTGATGGAGCCGTATCTGTTGGCGTCCAGAAAGCTCAACACTTCTCCCGTGTGGGCGTCAATGCGCGCTTGCCAGGTGCCCACCACGCCAGGGCGCCTGAAATGGACCTCGTAGACGAGGCGGTAGGACAGCCCCTTGCCGGGCACGGCGGCGGCTCCGGTGAGGGCGGAGGGGCCGGAGACGGGAACAACCAGCAGATGCCCGAGATCAAGAACCCTGTCATCGGGAGCCATGCCGCCGATGTAAGCGGACAAGTTCGCCCACGCCGTGTCCAGGGCGATGGACGGGGTGGGATCAAGGGAGTAGATGGCGTCGGAGATGTTTTCCTCTCCGAACTGGACCAGGTTGCCGTGGTTCAGACGAAACACGACGTACGCCCCGTCCACGGGCAGGCCCGCGTAGGTCCATTGAAAATGCAGAAAGTAAAGGTAGTCCAGCACGGGCCCGGAGGAAGCCTCCACGAGCTGGAGGGCGTTCGGATCCACGCCGAGAAGGTCGGGGTTGGAGCGGAGGAAGTCCAGGGCTTTGCGAGCCACGAGGGCCACGGGAATGGCTGTTCCGTCCGCCTCCGCGCCGGCCAGGCCCAGGTCGGCGGGCGTGAGGGTGTTGCCGTTCCCCGACCCTGGAATCCAGGGCACGCTTCCCTCGATGAGGGCCGGGCGGCCCGTGACGCGGTCCACCTGGAGGGACCAGCGGCCCCCGGTCTTGGCCACGAAGGAGTCGTAGGCCGCCAGCATGCCGTTGACGGCGAACATCTCCTGCGGGGACGTGGTTGCGGTGATCTGGTCCCGCTCTTCGGGTTGCTGGACCGCGCGAAGCTCGGGCTGGCTGAAGGCCAGATCGTCCAGCGTGGACCTTCCTTCCTTGACTTTCTGGGCGGCCGCCGGAAGGGCAAGGCCCGCGAGCACAAGAACAACCAGACAGGCCGGCACAGCGCCCCCATACCAGCAACCCCATCCCTTTTTGTTCATGGAACTACCTCCCCCGTTAAGTGGCGCGTTGTGTCCAGGCAAAAGCCTTGAACGGGTCCCAAGTGAGGACCCAGTTCACGGCATTCTTAAATAGCCTCTGGAACAGACGCGGACAACTCCTACTCCCAAAGCAAAAATAAGGTCCAAATGGGGTATTGTCAAGTGGGAAAGTGCAGCGTATACCAAGTATCCACTTAGAAATATGGAGACAAGACGCTTGCTGGCGCGCTCTCTTGCAGGGGCGCGTATGGCGTGGTAAATTCGCGGTGTTCTATCGCTGTGTTCATGCTGTTCTTTGGTCCGTGCGAATACTCTTTAGGAGCTGCTCATGTGGCACCGGGGGAAATGGGCCGGGTTGGTCTTCGGCGCGGCACTTGGCCTGAGCGCGAGCGCATGGGGCGCCGGCCGCGGCCTCCAGATCACGAACGCGGGTCCCGTAGGAGAGGCCGCCAAACTCGAAGAGTGCAAGGAGATCCGGATCCAGTTCTCCGAGCCTATGGTGGAGCTGGGCCGGATCCCCGATCGGGTCCAGGCGCCCTTCGTCAGCATCGTTCCGCCCATGAAAGGGACGTTCCGCTGGTCGGGCACGCGCCTTCTCATATTCACCGCTGATCCGTCGGCCGTGCTTCCCTATTGCACCCGGTACCAGGTGACCGTGAGCACCGCGGCCGTCTCCCCCTCGGGGGCCAGGCTGGACGAGCCTTATACCTTCGAATTTGTGACGCCCACCGTGAAGCTCCTGCGAGCCGATGAATACAGAAAATCGGGTCGCGCCGATTCTCCGGCGGTGCTGGCCCTGCGCTTCAACCAGCCCGTGTCTCCCGCCGCCGTGGCCGCCCATGCCGCCCTGCGTTACGGACGCTATGAGTGGAAGCCCCCCGAGATGCAGAAAGACGTCATGGGCAGGATGGCCGAGGAGAACCCCGGGGCCTTCGTGGCGTTTCAAAAGAAAGTGGCGCAGACCATGTCCGTTGTCAACGCCACCGCCCCGGTGCCCTTCAAGGTGGCGAAGGACTGGGACACAAAGCGCTTCGAGCCCGGCGACGATCTCGTGGTGCTGGAAACCTCAGCGCCGCCGCCGCCCCAGGCCCGCCTCCTCCTGGAGCTGGACGGGAGCGTGCCGGGCGTTCAGGGGACGGCCACTCCTGGCGAGCCGCAAACGCACGAGTTCTTCATGGAGCCCGCCCTCTTCGTGGACGGGCTGCGCTGCTCCAAGCAGTGCAGCGTGGAGTTCTACAACGGCATCGTCTTCAGCGCGCCGGTGGCGTACAGCCAGGTGGCCCCGCGCCTTACCGTGTTTGACGTGACCGATGCGGCCAAGGCCGTCCCCATGGTCCTGGACAAGGGCCGGGCCGCGCAGGCCGGGGAGAGCACGGAAGGTGAAGAGAGCGAAGGGGAGGACCAGGGCCGGTTCGGCACGGTCCTGAGTCTGGACACGCTGGGGCTCAAGCTCCAACCCGCGCGCACCTACCTGTTTGTCCTCAAGGGGGGCCTTCAAGCCAAGGACGGCCAGACCCTCGGGTACGACTGGTACGGCCAGGCGGTCTACTGGCACAAGAGCGCCCTCACGAGCTTCGGCACGGGGCACGGCGTGTGGGAAGCCTCGGGCGGGCCTCAGTTGCCCTTCTACTCGCGGAATCTCAAGACCCTGAGCGAGTGGCTCGCGCCCGTGCCCCCCGATGCCCTCGTACCGGCGGTCCTGCGCATGGACGGGTGGGTTCTGAAAGGAGACGGATCGCTGGAGCGGGCCAAGACCAACCGCCTTCCCGACGCGGCGCCCTCCTCGCGAACCCTTCCCGTCCAACCCGACGTGCTGGCTACCTATGGATTGAACCTTTCCAAAGTTCTGAACTCGGAGGGCCAGGGTCTGGCCTGGGCGGCCCTGCAAGGCAAAGACCCCATTCCCCTGAGCTATCCCGTCACCCAGGAGGCCGCCGCCACGCTGGTTCAAGTGACCAACCTGGGCATCAGCGTCAAGGACAGCCCCCTCAATACCCTCGTCATGGTGACTCGCCTCGATGACGGCGCGCCCGTTGAGGGCGCCGAGGTGGACATCAGGACGGTGGACAACAAGGTGTTCTGGAGAGGTACGACGGACAAGAGCGGCGTGGTCGTGGCCCCCAACACGGACCTTCGTCTCAAAGCCGGCGTGGAGCCCTGGGAGGCGGCGTGGAATCTCGCCTTCGTGGTGACGGCCCGCAAAGGATCGGACCTGGCCTACGTGTGCAGCGACTGGAACGACGGCATCCGCAACTGGGATTTCGGCATGCCCTTCAGCCTGGAAGAGGCGAGGCCCGTTCTGCGAGGGACCGTCTTCCCCGACCGGGGCGTCTACAAGCCGGGCGAGGAGGTCCACTTCAAGGCCATCCTGCGCTCCGACACGGCCCGAGGCATGGCTCTGCTGCCCGCCGGCGCCGCGGCCGAGGCGGTCCTGAGGGACGGCCGCGACCGCGAGGTGGACAAGAGGACCCTCCCTCTCTCCGAGTGGTCCAGCGCCGACTGGGCCGTGAAAATCCCAGAGGACGGAAGTCTCGGGACCTATTCCATGATCGTCTCCGTGAAAGGCCAGAACGGGAACGCCTACCAGAGATTCCTCGTGGCGGCCTACCGCAAGCCCGACTTCAGAGTGGACGTAAATCTGGGCGGCACCGAGGACATGGCTGGAAGCAATCTGACCGGTACCGTCACGGGGAGGTACCTCTTCGGCGCCGCCATGTCGGGCCGGCCCGTGAAGGCCACCTTCTCCAAATCGCCCCTCAACGACGTCCCCAAGATCCTTCGTGAGAAGTTCCCCGCCCAGCGGTACGCTTTCCTGAGCGACGTCTGGCGCGACGGTGAAGTGGAAGGGGAGACCCGAATTTTCCAGCGGGATCTGGCCCTGGACGAGGAGGGTATCCTTCGCCTGGAGCTCCCCACGGATCTCAAGGCGGGCAAGCCCTATACCTACACCCTTGAAGGCGAAGTCACGGACGTCTCCCGCCAGACCATCGCCGGGCGCGCCTCTTTCCCCGTCCACCCCGCTCCCTGGTACCTGGGCCTCAAGCGCCCCTCCTACTTCGTGGACATGAAGGACGGCCTGGCCACCGAGGTGGTGGCCGTGACGCCCCGCGGCGAGATCGCCCCCGGCGTCAAGGCCGCGGTGACCCTCCTCCAGGTCCAGTGGAACAGCGTGCGCCGGGCCGAAGGCGACGGCATGTATACCTGGGAGAGCCAGCGGGTCGAAAAGGAGCGCTGGAAGGGCGACATCACCACGGGCGCCGCGCCCGTTCCGGTCCAGGTGCCCCTGGCCGAGGGCGGATACTACATCCTCTCTGTCACGGCCGGGGACGAGCAGGGCAGGCGCACCACCACCGAGGTGGATTTTTACTGCCTCGGCCCCGGCTATACGGCCTGGGCGCGGTACGACCACAACCGCATCGACCTGGTGCCCGAGAAGCAGACCTATCAGCCGGGAGAGACGGCCCGCATCATGATCAAGTCTCCCTGGGAGAAGGCCACCGCACTCCTCACCACGGAGCGCGAAGGCATCCGCACCCACCGGGAGTTCCAGCTCACCTCCACCCAGCAGACCGTGTCCGTCCCCATCACGGAGGGGGAGATCCCCAACGTCTTCGTCTCCGTCCTCCTCGTGAAGGGCCGCACGAGCGCCGCTCTGGGCAAGGACGGTTCGGATCCCGGCAAACCCGCCTTCCGTCTCGGCTACTGCCAGCTCAAGGTGGAGAACGCCCGCAAGCGTCTCGCCGTGCAGGTGTCCACGGACAAGGAGGAGTACAGGCCCCTGGATACGGCGCGCGTGTCGGTTCAGGTGGCGGACGCCGAAGGCAGGCCCGCCGTGGCCGAAGTGACGCTCTGGGCCGTGGATTACGGCGTCCTCTCCCTCACGGACTACAAAACTCCCGACGTGCTGGACAGCGTGTGGGTGGAGAAATCGCTCCAGGTCATGAACGAGGATTCGCGGCAGAACATCGTGAGCCGGCGCGTCATCACGCCCAAAGGCGCCGAGGAGGGCGGCGGCGGCGGGTTTGACGAAGGGGCCGAGAACAAGGCCCGGAAGGACTTCCGCGTCCTAGCCTTCTGGCTGGGCTCGGCCGTGACCGACGCCAAGGGACACCTGTCCGTATCCGAGAAGCTGCCCGAGTCCATGACCACCTACCGCGTCATGGCCGTGGTGCAAGACAAGTCCCACCGCTTCGGCTGGGGCGAGCGCGAGATCCGCTTGAGCAAGCCCCTCCTGCTCACGCCCGCCTTCCCGCGCTTCCTCGCTTTGGGGGACCGGGCCTACTTCGGTGCCGTGGTGCACAGCCTGCTGAAGGACGCGGGCACGGCCCTCGTGACCATGAAGAGCCTCACCCCCGGGATCATCGAGGTGGCGGACGGCGTCCAGTCCCTGTCCGTCCCCGCCAAGGGAGCCGCGGAAGCGCGCTTCCATGTTTTGGCGAAGGGCGTAGGAACCGCGAGCCTCCTGGTGACGGTCAAGATGAACGGCGAGGAGGACGCCTTCGAGATGCCGCTTCCCGTGCGCCTCCTCGCGTCGCCCGAGGTGGTGGCGGCCTATGGAACCGTTCCTCCCGACGGAAAGGAAACGCTGGCCCTGCCCCGAAACGTGGTGCCGGACCTGGGCGGGCTGCACCTGGAGCTGTCCTCCACGGCCATGGTGGGCCTGGGTGAAGGGGCCCGCTACCTCGTGGACTACCCCTACGGCTGTGCCGAGCAGCGCGCCTCGTGTGCCCTGGCTGTCATGCTCGCCGCGGATCTGGGAGACGCCTTCAGCCTCCCGGGACTGAAACCGGGCGACCTCAGGGGCGTGGCCCAGAAGACGCTGAAAGAGCTCGAGGATTTCCAGTGCGGCAGCGGCGGTTTCGTCTACTGGAAAGGAGAGGATTGCCGCTTCGCCTCGCCCTACCTCACGAGCTACGTGATCCACGTCTGCCAGCGCGCCCGGAAGCTGGGCTACACCGTGAACGGCGACGTCCTTACCAAGGCCTGCGATTTTCTCGACCAGTCCGTGGGGGGGGCGCCCAAGCCCAACGAGGCCTACATGCCCGCCTACACGGCATGGCAGGCCTTCGCCGTGAAGGTTCTGGCGGAGGAGGGCCGCACGGTGGACAGCCACCTCACCCGCCTTTACGGCTACCGGGATCGGATGCCCGTCTTCGGCCTCTGCTACCTGTGGGACGCCATGGCGGCGGCGAAAGATAAGGGCGCGCGGCCCAAGGATCTTGAGCGCAGGATCAAGAACTCCATTCTCCCCGAGGGCGGCTCGGCGCACGTGGAGGAGCTGAGCGATCCCTACCTCCTGTGGTTCTGGAACAGCACCGTTCGTTCCACGGCCATCGCGCTGGGCAGCCTGGTCCGCGGCGGGGGCGACCCCGTCCTCGTTCCTGGCATGGTGCGCTGGCTCTTGGCGGCGCGAAAGGACGGCCGGTGGAGCAACACGCAGGAAAACGCCATGGCCATGGAGGCCTTGGTGGACTACTACCGCGCCTACGAGAAGGAGACGCCCGACTTCACCGCCGTGGCGAACCTCGGCCTCCAGACGCTCATGACCGAAACCTTCAAGGGCCGCGAGGCCAAGGCGCGGGTTCTGGACACGCCCATGGCCGATCTCCTTCGGATGGGGAAGGGGAACGAGTCGCTCCCCCTCGCGTTCAAGCGTGAGGGAACCGGCACCCTCTTCTACACGGCGCGCCTGAAGTATGCTTCCGCCGCGCCGGAGCTCCAGCCCTTGGACGCGGGCATCGCCGTGAAGCGGCACTACGAGCCCATGGCGGGAGGGCCCTCCGGCACCACCTTCAAAGCGGGAGACATGGTCCGCGTGGTCCTGGACTTCGACCTCACCAAGGAGCGGCGCTGGGTGGCCGTCACCGACCCCATCCCCGCCGGGTTTGAGCCCGTGGAGTCGTGGTTCGCCACGACGGCCCGCGACCTGGCCGGCGACCAGGAAGCAACGGAGGAAGGAGGGGATTGGACCCAGTGGTGGCAGAAGGGCGGCTTCGACCACGTGGAGCGCCACGACGACCGCGTCCTCCTCTTCGCCACACGGCTCGGCGAGGGCCGCCACGCCTTCAACTACGTCTGCCGGGCCACCACCGCCGGAACCTTCACCACGGCGCCGGCCCGTGCCGAAGAGATGTACGAACCCGAGGTCTTCGGAAGGGCGGCCACAGAGGTCATCGAGGTGAAGCCGTAGGGAGGAAGAACGCACCACCAAGACACCAAGGGCACCAAGGGCACCAAGGGTACAAAACTAGTGGGGGGGGAAGATGTCCTCGAAGAAAAAGAAGGGCAGGCCCTTTTCAAAACTCGCCTCGGCACTCCTGGCCGTGATTTGCATCCTCCATGCGGTTCGAGTTGTCATGGCCCTGCCCGTCACGGTGGGGCAGACGGCGATCCCCGTCTGGATGAGCGTAGCGGGCGCCCTGTTCACCGGCGTACTCGCGGTCATGGTCTGGCGCGAGGCGCACCGGTAAGCGGGGGTGTGGCCGAGCGCCCATGGATGGCCAGCGGATGGGCCAGCGCCCCGACACGTCACTGGCGTTTCAGGCGGTTGCGATAGAGTCCCGGCACCGATCCCGCGATCTCCACGGCGCCGGCTACGCCCGCG
>JAKAKG010000218.1 GCA_021813555.1 Acidobacteriota bacterium
CCTACCTCACCAACCTCATCACCGCCAAAGGACCATCGGGAGCCGCCGCGAGCGAACCTCCCAAGCAGGCGGGAAAGGTGTAGCGGGTTGGCACCGGTGGTTGGAGAGAAGGCTGCATCTCCCGCTCCTCCGAACGATCCGGAGCAGTGGGAGCTGTTGCGAATCTTCGATTCAATGGAATTGGCTGAGGACACCCGGGACTTCCTGAGGGCCATCCCGCTGCCCTGCGCGCTTCTGGACCGGCGGGTGGCGCCTCCGGAGGTTCTGGGCGAGGCGGCGGCGGGAGTGTGGCTCAAGGTCCCCCGCGAACGGCGCGCGGAGGCGGAAGCGCGGCTGGCGGAGCGGGACGAGGAAAGCGGTAAGGACGCCGGAGCGGACGTCCGCTGCACATCGTGCGATTCTACGGATTTCGGCGCCGTGACGCCGAGCCAGTCGCCCTCGGGAAGCTGGTGGCTGCGGTGCCAGAACTGCGGCCGCCGAACCCCCGTGGCCGAGGCCGACTATCTGAGCGACACCTTCCCCATCCTTCCCGCGGCCTGTCCGGCGTGCGGATCGTTCCGGGTGACGGAGGCGGACCCGCCGCCGCGGGACGCCTTTGACATGCAGCAGGCGGAGGACGGCCCGTGGTGGGCGTGCGAGAATTGCGAGCACCGATGGCCATCGCCCAGGGAAGCCAAGGGGCCGGGAACGGCCGCCGCCGGTGGGAGCGCGGAACCCTCGCGGCGCCACGACCTGGAGGCGGTGCCGCAGGAGATCGCGGAAGCGCCTCCGGAGGAGCCCTCGGAGGCCTCGCCGGAGGATGACGGAGACACGGGAGGCCCGCAGTGCCCGAGATGCTTGTCCCGTCACCTGAGCATGAACGACGTGCTGGTTGCAAAGGGCGGGCCGGTGCGGTTCCTCTGCACCGCGTGCGGCGAGGTGTGGGACCAGGCGTTCCCGGCGGGCGCTCCCCTTCCCGATCTGCCCGTCGTCCGGGACGGCGACGCCGTGGCCGAGGCGGGGATACACTGCGCTCAGTGCGGGAGCCGGGAGACCGAATCTTGCGAGCCGCCTCCCTTCGCGGGGGAAAGCGCCCTCGGCCTGCTGTTCAAGCGCTTCCTGGGCGCCCGGACCTGGCACCGCTGCCTCCGGTGCGGTTTCCAGTGGGAGGGTTGACCTCTCTCTCCGCATCGCGGATCGAACAACACGTGCCGCCGCGTCCCTGCGTGACCTTTCGATACATCACCCACATGCCCGTCACCGAAGAACTCCGGAACAAACACCTGCGCCCTTTGGTTAGCAGCCTTTTAAGCGCCGCAGAGGGCCGACGAATGGGACCCAGCAGGCGGCATAGGTTCGAGGGACCGGATAGGCCGCGGCCCTCACCGCATGAAGGAGGAATCCGATGCATGTCAAAACCTTGTTCTCCGTGCCCGAACAGCCTGCACCTACGGACGCCGCGCTGCTCCTGATCCGCGTGGTGGGGGGCGCCGCCTTTATGCTGCACGGGTGGCCCCTCATCCGGAACCCGTTCGGCTGGATGGGACCGAACGGATTCGCGCCGGGCATCTTCCAGGCCCTGGCCGCGGTGTCAGAGTTCGGGGGCGGCCTGGCTTGGATCCTGGGCCTCCTGACCCCCCTCGCCTCGCTGGGCATCCTCTGCACGATGGCGGTGGCCGTGGCGACCCACGTCTTCCTGCGCGGTGACCCTTTCGTCTCCATGACCGGCGGCCCCGCCTGGGAGCTGGCTTCGCTCTACTTCTCCATCGCCCTTCTGCTGATCGCCGCAGGCCCGGGCCGGGCCTCCCTCGACCGGGCGCTCTTCGGCCTGCGCCAGCACCGGCCCGGCGCCGGACGAGATTGACCGGACGCGGCCGTGGAGGCCCGACCCGCCACGCCGTGAGAGGCCGGCCTCCCGCTCGGTGAGAGCCCCTCACGTTCGCCGCCTTCCCTGTGCCCGCGTCTTGTTTCGTGACATCATGGCGGCGGTTGCGGAAAGACCTCGCCCCCGAACCAGGAGGATGGCGCCATGAATGGGAAGGTGGACGACGTATCCGAGAAGCATTTTCATGCGGCATACGAGCGGCTCAGCGAACGAGAAAAGCACGTCGCTCACCACCTCGCCGAAAGAACCCATATTTCAAGGAATGTTCTCAAGGACTATTCCGAGCAAATGACCCTCGGCCAGTCCCGCCGCCCTCAGGACATCTAGCGTGCTGGGCTTTCTCATGATCGGGGTGGTCTACGCCTTTACGGCGGCGGCCCAACCCGGACCCTACCAGACGTACATCGTGTCGCAGTCCGTCAGCGCGGGTTGGCGGCGCACGTGGCCCGCGGCCTTCGCCCCGCTCCTCAGTGACGGCCCCATCGCCGCTCTCGTCCTCGTGATCCTGGTCCAGGTTCCGAAGGTGTTTGTCTCGGCGCTCCAACTGGGCGGCGGCGTCTTCCTCCTCTTCCTGGCTGCCGGTTCTTTTAGCGCGTGGCGCCATTTCAGTGCAGAGACGAAGCCGGAGCTGCGTTCGGGAGCACAGAGCCTCCTCAAGGCGACCCTGGTCAACTTGCTCAACCCCAATCCCTATATCGGCTGGAGCCTGGTGATGGGTCCGCTCACCGTGAAGGCATGGCACGAAGGGGAACTCCACGCCTTGGCACTTCTGGCCGGCTTCTACGGCACGATGATCGCCGTCACCGTGGCCATCATCGTGGCCGCAAGCGCGCTGGGCGGCATCGGGACGCAGGTGCGCAGGATGGTGCTGGGCATTTCCGCGGTGGCCTTGGCCTGCTTCAGCGCCTACGAACTCTGGCTCGGCACCCAAGGCCTTCTGGGCGCGTGAGAGGGCTTGGCCCCGCCGTGTCATCGCCGTCGTAACCGGCGTCCGGCACCGAAGACTCCCACGCCCGGCGCACTTGCGCTTCCCGTCCGTCCGCCGTTCCCCGCTTGAGGACAGCCGTGGATCAGGATGTCCCGGCGGCGGGGCGGTCGAGGACCGGCAGCCACGGAATGAGGGCCATGCTGGGGATGGTCACCAGGAAGGTGAAGCCGAAGAAGAGGGGCCAGCCCATCCAGGCGGCGAGGTAGCCGGAGAGGACGCCGGCGAGGGTGGAGCTGATGTTCATGACGCTGGTCGCAATGGAGAAGTGCGCGGCCTTGTTCTGGGCCTTGCAGGTGCGCTGGATGAAGACCATGAAGACGCTCGTACCCATGCCAGCGCCAAAGGCTTCCATGACCACGAAGGGCCCCACGACGTAGGGGCTGGCGGCGCCCATCTCGGGGTGCCCCACGAGATGGCCGTAGAAGAGGGCCAGGGCCATGTACAGCAGGTGAGGCACGTTCTGGGCCAGCATGAGCGGCCAGATGACCCGCCTGAGCGTGAATTTGGAAATGAGATGCCCGCCCAGAATGCCCCCGGCGATCGACGCGGCGATGCCGAAGGTACCGTAGAGGACGCCGTACTGCGCCCGGTTGATGCCGATGTCCTTGAGGAGCGGGTAGACCATGGCGAGGAGGGCCGACTCGCCCGTCCGGTAGGTCAGCAGAAAGGCCAGGGCCACGCCCATGCGCGGCTGGTCCAGATAATCCACGAAGGCTTTGGCGTAGAAGGAGTCGGAGGCTTCAAGTTTGCGTTTGAGGCGGCCCAGGTTCACCAGGAGCACGAGGAGGATCACCACCAGCGCCGCGGTGATGAATCCGGGGAGGCCGATCTTGCTCAGGAGCGGTTTGGACGGCGCGATCCACGCCTGAACACGCGGCAGGCTCCACACCCACCACGCGGCGGCCGTGGCCGCCGCCACGAGCGCCAGATCTCCCAGGGCCTTGGGGCGCAGGAGCACGCGCAGCAGCTCGGACGTGGGCCGCTTGGGAATCTCGCGGGCAGGCAGGAGAAAGACGTGGACGATGAGGAGGGCGAGCATGATGCCCGCGGCGAGCACGAAGGCCGCGCGCCAGCCTGTGACGCCCGAGAACCACACCACGCCGCCCCCGCCGGCGATGAGGGCCAGCCGGTAGGCCATGGCCTGGTAGCCCACGAACCGCGCCTGGCTCTCCCGGTCCAGCGCCTCCAGGTAGAAACCGTCCACGGCGATGTCGTGCGTGGCGGAGAGGAAGGCCGTCAGCAGGAAGAGGACCGAAACGACCTCCAGCGGGTTCGCGAGCGAGGAGCCCGCCGCCATGGCGAGCACGGCAAGCACGAGCGCCACTTCCGCGCCCAAGAGCCACCGGCGCTTGGTGGAAAAGGCGTCCACGGCGGGCGCCCAGAAGGCCTTGAGGACCCACGGCAGGCCGTAGAGCGAGGTGAGGCCGATGGCCTGGAGGCTGGCCCCGTGGTCCTTGAAGAAGACCGTGGAGATCTGCCGCACGAGGCTGTACGGGAACCCCTCGGCGAAATAGGTCGTCAGCGCCCACGCCGGCGGCCACGACCGCTGCTCCCCGTTCGCTTCCACCCGCTCAGGAGAATCCGCCATCAGGCTCGCTCCAGATAAAGATCCACTTCACCGCGAAGACAAGGAAAAAGTCAAAAAGAAAACATCGAACCGCCAAGGAGGCAAAGGGCGCAAGGGATTGCGGGCCATCTGCGTTGTTGCGGCTCCTGGGAAGGGGGCCCACCCTGCCGTCGTCGCCGCGCCTAGCACATGGCCCCCAAGCCTCCTGCGCGCGGCCCGTGCGAATTTCTCAACAGCCTGCTAGTCATGCGTCGCATCCTTCGCGCCCTTTGCGGTTCAATGTGTTTGTCTTGGTCTGCCTCCAAGCCTCCGCGGTCAGCCTTATCCTTTGAGCCGCCCGAGGAGGCGAAGCAGACCGTCGAGGACGGTGAGGGGGTGGGGCGGGCATCCGGGGATGTACAGGTCCACGGGGACGTCGTCGGGCACGCCCGCCACGGCGGGGCTCCCGGTGAAGGTCCCGCCGGAGAGGGCGCAGGCACCCGAGAGGATCACGAGCTTGGGCGCGGGCACGGCTTCGTAGGTGGACCGCAGGGCGCCGGCCATGGCGCGCGTCACGGGCCCCGTCACCACGATGCCGTCGGCGTGGCGCGGGGACGCCACGAACTGGATGCCGAAGCGCCCCAGATCGAAACCCACCGTGCCCAGGACGTTCAGGTCCGCCTCGCAGCCGCTGCACCCGCCGGCGCTCACCTGCCGCAGCTTGAGCGAGCGCCCGAAGAGGCGCTTCATCTCGCCTTGGAGCGCCTCCACCTTGGGGCGGAGGTGTTCCCCAGAGAGGATCAGCCCCTCCCTCGAGGCGGAGGCGAGGCCGTACGCGCGGGTGACCTCCACCGCGCCTTCAGGACAGGCCTCCGCGCAGGCGGGACAGAACAGGCACCGCCCCAGATCCAGCCGCAGCCCTTCGTCTGTGGAGATGGCCCCCGTGGGGCACGCGTCGGCGCAGGCCCGGCAGCCCTCGGGACACCTGGCGGGGTGGAGGACGGGCAGGCCCCGGAAGCGTTCGGGAAGGGGGTTGGACGGCGGAGGGAAGGCCTGAGTCCGGTAGCCTTGCCTCAGCCGGGTCTTGAGCAGGTTGATCATCGGTCGTGCCCCGCGTAGGACAGATTGAAGCTCTTGTTGCACAGGGGGAAATCGGAGATGGCCCCCCCGCGCATGGCCATGGCCAGCCCCATCCAGTTGTGGAGCGACGGGTCCGCCACCTTGTAGACGCTCACGTCGCCGGCGGGGCCCGTGGCGGCCGCGTGGACCGTCTCGCCTCGCCACCCTTCCACCATCGCCGCCGCGATCCTCCCCGGCTGCATGGAACCCATCTCCGCCCTCACGGGGCCCGAGGGCAGGGAGGGCAGGTGTTCTTCCAAGAAGCGGAGGGACTGCTGGACCTCCAGCCAGCGGACCATGGCCCGGGCGTAGACGTCGCCGGAGGAGAGCATCTGCAGGGGCACCTGGGCGAAGCGGAAGAAGCCCGAGGGGTGATCCTGCCTCACGTCCCGCCTGCATCCGCTGGCGCGGGCCGCGGGGCCCACCACGCCCAGCAGCTCGGCCGTGTCCCTGTAGAGGACGCCCGTGCCCTCGAACCTGCCCTGTACGGAGGCGGAGCCGAAGAGCAGCTTGGCCGCGTCTTCCATGTCGCGCTTGAGGACCGGCAGGGCCGCGAGGGTGCCGTCGATCCAGGCCGGGCCCGCGTCGAAGCGCACCCCGCCGGGTGCCACCAGTCCCCTGCCGAAGCGGTTCCCGCACAGGCCCTGCGTCAGGTTCAAGATATCGCCGCGCAGGCGTCCGAAGAAGGACGCCGACGGCAGGTACCCCACGTCGCCCGCCAGAGCGCCCAGGTCGCCCGCGTGGTTGGCCAGGCGCTCCAGTTCGAGGGCCACGGCTCTGAGAGCATGGGCTCTGGCCGGGACCGCGGCCCCGGCGAGGGCTTCCTCCACCTGAGCGAAGGCCGTCGTGTGCGCGACGACCGAATCGCCCGCGATGGATTCGGCGGTGGTGAGGCGCCTCGCCTCGCCCGCCTCGCGCAGGATCCGTTCGGCGCCGCGGTGCTGGAACCCGAGCTGGATCTCCAGGTGGAGGACCTCCTCGCCGTGGCACTGGAATCGGAAGTGGCCCGGCTCGATGATGCCCGCGTGCACGGGCCCCACGGCCACCTCGTGGACCTCCTCGCCCGCGGCGGCAAAGTAGCGGTAGCCGGCGGGAATGGACTGCCCCGGAGGGAGGCCGGGGAAACAGAGAGGTTTGAGCCACGGATGCCCTTCGGGGGTGATGCCGTGATGCTCCCACAGGTCGCGCTCGAAGGCCTGCGCCTGCGGCCAGTCGGAGGTCAGAGAGGGATACGCCCGTTCCGCCCCCAACGCGCCGCCGAAGAGCGCCACCGTGCCCGCGGCGTCCTGGGCCACAAGGGCAAGGAGCACCAGGCCCCCGGCCCCGTCCACGGGGAAGAGGCCGATGAGCCGGCCGCCGGCCGCTCCTTCGCGCAGGACCGCCTGGCAAAATTCACCCATGGGGCTCACGGGCACGCCGCCGAGAGCGGCGCCCGCACCGCTGGTGAGGGTCGTGAAGGCTCCGCTCATGCCCTGCCTCCCAGCAACAGAGCCGCCGCCTTCAGCAGCGAATTCAGGCGCTCCGGAAGATAGAATCCCAGAGCGAGGGAGGCGACAGCCAGGACCGCGGGCGGGGCCAGGATCAAGGCCGCATTCCACCCGTGAAACTCAAGGGCGGGAAGATCCTCGGGGGGATCCCCGAAAACCATCTCCAGAAAGGCCGCTCCCATGGCCGCGAAGGCCACCGCCAGGAGGAGGAGAAAGAGGGCCGCGATCCAGGGGTGGCCGCCCGCCAGGGCCGCCAGCACGATCGTCAGTTCGCTCACGAAAGGGCCGAAGGGGGGCGTCCCCGTGATGGCCAGGAATCCCGCCGTGAAGAGGACCGCCACGAAAGGCGCCCGCTTCGCGAGGCCCGAGACGCCCGAGACGTTCTTCGTGTGGTACAGCAGGAATACCGCCCCCGCGGCGAAAAAGAGAAGGGCCTTGGCGAGGGAGTGATTCAGCGCGTGGAGGAGGGCTCCGAAGGCCGCTGGGCCGCCTCCGATGCCGATTCCCACGGCGAGGATCCCCATGTGCTCCACGCTGGAGTACGCCAGGAGCCGCTTGTAGTCGGGCTGGCGGATGAGGAAGGCCGCCGCCGTCCCCATGGAGACGAAGCCCAGCACGAGGAGGGGCCGCCTGGCGAAGTCCCCTAGGCCTGCCGCGTTGGCGATCTGGAAGGCGCGCAAAATGCCCAGAAAGGCGCAGTTGAGCAGCGCCCCGGAGAGCAGTGCCGAGACGGGAGACGGCGCCTCGGAGTGCGCGTCGGGCAGCCAGGTGTGCATGGGCGCCAGGCCCATCTTGGTGCCGTAGCCCACCAGAAGGAACAGGAAGGCCGTCTTGAGCCACGCGGGTGCCATACCGGGAGCCGCGGCCAGCAGGTTGTCCAAAAGCAGCGAGCCCTCGGCGCCGGGGGGGAGCGCCATGGCCATGAAGAAGGTCCCCGCCAGGGCCAGGGCGATACCCACGGAGCAGAGGATGAGATACTTCCAGGCCGCTTCGAGGCTCCGCTCGGAGCGGTCGAAGAAGATCAGGGTGGCGCTGGAAAGGGTGGTGGCCTCCAGGGCGACCCAAAAGAGGCCCAGGTGGCGGCTGAGGACGGCCAGGGTCATGGAGCCCAGGAAAAAGAGCATGGTGGGGACGTAGTACCGTCGCCTGGGATGCCGGTGGAGGGCCATGTACCCGAAGGTGTACACGGCGCTCAAGGCGAAGAGCACCGTCACGATGCCCAGGAAGAGGAGGCCCAGGGCGTCGGCCCCCAGGGCGCCGCCCCACTCGGACGGGGGCGGGCGCAGGATCACGCGCGCGGCCAGGGCCGCCTGCACGAGGCCCGCAGCCATGAAGACCGCGCGGCGGGCCGTGCGGCCGGGCAGAACCCAGGCGAGCACGCCCAGGAGGAAGGGCGAGGCCACGAGCGCGGTGAGGATCACGGCTCGTCCTCCTTCAGCGTCGTCAGGGCGCTCACGTCGATGTGGTCGAAGGTGCGGTGGATGTTGTACACCACGATGCCCATGACGAACACGCCCACGAACACGTCCAGGAGGATGCCCATCTCCACCAGGAGCGGCATGCGTTTCAGGAGGGTCAGCCCGAAGAGGAAGATGCCGTTTTCCAGCACCAGATAGCCCACCACTTCCGTCAGGGCCTTGGTCCGGGTCACCAGGAGGAGGAGGCCCGTGACCATGGTGGCGAAGGCGGCGGCGGCGATGAGGAGACCGGCGCGGCGGGCCTCCATGGGCAGGCGCGAGGCCAGCGCGAAGGCCAGGAGGACCCCGAGAGCCGCGAGGAGAAGCGACGTGCCGTAGGACACGAGGGGCTCCAGCTCCCGGCGCGCGTTGGTCCGGATGACCGCCCGGTTCAGGAAAAAAGGAATCGCGACGGCCTTGAGCACGAGG
>JAKAKG010000022.1 GCA_021813555.1 Acidobacteriota bacterium
CGGGGTGACTTCGCCATCGATCAGTTCGTATCCCAGTGGGGTGGGGGAGGCCATCCTCATGCCGCCGGGGTCCGCCTCGACCGGAGGCTTGACGAGGCCATCGCCCTGGTGATTCCGGCCGCCACGGAGGCCCTGGAGACGTGTCCTTGAAGCGGCGCGTCGGCATCCTCCTCACGGGTTGCGGTGCCTACGACGGATCGGACCCCCACGAATCGGTGCTCGCCATGCTCGCCTTTCAGGAGGCGGGGATTGAGGTGGTTCCCCTCGTCCATGATGCGCTTCAGTTCCATGTGGTCGATCCCACCATGGGCCAGGAAGTGGACGGCGAGTCCCGCAGGATGATGCTGGAATCGGCCCGGCTCGTGCGGGGGAAGCTCTGGACTATCGAGGAGCTTTCGCCGAAGCTGCTGGATGGTTTAATCCTTCCAGGAGGCCAGGGTCCAGTCAAAAGCCTAATGCAGAACTTTAATCCCAAGGAAGACCCAGGGGTCCTTCCTCCCATCAAGGAGTTTCTAGAGGGGTGCCACAAGGCCGGTGCCGTTTTCGGGGCCATTTCCTTGTCGGAGTTTCTTCTGACGGCACTCTTCGGCCCTTGGCCGGGAAACAGGGGCTGCTTCGATCTGGGACCGGAGGACGTCCTCGTGGACCGGGAAAGCCGGCGCCTGCTGACGCCCGGGTATACGCTCGCCACGTCATTGCCCCAACTGAACCGAGGGATTCGGAATCTTAGAGACGCCATGATTCAGCTTATGGATGAGGCGGTTGAAAGTTGAAAGTTTAGAGTTGAGAGTGTTGAAAGTTTAGAGTTTAGAGTTGAGAGAAAAGTTCTCTCGTTTCGACGGTCAGCCTAAGTCTCCTGGTATCCACCCTTATCTATCAACTCTCAACTCTCAACACTGGGTTTTGGGCCGGATCTGCGCCCAATTGGGGTCCCGATCCAGTGTATTTAACATAATATATCTTATCAGACGTAACGAGAAGTAGAAAAGGACCCCGAGCACCGCCCCCGCCTCCCAGCTTGGCCTCCGACCTTCATTCTGCTTCGCCGAGCCCAGCGGGCTCCTTCTCCCAAAAGGCTTCGTCACCGGCCAGATGTTCGAGGCCTTCGCTGGCAGCCTCGCGGGAGATGTCTACCTGATCGGCCGTGTCCTGCCACTCGTCGGTGCTGCGAATCTGTCCCAGGAAAAGATTTCCTACGGGAGCAGGGTTGCCGGCACCGCCACGCACGTTGGTTCTGCGAGGCATCTCTTTTCTCATGGCCCTCCCCTTTTCGGTGTCGTGTAGAGCTCTATGTGGGACAAATATAGGCCGTCGGCGATACGAGCGCAAATACATGATGTGCTGCCCAAGGTAATACGTGCTAACGGCTTGGATACTTAAGAAAAACGGGGAGCTTCTTAGGCTCCCCGTTGTGGGTGTGTTGAAAGGCGTTGGTGCGCACGGCACCAGGGTTCAGCCCGCTCAGCTAAAGCCTGAGCCGCAGCTCCCCGAGCTTGAGGCGCCGCAAGAGGGCCCTGAGCTTGAACCTCCGCTCATGCCTCCAGGAACGGAGATGAGTTTCTCCACCTGAGTTGAGCCGCAACTCGGGCAAGGTGGTGCGGTAGCCGCCGTCGAGAAGACGATTTTCTCGTAGCGAACGCCGCAGGCAGTGCAGTGATATTCGTAGATGGGCATGCGTCGTATCCCCCAGAAAAGTCCCTTATATTAGAGGGCCTTTTCCAGCAAACTCTTAAGCGCGGCCTTAGGTAGGGCGCCCACGTGTTGCTGGACGACCTTCCCTCCCTTGAACAGGAGGAGGGCAGGAATGGACATGATACCGTACTGGCCAGCAAAGGCCTGGCTTTCGTCCACGTTTACCTTGGTGAATTTCACCTTCCCGGCCATTTCGGTGGCCAGCTCCTCGACCACGGGCCCGACCATGCGGCAGGGGCCGCACCAGGGAGCCCAAAAGTCCACGAGGACGGGCGTTGCAGAATTCAGAACCTCCGCCTGGAAGGTTTGGTCATTGATCTCCATCACGTTTGCCGACATCGGACTTCCTCCTTGGATCATGCTCGGGGCCGGACCCGACCCCACAGGATTGCGACATTCAGGTAGACACGCCCATTTTGGGCAAGAGAAACCGGTTCAAGAGATACCACGCCACGAGAATCGCTCCCATGGCGAGGGCATCGTGCAGCGTCATTGGGGTACACCTGCCTTCTTTAAAATCGTGATCATGGGGCACCAGTTGGTAAAGGCCGACTGGAAGAGGTTCAAGCCCACGAAGGCCGTGAAGAAATACCAGTACGGATGAACCCAGTGCCCGAGGGCAAGGGAAAGAACTACGAAGGTTCCTGCGATGGCACGTACAACTCGGTCGACGTTCATGGCGTCCGCCTCCTGCTCAGGCTACCAGAGATGCGCCAGGCCGGCAACGGTAACGGAGCGCGTCCCGCTCAGGCCCTGAACAGCTTCTTGATCTCTCCGAGGGCGTCCACCAAGAGGTCTACTTCTGCCTTCGTATTGTAAAGGTAGAACGAGGCGCGCAGGGTGTTGTCCATGCCCAGGCGGTTCATGAGGGGCTGAGCGCAGTGGTGTCCGGACCGGACGGCGATGCCAAAGCGATCCAGGGCGTTGGCCCCATCGTGAGGATGGATCCCCTCGAGATTGAAGGAGAAGACCGCGAGGGATTCCCCACGCTCATGTCCGTACAGCTTTAGCCCTGAGACATTACGCAGTCTTTGCAGGGCGTAATCACCAAGTTCTTTCTCATATTGGTAAATATTGTCCATGCCCAAGGTGGTGAGATAGTCAACGGCCGCACCCAGACCGATCCCCTCGGCTACGGCGCTCGTCCCAGCCTCGAATTTCCATGGAAGCTCATTCCAGGTGGATGCCTCCTGGCTCACCGTTGCAATCATGTCCCCGCCCGTGAGGAACGGCGGCATGGTTTGGAGGAGGCTTTTCTTGCCGTAGAGGAACCCGATGCCCGTAGGTCCCAGCATCTTGTGGCCCGAGGCGGCGAAGAAGTCGCAGTCAAGGGCCTGGACGTCCACGGCCATGTGGGGAACGGACTGAGCTCCGTCCAGGACGAACAGGGCACCCGCCCGCCGGGCCAGATCCCGTATTTCGCTTACGGGATTGATGGCGCCCAGGACGTTGCTCGCGTGCACGAGCCCCACCAGCTTCGTCTTGGGGGTGATCAGCCGATCCGCTGCCTCCAGGTCAAGGACGCCGTCACTCGTCACAGGGATGAACTTGAGGATGATGCCGAGCGAGTCCCTGAGCATCTGCCAGGGAACGATGTTGCTGTGGTGTTCCATGAGGCTCACCACCACCTCGTCCCCCGCCCTCAAGTTGGCTTTTCCCCAGGTCATGGCCACGAGGTTCAGGGCTTCCGTGGCGTTGCGGACAAAGAGGATCTCCCGCCACGACCGCGCGTTGATGAACCGTGCCACCTTTTTGTGGGCCTCCTCGTACGCCACGGTAGATTCATAACCAAGCGTGTGGATTGCCCTATGAATATTCGCGTTATACTCGAGGTAATAACGGTTCATGGCCTCCACCATTTGGAGGGGGCGCTGGGTCGTGGCGGCGTTGTCGAGGTACACCAAAGGGTGGTCGTGAATCCGCCGCTGGAGAATGGGAAAGTCCATCCGAACTCGGGCCACGTCAAAGCCCTCGGCGGGAACGGTGCGGAGGAGAGATTCGCTCATGGGGCTGGCTCCTGCACGAAAACCTTGCCCGACTCAACCTTCACGGAGTAGCTCCGGACCGGGTCTACCGCGGGCATGGACAAGGCTTCTCCGGTCTTCAAAGAGAAACGGGCGCCATGGTGAGGGCAAACCCACCCGTCGCCTTCGGCGTAGCCGCCCTCAAGCTCCATATCTTGGTGGCTACACAAGTAGCTTAACACATGCACTGTATCGCCCTGTCGCACAAGGAGGATTTCTTCTTCACCAAGGAGCGCGTGTCTTCCGCCTGGACCAATCTCATCAAGCTTGGCGACCTCAATCCACTCAGCCATCATTCACTCCTTGACCCTAGTCAGTCGTCTTCTTCGCCGGGCCATTCGGCCTGCCCGTAAACGCCAGCCTTGAGCACCTTCAGGGCCAGGAGGGCGCATTTGAGCCTCATGGGGCCGATGGGGATCCCGATGTTCTCCAGCATGTCGTCCTTGGTCAGTTCGCGGACCCGATCGAGGCGCTCCCCCTTCATCATGTCCGTAAGGATCGAGGCGGCCGCCTGGCTGATGATGCACCCTTTGCCCTGAAAGCGGATGTCCTCGATGGTGCCGTCCTTCGTCTTGAGGGCGATCTCCATCTGATCGCCGCAGGACGGATTGCCCTCGGCGTGCACGATGTCGGCCCCGGGCAGGGCCCCGAAGTTGTGGGGATGCTTGTAGTGGTCCAGGAGGACGTCCATCATCAAGGGATCGACGTCGAGGAGATCGTTGGGATTGGGCGCCGTCATGCCGTCACCTTTCGTTCGAGGATGGGATCGAGCATCTCGGAGACGAAGGAAACGGGTGCCCGATCCAGCAGGCTTTCGAGAAAGCCCACCACGATGAGGTGGCGGGCGGAGGCCGGGTCCAGTCCCCGGCTCTCGAGATAGAAAAGCTGCTCTTCGTCCACCTGGCCCACGCTCGCCGCGTGGGACGCCTTCACGTCCGCAGCCTTGATTTCCAACCCGGGGATGGAATCGGCCCGGGCGCCCTTGGACAGGAGGAGGACGTGATCCGCCAAGTAGGCCTCGCTCTGGACCGCCTCCTTCTCCATGAGGATGTCTCCCGTAAAAATGGCCCGGGAGCTTTCCGTGGCCACGGTCTTGACCTGAACGTCGCAGTGGGTGTGGTGGGAGGCGAGACGGACCTGGCTGTCCACGTCCAGGTGATCCTTTCCGGAGGTGAAGATGAGGTGGGTCTCGCGCCATTCGGCTCCGGGCTGGGTCAGGTCCGCGGCCCACCTGGCCACGGTCCATTTGCCCGCCGTCCACGCCGTGAACAGTTCCACGGAGGCGTCCCGGCCGAGCTGGAGCTGGCTCGAGAGGTGGTGCTGAAGGCTCTCGCAGTCGTGGAGGATGAACACCTTCAGGGAGGCGCCTTCCCCCACGCTCCCCATGAGAGAGCTGAGGTGGAGGGCGGGAGGTCCTCCTCCCGTCCAGCGGAGGAACAGGGCCGCCTCCTGCCGCGGGGCCACCTCCAGAAGGAGGGGCTCCAAAACCAGTCCGCCCGGGTTTTCAAAGACGATTCCGGGAACGCCGGCGGCCTCCGATCCCGAGGGCCAAGTCACGGCCACCCCGTCCCGCCAGCCCGCCAGGACCAGGTGGTCCCACGTGGCCAGGGCCTTGAGATGGGCGGGAAGGTGCTCTCCCGTCTCTGCGCTCAAATCGTCGGCCAGCCTTCGCACCAGGGGTCCGGTTCCAGGCACCGGAAGGATTCCCCCGTCCCCGCCGTCAGACACATGAAACTGCGGCGCCGCCGGGGTGAGAGTGGTCCAGTCGGTCTTGAGCCGGGAGTACCTGCCGAAGGAATGATCTCCCTCCATGAACCGGGCGAAGTGGTCTTTCCGCAGGGCGGCGAGCCAAGCCGGTTCGGCCTGGAGCCGGCCTTCGGGAAGAAGGCTCTCCAGCGTGAGAGCATCGGCATTGCCCAGGGGCGAAAGGTTCTGTTTGGCCACGGACAGCATCATCCCACCGCTCCTTCCATCTCCAGTTGGATCAGCCGGTTGAGTTCAATGGCGTATTCCATGGGCATCTGTTTGGCGAAGGGCTCGATGAACCCCTGCACGATCATGGAGGTGGCGTCCTGCTCGCTCAGGCCCCGCGACATGAGGTAGAAGACCTGGTCATCGCTGATCTTGCCCACCGTCGCCTCATGGGCTATGGACACCTGGTCCTCGTCGATCTCCATGGTGGGGTAGGTGTCCGAGCGGCTCTCGGGGCTCAGCATGAGGGCGTCGCACTTGACGCTGGCCTTGACGCCCGTGGCTCCCTTGGCCACTTTCAGAAGGCCGCGATAGGAGGTTCTCCCCGTGCCCCGGCTGATGGACTTGCTCAAGATCGTTGAGGTGGTGTTGGGGGCCTTGTGGATGATCTTGGTTCCCGCGTCCTGATGCTGGCCGCTCGTGGCGAAGGCGATGGAGAGGACGTTGCCCCGCGCCCCTTCGCCCACCAGGTAAATGGAGGGGTATTTCATGGTGAGCCTGGATCCCATGTTGCCGTCCACCCATTCCATGGTGGCGTTTTCGTAGGCGATGGCGCGCTGGGTCACGAGGTTGTAGATGTTGTGGGACCAGTTTTGGATGGTGGTGTAGCGGACCTTGGCCCCCTTGTGCACGAAGATCTCGATGACGCCCGTGTGCAGGGACCTCGTGGAGTACTGGGGCGCCGTGCAGCCCTCAATGTAGTGCAGATCCGACCCCTCGTCGGCGATGATGATGGTGCGCTCGAACTGGCCCATGTTCTCCGAGTTGATTCGGAAGTAGGCCTGCAAGGGGATGTCCAGCTTCACGCCCTTGGGGACGTAAATGAAACTGCCGCCCGACCAGCACGCCGTGTTGAGGGCCGCGAACTTGTTGTCTTCGGGCGGAACGAGGGTGCCGAAATACTTGCGGAAGAGCTCGGGGTACTCCCTGAGGCCGGACTCCGTGTCCAGAAACAGGACTCCCTTCTTGGCCAGATCCTCCCGGATGGAGTGATACACCATCTCCGACTCGTATTGGGCCCCCACGCCCGCGAGGAACTTGCGCTCCGCCTCGGGCACGCCCAGGCGGTCGAAGGTTTTGCGGATGTCCTCGGGAACGTCGCCCCACTCGTCTTCCCGCTTGTCCGTGGGTTTGATGTAGTACGTATAGGCGTCGAAGTCCATCTCGGAGAGGTCGCCTCCCCACCTGGGCATGGGCTTGGACAGGAAAACTTCGTAGGCTCGGAGGCGGATGTTCCGCATCCAGGCCGGCTCCTTCTTGTGGGCCGAAATATCCAGAATCGTTTCCCTGGTCAGGCCTTTAACGGACCGGTAGACCGAGACCTCGGGATCTCGAAAATCGTACTTGCTCTGGTCTATGTCCAGCGCGCCGCGCGCTTCGTCGCTCATCGTGTTCTCCTAATGCCTTGAAAAGAGAACCCTTAACCGCAAAGACGCAAAAGCCGCCAAGCAAATTCCTATCAGGGGGGTCAAAAAACGATCTCTTGATCTGTTGTCGTCCCCCTTTGCGTTCTTTGCGTCTTCGCGGTTCATTGTTTTCGTTCCTCTTTCAGCTCGCGTTGTATTCTTTGAGGATCCAGTCGTAGCCCTTCTGTTCGAGTTCGCGGGCGAGTTCCATGCCGCGTGAGCAAAGGACCTTGCCCGAGGCCATGACGTGGACCCGGTCCGGCTGCAGGTATTCCAAAATGCGCGGGTAGTGGGTGATGATCAGGGCCGTGAATCCGGGCTTCTTCATGGCATGAATGGCTTGGGCCACCACCTTGGTGGAGTCGATATCCAGGCCCGAATCGATCTCGTCCATGAGAACCACCTTGGGCTCCAGAACCTCCATTTGGGCGATCTCGATGCGCTTCTTTTCTCCCCCGGAAGCCCCCACGTTGAGATGCCGGGTCGAAAAATCGGGCCCCATTTTGAGTGTTTCGAGGGCCGAGTTGAGGCGTTTTCGGAAGGCGAGAACGGCCTTGGGGTCCTTCTTTGCCTCGGGCTGCGTCGCCTGCAGTTTGGCCTGGTGGGCGTTCCAGAGGAAGTGCGCCAGGGTGACACCGGGGACCTCAACGGGGTACTGGTAGGCCAGGAAGAGGCCCTTGCGTGCCCGCTCATACACCTTGAGGGCCAGGAGATCCTCACCAAGAAGGCGGACTTCCCCCGACGTGACTTTGTACTTGGGGTGGCCCATGAGGGTCTGGGCGAGCGTGCTCTTGCCGCTCCCGTTGGGACCCATGATGACGTGAATCTCTCCCGCCGGAATGGCCAAGTCGATTCCCTTGAGAATCTCCTTTTCGTTTTCTCCGTCCTCGATGCTCACCCGCAGGTCGCGGATGTCAAGCGCCAGCTCGGGCATAACCACTCTCCTTGATGGGTGTCGGGACGCTTTCGCCCGCGTTCTTGGGAAGGAGGTCCTCCAGGGTCGTCTCCCTGAAGATGCCCTCCACCGCTTGCCTGAGGCGCCTCCAGACCGTGGCCTGGGTGCAGCCGTTGAAGAGGGAGCAGTTCCGGTCGTTTTCCATGCACTCCACGAACCGGAGCTCCCCTTCCATGATCTCGTAAACCTGGAGCAGCGTTATGTCCCGGGGCTTCTTCCGAAGGCTGTAACCGCCGTCGCGCCCGAGGATGGACGTCACCAGGCCGCCCCGGACCAGATGGCGCATGACCTTCGCCAGGTAGGACATGGGAACGCTCTGTGAGAGGGAAATGGCGCGAAGTTCCGCCGCCTCGCCCTCGGGAAGCCTGGCTAGGTAGACCAAGCTTCGAATAGCATAGTCGAACGTCTTGCTCAGTTGCATGAGCCGCTCCTCTCTACCAACAATCGTGGATATCTAATGTCCACAATTGCGATGATAATTTATCATCGGCTCAAATCCCTGTCAAGGGGGCGCGCCAGAGGCTCGGCCCCACCGGGTAAGGAGCCCCACGGACGCTCGTGCTATACTTTTTTCTCCCATGAGGGGGCCTCGTGCATTACCGATCCGCCGATCTGCATCTCACCCGCCGCCTCCTCCGATCCATCAAACGCCAAATCCGCGAGGAACAAGGGCCCGAGGACGAAGAGGTGGCGGCCTACTACCGCCCCTACACTCACGAATTGAAACACTGCCGTACCCGGCCTGCCGCCGAAGAGGACTTCCTGA
>JAKAKG010000039.1 GCA_021813555.1 Acidobacteriota bacterium
TTCTCCCGCGCACTTCGCGGCCCAGGCGGCAAGCTCGCTCCGGCCTACGGCCTGCGCTCCCTTGCCGCCTAACCACACCCATGCCATCCTCTCATCTTGAGTGGACCAACAAATGGGGGGGAGTCAGTCCGGCGCTCGCGATGGCTAAGGCGGATGGAAAAGTTACGGAGGCGGCCTTTTTCTCCAGCAGGTGAACGCGCGCTTGCCGACGCAGCCGATGGATTCCATGTAGGCGGCGTGGTCGAAGCCCTGGAGGGTTACGAGGCGCTGGAGGAGTTCCTCTTCGCCGATGGCTCCCTGGGGAACCCTCAGGGTGGCGTCGGGCGTGACGAGTACGTGGTAAACGTCGGGACCCCAGGGGTTGGCGCCGTTGGTCTCGACGATCACTTCTCTAAGGAGGGTCCACTCCAGCGTGCTGGCCTCGCCGTTGGGCGGGCTGAGATAGGCCTTCGAGCCGTGGAAGGTGATTTTGTAGAGGCACGCGGGGGGCAGGTCATCGCTCTCCTTGCCGCGGAAGGACGATGTGAGCCAGCGGAAGAACGAGCCCATGTGCCTCCTCGCGTAAGGGGCCGCCCGCAGGTACGGGCAACCGTGGCCACCATAGCACCGCCCGGAGCGCGGCGCAAATCTGGCGTGCCGCTCCGACGGGTTCGATCAAACTCCCTTGAAGCTGCTTCGGGCGGCGATCTGCGCGGTGGCCTCGTTCCAGCGGTCCAGGGCCTCGGCGCCGTACTCCTGCTCCCATGCGCGGATCATGCTCGGCAGGGGGATGCCCGCGTCGGTGCCCCGGTCCAGGATGTAGTCGATGTGGGGCCGTCCCTGGAGATCGAGGGGCTGGAAGGTGGCGTCGGCCGTACCGTCGAACTCCACCAGGTGCCAGCCCATTTTCCGGCAGAGGTCCCGCTCGAAGGAGGGAGTGACCTTCATCCAGCGCCCGCCCACGTGCAGGTCCACGTAGGTGTGGTAGACCATCCTGTCGCTCTGGAGGACGGACTCGAGCCTGCCCGGCATGGCGCGGTTCACGAGATCGGCGTAGTGAAACCGGGCGGGAATGGCCGCTGCCCGCGCCATGGCGACGAGGAGAGAGGACTTCTGGGTGCAGAACCCGTAGCCGCGATCGAGGGTCGCCTCGGCTTCGTAGTCTTCGATCCGCTGGAAGGGCGCGTAAGGGACGTAGCGCACCGTGTCGCGCACGAAGGCGAAAAGTGCGGCGGCCTTCTCCTGGACCGTGTGCGCGCCGCGGGCAACGTCCGCGCTGAGGGCGCGGACCTTCTCCGAATCACAGCGGACGCCCGCCGAGGGGCCCAGATAGGGATGAAGATCTTCTCCGACCATGGTGCATGCTCCTTGCGTGTTGGATGCGCTTTTCCTTTGGTGCAGCGCCTCAGGCCGCTTCAGGCATGGTCCTGCGCACCCAGGGGATGGTGGCGAGAAAAACGAGGCCCGTGATGGTAGCGAGTACTCCGCCTCCCGCCAGGACCTCGCGAAGTCCGAACGCTTTCGCCAGGCTTCCTTGGGCGAGGCCGCCGATGGGGGACACGCCGATGAAGGTGATGACGTAGAGGCTCACCACCCGTCCCCTGAGCACCTCGGGGGCGAGGTACTGAAGCAGGGTGTTGGTGGAGGCGAGCTGGGTCATCATGCAGAAGCCCAGAATGGCGGTGAGTCCGCAGCTCAGGTAGAAGTTGGAGGAGAGCCCGAAGGCCACGAGGGTGACGCCGAACCCCGTGGCGGCCAGGCCCGACTGGAGGCCCAGGCCCTTGGTGCCGATGCGCCCGGCGATGATGAGGGCTCCCGCGAGGGCGCCAACGCCGGCGAAGGCCCAGAGGATGCCCAGGCTGGAGGCATCCCGTCCCAGCAGGCCTCCCACCACGGCCGGCAGGAGGAACGAGTAGGGCAGGGCGAAGAGGCTGGAGGCGAAGAGGAGGCCGAGCAGGTGCCGCACCTGCGGCGTGCGCCAGGCGTACACGAAGCCCTCCCTCAAGTGCGCCCAGGTGCTGCCCTGGGGCGGATGGATCTCCTGCTTGTTCAGGCGCATGGCGAAGAGGCTCGCGAGGACCGCCAGGAAAGAGACGGCGTTGATGGCGAAGCACGTGCCCTCGCCCCAGCGCTCGACTACAAAGCCCGCCAGGGCTGGGCCCACCACGCGTGCGCCGTTGAAGACGGATGAGTTGAGGGCGATGGCGTTCCCCACGTCCTCCCGGCCCACCATGCGGACGAGAAAGGCCTGGCGCCCGGGCATGTCGAAGGCGTTCACGACACCCAGAAGGGCTCCCAGGGCCATGATCTCCCACACCGTGATCACGTTCATGAGCGTGAGGGCGGCCAGGATGACGGACTGGGCCAGGAGCGCCGCCTGCGTCACGATGACCAGCTTGTGCCGGTCAAAGCGGTCCGCCGCCACGCCGCCGAAGAGCCCGAGCAGGAGCACGGGGGCGAACTGGAAGAAGCCCACGAGGCCCAGCATGGCGGTGGAGTGGGTCAGGCGCCAGATGAGCCACCCCTGGGCGAGGCTTTGCATCCAGGAGCCGATGAGAGAGACGAGCTGGCCGAAGAAGAAGAGCCTGAAGTTCCGGTGCCTCAGGGCGCGGAGGGTCCGTCCCGCGGCCCCCGTGAACGCGTGGAGGGCGGAAGCGGGCTCCATGGCTTAAAGCATCCCGTGCTTGAAGAGGGCCACGAGGATGCCAAAGAGTCCGGCGAAGAGGCACCACGGGGCGAAGACGTGAGGCCCGTATTTGATGACCACTTTTCGCCAGAGCCAGAGTGCCATGCATCCCACGCAGAAGGAGACGAGGATGCCCACCAAGTCGTCCGCCAAGTGGGGATTGGCGGCGCTCAGGCTGTGGCGCGCCTCGAGGATGAATGCCCCGGCGATGGCGGGCAGGGATGCGATGAAGGAGTAGCGGAAGGCCGTTTCCCGGTCCAATCCCCTCGCCAGCCCCGAGGTGATGGAGGACCCGGAGCGCGAAATGCCGGGCAGCACCGCCATACCCTGGGCCAGGCCCACGAGGGCCGCGTCCAGCCAGGTGATCTGGCCCTCCTTCTTGGCGCCCACCCGCAAATACTTCGATGCCCAGAGGTAGGCTGCGGTGAAGAGGAGGAAGCAACCCACGATCCCCGGAGACACAACCATACGCTCGGTGAAAGGCTTGAGGGAGAGGCCGATGGCTCCCGTCACGGCCGTAGTCAGGGCCACCAAGCCCGCGAAGCGCCAAGCGCCGCGGTCGCCCTTGAGGAGGCCCAAGGCTATGTGCAGCAGATCCCGCCAGAAAAAGACCACGGTGGCCAGCAGCGTGCCCAGGTGAAGCACCAGGAAGAAGACGAGGGCGTCCTTCTCCGTGACGCCGCCGAGGGCGCCCAGGATGGTCAGGTGCGCCGAAGACGAAATGGGGAAGAACTCGGCCAAGCCTTGGATGATGGCCAGCAGGATGGTCCAGGGTAAACTCATAAGGCGGGCCTCCGATGGGGAGTGATCGGGTGATCGGGAAAAGGACGCCAGGATAGGCTCGGCCCTTCATCCCCAAGTCCCAAATCCGAATTCCGAGCTCCGCTTTCCGAATATCCTCTTAGATTTCCATGACTACGGGAATGATGAGGGGGATGCGGGCTTCGTTGCGCTTGAGGGTTCGCTTGACGGTGGCTTTGACTTTCGCCTTGAGGATGGTGCTGTCGCGGATTTCCTGGAGCGGCAGGGCCCGCATCATGGACACCAGGTCCCGCTTCACCTCTTCAATGATATCGGCAGCTCCTTCGAGGGTGGGGTAGCCCCGGCTGATGATCTCGGGCTCCGATTCCATGCGGCTCAACTGGCTGTTGATCACGACGATGGGAACCACCACGCCGTCGTTGGAGAGGTGGCGGCGGTCTCTCACCACGACGCGGTCCACCGGGTCGGTGGTATCGCCGTCAATGAGCCAGCTTCCCGTGGGCACCTCGCCCCGGCTTGTGAAGTCCCCCTTCTCGAAGGAGAGGCTCTCGCCCAGGTCGCTCACCAGGATGTGGGCGTCGTCGTAGCCCATCTGCCTGGCCAGGGCCGCGTTGCCCTTGAGCTGGCGCAGCTCTCCATGAACGGGGATGTAGTACTTGGGCCTCACCCAGGAGGCCACCATCTTGATCTCCTCCTGAGCCCCGTGGCCAGAGACGTGCACCTTGGCGTCGCGGGCCGTCACCACCTCGCCTCCCTTCCGGTAGGTTTGGTTGATGATGCGGGAGACGCGCTTCTCGTTGCCGGGGATGATGCGGGCCGAGTGGATGAGCAAGTCTCCCTCCTCGATGCCGAAGCTCTTGCATTCGTCGAAGGCGATGCGGCTCAAGGCCGCCTGGGGCTCTGCCTGGCTTCCCGCCGAGAGGATGATGATCTCCGAGGGATCGTACTTCTGCACATCCTCGGGGGCGATGGTGACCCCGGCGGGAATGTGCAGGTAGCCCACCTGTTCGCCCACGCGCGTGTTCTGCACGAGGGAGCGGCCGTAGAGGGCCACCTTCTTGCCGTGCAGGGCGGCCAGGTCGTAGATGGTCTGGACGCGCATGAGGTTGGTCGAGAAGAGGGTGATGATGAGTTTGCCGCGGTCGTCCGAGGAGATGTAGCGTTCCATCGTCTCCTTGACGCGGGTCTCCGAGCCCACCATGCCCTCCAGCTCCACGTTGGTGCTGTCCACGAGCATGGCCAGCACGCCCTGGTGGCCCAGCTCCTGAAAGCGCCCGTAATCGGTGAGCCGGTGGTCCAGGGGGGTCTGGTCGAGCTTGAAATCCCCCGTGTGAACGAGGGTCCCTTCGCTCGTCCCGATGGCGAGGGCCATGGCGTCCGGAATGGAGTGGGTGACGGGGATGCCCTCGATGGAGAAGGGGCCCGCCTGGACGGGTGTCCTCCCTTCCAGGAGGGTGCGCGAGGGTACATCCACGCCCATTTCCTCGAGCTTGCGGTTGAGCAGGCCCATGGTTAGGCGGGAGGCGAAAACGGGCATGGGCACGCGCTTGAGAAGGAAGGGCGCGGCGCCGATGTGGTCCTCGTGGCCGTGGGTCAGAACCAGCCCGGCGACCCGGCCGGCGTTGTTCTCGACGTAGGAAAGGTCGGGAATCACCAGGTCGATGCCGGGGATGTCCGCCTCCGGGAACATGCTGCCGCAATCCACCACGAGAAGGGCTCCGTCGTGTTCGATCACGGTCATGTTTTTGCCGAAGTCGCCAAGTCCGCCGAGGAACGAGATCTTGATCATGGAGGAAGGGTTCCTTTCGTGCCTGCCACGATCTTGATGACCGTGTTTTTCTTGCGGATGAGCCCCAGCGTGTAGAGGGCGTAGACGTGTTTGACGCATTCCCCGGAGTCGGCGGGGGCCGCCTGGAGGATGCCCAGGAAAGTCCGGACCCCGTCCACCAGGCGCAGGACCTGCCGGGCTTCGACGCTCAGGGGGAGGCTCGGCAGAAGGGCCAGGGCGTTGTCCGACAGCTCGAAGACTTCCTCCTTGCGCCCGAGCCACTTGACGATGCGTTTGGGGTCCTCGATGGCCTGGATGCCCAGGAGGATCACCTGCCGAGTGTCGAGATTGAGCTTGATGATCTCGTCGTCCTTGAACTTGCCCACGGCGAAGGTGACCGTCCCCTCGGGCCAGTTGAAGAGGGACCATATGATCCCCGTCACCTGGTCTTTCACGGCCTGCAGGAGACCTTGGGCGGTGAGGGCCCCTAGTTCCACCAGGGCCGTTCCCTGGCGCTTGCCCGCGGTACGCATGATCTGGACCGACCGTTCGTACTGATCGTGGCTGATCCTGCCCTCGCGCAGGAGGAACTCGCCGAGGCGGTCGTTATCGAACGTAGAGGAGGCGAAGATGACGTTGCCTCCCGAGATGAACACCTGCTTCGACCCCAGGTGCGACGACACGGTCAGCACCCCCGGTACCTTGTAGTAGTTGATTTTCTGAAGGATCTCTGGCAAGGGGTTTTCGGCCAGCGAGCCCTTGAAGATATAGTCGGGCATGGAACTCCCTAAAAGCAATCAGTATAAAACACTTGAGGGGCGAGGGGAAGGCGGGGGAGGGGAGTGGGGAGTGGGGATTTGGGATTTGGGATTTGGGGAAGGAGACCGCCGCGGGCGAGGGGATTTCTTCATCTCGGCATCTCGCCATCTCGGCATCCCGACATCTCGGCATCCCCGCGTCCCGGCATCTCCTCATCTCGGCATCTCCTCATCTCGGCATCTCCTCATCTCGGCATCTCCTCATCTCGGCATCTCCTCATCCCGGCATCTCCTCATCCCGGCATCCCGGCATTTCGGCTCACAACTCTCAACTCTCAACTCTCAACTCCCCCTCCTCCTTCCGCGACCACGGGCTTTGCTCTACAATGCCCCCTGGAGGAGCACCATGCCCATTGACAAGGAGTTCCTGGACATCCTGGCCTGCCCTGTATGCCGCGAGCCCTTCCAGTACCGAGAGAAGGACGGCAAGGAGCAGCTCGTGTGCACGGGGTGCAAGCGGGTCTTCCCCATCGAGGACGGCATCCCCGTCCTGCTGCCCAACGCGGGGGTGGTAGAGAAGTGAGGAGTGAGTAGTGAGGAGTGAGGAGTGAGGAGTGAGGACATGCGTCGCGCGGATTGCGTCTGGCTTAATCGCGTCTCGCGTCTCGCTTAATCGCGTCTCGCGCCTCACTTAATCGCGTCTTGCATCACCAACAGGGAGGGATCATGAGACAAAGGACGAGGATCGTCGCGCTGGGGCTCTTGCTCGCGGCGTGGGCCACGAGCGCCCTTTGGGCGCAAGGGGCACTGAAAGCACCCGAGGCGCTCAAGGCGGTGACCGCGGAGGCGTATCCCGGCGCCGATGCCGTGGTGGTCAACGAGGACGTTCACGTGGATGTGGAGGAGTCGGGCCTGAGCCACGTGAACAAGACGCAGCTCGTGAAAGTCCTGACGGAGGCGGGCGCGGCCCAGTTCGCCACCATGCGGTTCGACTATGATCCCGCCTCTTCATACGCGGAAGTGAAGGGATTCACGGTCTACCGCGCGGGCGGCGCGGTGGAGCAGGTGCCTCCCGAACGCGTCTATGACCTTCCCCAGCCCCAGGAGATGATCTACTGGGGCCCGCGCATGAAGGTCGTCTCGGTGCCCAAACTGCAGCCCGGCGACGCGGTGGAGATCAGGACCTACTCCAAGGGCTTCGTCATCGCCTACCTGGCCGGCGGCGACGGGGCCGCGGCCGCGGCGGGGGCCGCCTCGGACAACGAAAAGTACATTCCTCCCATGCGTGGGCACTACTACGACGTGGTCCTCTTTCAGGGCGATCTGCCCATCGTGAAAAAGACTTACACCATCGTTCTCCCCAAGGACAAGCCCATCCAGGCCGAGGTCTTCAACGGGGAGCTGGCCTCCCGCACGGCCTTCGACGACACGAGCCTCACCTACACGTGGTGGAAAGACAACGTCCCCGCCATCAAGCGGGAGCCAAGGATGGTGGAGGATTCGGACGCGGTGACCAAGCTGGTCCTGGCCACGGTCAAGGACTGGCCCGAGAAGTCGCGTTGGTTTTACCACGTGAACGAGGACGTGAACACCTTCGCCTTCAACGACGCCATCAAGGCCAAGGCCGAGGAGATCACCAAGGGGCTCAAGACGGACGACGAGAAGCGCAAGGCCCTTCTGGCCTGGGTGGCCCGCCAGATACGCTACAGCGGCATCAGCATGGGCAAGGGTGAGGGCTACACGCTCCACCCGGGTGTTATGGATTTCAACGACCGCGCGGGGGTCTGCAAGGACATCGCGGGCATGCTCATCACCATGTTCCGCGCGGCGGGCTTCACCCACACCTACCCTGCCATGACCATGGCCGGGGCGCGGGTGGAAAACCTCCCGGCGGACCAGTTCAACCACTGCGTCGTGGCCACGGAGATCGCCCCGAACCAGTACAAACTCTACGATCCCACGTGGTGCCCCTTCAGCTCCGAGGTCTGGTCCAGCGCCGAGAAGCCTCAAAACTACGTCATCGGAAGCCCCAGGGGCGAGCAGCTCATGGAGACGCCCCCGGTTCCCGCCTCCGAAAACTTCGTACACCTGGCCTCCGATGCGGTGATTTCCGACGCCGGGGATCTGACGGGTACCATGGCCATCACGGGCGGAGCCTACAGCGAGACGAACCTGCGGTGGACCGTGGTGAATTCGCCGGCCGATATGGTCCGCGGCACCTTCGAGCAGTGGCTCTCGGCCCTCTCTCCTCGCGCGGAGCTGACGTCCTACCAGACCACCGACCCGGTGAACGTGAATCTGCCCTTCAAGATCACCCTCGCGTACCGCGTTCCCGGCTACGCCATGGTCTACGGAAACACCATGCTCCTGACCCCGCCGGCGGCGAGGAACATCCTCTCCAACCGCCGCCTCACGGACTTCATCGGGGCGGTGGCGGGCAAGGAGCGTACCTACGACATCTTCCTCAGGGCGCCGAGGGAGTTCACCTTCGAGGAGACCACGCATCTGCCCAAGGGCTACCGGCTCAAGGAGGCGCCCAAGGCGAAGAGCGTGGAAGGGCCCGCGGCCGATTGGTCGGCGGCGCTGTCCGCGAGGGGAGACGCGCTGGTACTGAAAGAGCGGCTCGCCGTGAAGGAGAAGATCATCCCCGCCGCCCAGTACGCCAACCTCAAGGACGCGGTGGATGCCATGAAGGCGTACGGGGATGCCCTGGCGGTCGTGGCGAGGGAAGCGGGGAACGGGAAGCAGGGAGCAGGAGAACAGCCATGATCACCATCTCACGCCGAGGCCTGATGGGCCTTATCTTCGGCTCGCTCGCCACGCTGTCCATGGCCGCGGGCCTGCCGCCCCAAGATCGGAA
>JAKAKG010000173.1 GCA_021813555.1 Acidobacteriota bacterium
TTCCGATCTAACGCATGACCGGAGAACTTGTCAAGAATAGCGAGGCGCGCAACATCCCCATGAACGAAATCGAGCGGATGGGAAAGGCTATTGCCGCGTCAGGGCTCTTTGGCATCAAGACGCAAGAGCAGGCCATTGCCCTCATGCTTGTCGCCCAGTCTGAGGGCCGTCACCCGGCGACGGTGGCCAGGGAATACGACATCATCCAGGGCCGCCCGGCCATCAAGGCGGAGGCCAAACTGGCCCGCTTCCAGGAGGCGGGCGGCGTCATCGAGTGGGAGGAGATGACGGACAACAGGTGCGCGGCCCGCTTCCATCATCCCCTGTTCTGCCCGAAGCCCGTCCTGGTGGAGTGGACCATCGGGCAGGCGCGGGCGGCGGAGCTCACCTCGAAGGACAACTGGAAGAAATACCCGCGCGCCATGCTCCGCTCGCGGGTGATCAGCGAGGGCGTCCGCGCCGTGGCCCCCGGCTCCTCGCTCGGGATGTACACGCCCGAGGAGGTGCAAGACTTCGACGAGCCCGCTCCGAAGAACGTCACGCCGCCGAAGGCGTTCAAGCAACTCCCTCCCCCCCCTCCTCCGCCGGAGCCCCCCCAGGAGGCCGCCCAGGAGACCGAGGCGTTCATCGCCGAGCAACCGGAGGAACCGTCTCCGAAGCCCCCCCTGACGCCCGAGGAGATCGCAGAGCGCACGGGCGGCGAGGTCCTGCCCAAGGGGCAGAAGGAGGCCAGGATGTCCTCGGAGAACCAGCAGAAGTGCATCCACGCCATGGCCAAGAGCCTCGGGCTCACGCGGGAGCAACTGGAGGCCGACCTGCTTTCGGCCTGCGGGACGCCCCACACCAAGGAACTGACCTTTAAGCAGGCGTCGGCGTACATCGACGCGCTCAAGCGTATGCTCGGTGAGCATAATAAGTGACCTGCCTGCCCTTCGAGGGGGCGACGCCAAGCCACGTAGGGAGCGGCAACAAACACAGCAACCATAGTCCGATCCTGGGCGTGCCGGGCATCAGGGCAAGGATGGGGAGACACATCGCAGACGCCTCATCCCTGCCCTGGTCCCCGTGGCTCCAACTGGTGTGCGAGGCGCTGGCCCAAAAGATGCTCGACCTTTCGCTCTCGCGGTGCAAGAGCGACGACTGCCGGCTGGCGGCCAGGGAGGCGGAGGCCTTTTTCCGGTCGCCCGAGTGCAATGAAATGCTCCAGCTTGTTTTTGTGGACTCAGACTGGTTCCAGGATTGCCTCCGGCGCCTTCGCCGGGCCATGAGGGAGGAGCAATAACCATGCTCTTGCATGACGGGGTGTGCCGTGACAAGGGGGTCGCAGCCCTTAGCCCAGAGGCGGCCGTGCTGTTCTTCCTCCTCCTGTCCAGGGTGAATTTGTGGGGAAAGATGGAGGGGGACGTGTATACCATCAAGGGGCTCTGTTGTAGGTATATCGATTATATCACTATCGACAATTTGCCGGGACTACTCCAGGAGATTTCCCGGCATACGTCCGTCAAGTGGTGGGAGGACTCCGACGGGCACCGATGGGTACACGCGCTGCGGTACGGGGATTACAACAAAAACCTACGCAAAGATAGGAGGGGAAAAGACAAGTTACCATCATACAAAAACGCATTTACTCCAGGAGTTCTCCAGAGCGAAGTAGAAGTAGAAGTAGAAGTAGAAGTAGAAGGGGAAGTAGAAAAAACCCCCCCTATATCCCCCCCTGAGGGGGGAGGCAAGGTTCCAGCCCGAAGATTCGTGGCCCCTACCTATGACGAGGTGAGGGCGGAGTGCCAGGCCCACGGCTATCCCATCGATGCCGAGGAGTGGGTGGATTACTGGACCTCCTGCGCGTGGAAGATGGGGGCACGAAAGCCGATGAAGGACTGGCGGGCCGCCTTGCGAAACCGTGCGCGCCATCTTGGATGGACCAAGCTCCCCAAGCCCGCTCCTCCGGCGCAGGGGACCTTCATCCCCTTCGGAGGGTAACGTGGACCAAGACCTGCTTCTCAACGCCGAGGTGGAGCGGACGGCGCTCGGCGCGATGCTCCTCGACAACGCGCTCATCGCCAGGAGCGGCCTTAACGCCCGGGACTTCGGGCTCCCTCGCCATGTGAAGATCTTCGAGGCGCTGGAGGTGCTGTCCCAAGACGGCGCAGCCGACTTGGTTACGCTCGTGGACTACCTGGAAGGCGCTGGAGAGCTTGCGGCGTGCGGAGGCCCAGAGGCGGTTTCGGATCTCACGTCGGGGCTCTCGCGCCTTTCGAGCATCGACCATTACGCCCAGATCATCCGGGCTTACGCGACGCGCAGGCGCGTCCTCGCGGCGGCGAAGAAGTTGGAGGAGGTGGCGCGTCGGGGGGGCGAGGAGGCCGAGATGGTAGCGCAGGCCGAGACCGCCCTGGCGTCCGCCCGCCTGTCCCGCGCCTTCTCAATCTTCTCCGGCCACGAGCTCGTGAGCGCAGAGTTCAGGGACTCCGAAGAGCGCATCAAGGATGCGCCCAAGGGGGCGAAGTGGGGGCTTCCCGGCCTGGACGAGTTGACGCGCCCCTGCATCATGCGCGGCTCGTGCTGGTTCGTGGGCGCCCGCCCGAGCGTCGGGAAAAGCTCCTTCCTCATCGGCGTGGCGGACCACAACATCCGCGCTGGGCGAAAGGTTCTCTTCATCGCCTGCGAGATGGGAGGAAAGACGGCGGACAACTGCGTGCGCCTGACGTGGAGGTTGGCCGGCCAGACGGCGCGGGTCCCCCTTACCGCCATTCGCACCGTAACCGAAATGAGCGCGGAGCAGCAGGACCGCTACCTCGCGTCGCTGAAGTTTTACGACGAGGTGCAAAACTTCCTTCTCGCCTACCACCCGCGCCCGACGACGGCCCAGGTACGCGCCATCATGCGGCAGGCCGCAGCCAGGTTGGGAGGGCTGGACCTCGTGGTGCTGGACTATTTCCAGAAAGTCAGGCCCAACCGAAAGCGCCAAGGCTCCTACGAGGAGCGGGCGGAGGCCGCCGGGGATCTCGTGGCGATGGCCGGGAGCGAGGGCGTGCCCCTCATCATCGGCTCGCAACTGCACCGCGAGGCCGAAGGCGAGGACTTGCAGAAGAACCGGCCTGGGCTCGGAAACCTCAAGGGAGCAGGTGAGCAGGAGCAAGAGGCGACGGGCGTCATTCTACTCCACCGTTGGGGGCACCGCTCTCCGAACCCCCCGAGCGTCGGCGCGGAGATCATCCTGGCCAAACAGCAGGACGGCCCCGTGGGCATCCTCAACGCGGACTTCGACCGGACGGTGGCGCGCTGGTCTGCGCCCTCCCGGCATGACTACGGTATCCCGGACGATCCGGGCTTGCGCTAATGCTCGGAAGGCATATATTTTAACCAGGAGGCGCACATGAGCGAGACGGGCAGTTGGGATCTTGAGGGCTTGTGCTACCGGCCGGCCTTGGAGCTGCCGCTGGAGGTGTGGGCGCTGATCGAGGGAGAGGGCTTTCGCCCGGGGGCCTCAAGGCGGAAGTCGGACCCGGCATGTATCCAGGAAGGCGGGCCGGGGACGCATACCTGCCCGTCCTGTGGGCTTCGGAAGCCCGGCCGAGCCGCGAAGCTGTGCCTGTCCTGCGCGATGAAGGCGGGCGTTAAGGGCAAGTGCGCCGCGAAGGCCAGCCGTGGAGAGCACGGGTGGGCGAAGGACGGCCCAACCATCCCCGGCTACTGCAACTGGGCGTGGCGCGGCGCTTACACCGCATACGACTGAGGTGCCCCATGACGAAGCTGTCGCCCTGCCCGCTCTGCGAAACCGTGCCCATCACCTGCCTGGAGGGGCCGCACGTCTGGTCCGTCCTGTGCCGCAAGTGCCAAATCCACATCTACGCCCCGTCCGCCGCCTTGGCGACCGACCTCTGGGAGGATTGGGTCGAAGGTGCGCGCGGGCGGGATCTGTACCGGGAGATGTCCCATGACTGAGGACTTTGTGTGCCCTCCGGCGTCGGAGTCGGTGCGCGTGATGCGTGATCGTCCCCGGCGGCTCTCCTGCTGGGTGTGCGGGGAGGAGATGACGCGCAGGGTGCGCGGTGACGTGACCATGTGGGAGTGCAAGCAGTGCGGCCGCGTGAAGCTCCGGGAGGAGCGCCGGGACGATGGCTAAGGGCTCATGGCAAGCCGCCCTGGCGGAGGCCCACCTGAAAAAGGGGGGTACGGACGCGCCGGGAAATATGCCCGCCGCGCACGGGAAGGGGGCAAATTTCAACGAAACGCCCCTGGCCCATGTCCACCTAGCCACAACCGAGTTCCGCTCGAAATTGGAGGCGTCCTACGCAACGCACCTCGACTTTCGCAAGGCCGCAGGGGAGATTGACGAATGGAGATACGAACCGCTCACCTTTCACTTGGCCCCGCGCACGACCCTGACGCCGGATTTCGCGGTGAGAATCGGGAACAAGTTGGAAATCCACGAGACGAAGGGCTTCCGCCGCGAGGACGCGATGGCGAAACTCAAGATCGCGGCGAAGATGTACCCGTGGTTCGAGTGGTATCTGGTGGAGAAGGGCAAGGCGGGGTGGAGCGTGCAGAGGCTAAGAAGCTCGTGAGCCTCGGATGGGCGAACGACTGGGACCGGACCCCGGCCCTGGTGTCCGCCTGCTACGCGCAGGGGCACCGGCCCTGGCGCGATGCGCTCAACGCGGCGGGGACGCACGAGGAAGTGTACTGCGAAGCGTGCGGCTACAAATTCAGGGTGGATTCGAGCGACTAGGGGAGGAGGGCGGAGTGGAAATGGAAACCAAGAACGCGATCATTGAGCGGGCAACGATAACCTCGGACGACCACGGGTTGCTCAGTGCATGGTTGCACCTGGACTACGGCGGAACGGGCCAGGCGTTTGGCGGCTATGCGCTATATCTACCGCCTAGCTTCTCGCATCACGAGCTAAGAAGCATGGCAGGGCACTTCCTCTGGAGATGTATGGAGGTGGCGGGCGTAACCGAGTGGGGGGCATTGCCAGGAAAGACGATCAGGGTTCGCGCGGAGCATAGCCGGGTTCACGCCATCGGTCATATCGTCAAAGAGGATTGGTTTGATCCCGGCGAGGACTTTCATCAGGGACCATTAGACGCCCACACCGTTAGCCTGCTAAAGGCACTGAAGAACAACTGGAACCGAAGGGCAGAAGTGATGAAGAAGGCTGGTAATCCAATGGATTACTACCGCGCCGAAACTATAAAGCAATGCGCGAAGGAACTTCACGACCTGCTACGGGGCCAAGGCGTCTCACGAACCCAACTCATCGACTAGACCTATTCGGTGGAGGCAGGAGTTGACGAGGTCAGCGAAAGGGGAAGTGAGCCAGAGGAGCTATCTGGCGGAACTCAAGATTGCCGTGCGAAGGGTGCGTGGCTTGCTTGCCGCCAGCGGCATGGAGGTGCCCGGCTTGTGTATGCCCCTGGGGCGTACCGGGCTCTCCCTCGCGGTGCTGAACAAACTCAATGCCTATCGTGGCGGCGGGCCAGCAGGCACCGTCGCGGAGAACCTCAAAACGCTGTGGTGGACAGCTGGGAGCGTGAATCGGTACATCGACAAACACCGCATGGCGGATAGCCCAATGGATCTCTGGGCGGCAGCGGCCTTTCTGGCTCACGCCCTGGCGTTTGCGGATTTTGAGTTGCTCAACGTCTAACGCCATGCCCTACCGTTCCGAGGCTTCTTGTTACGATATGTAGATAGTTATTGACAAGTATAGATGGATTGTAACAAACCGAGGCCCGCCGCAACGGCCAATTAGATGGCCCGTAGGAGGAGCAGATGGGAGCGAGAGACCAGAAACGGTTGGCGGTGGTAGAAAGCCGGTGGAAGAAATGGGAGGACCGTCCTCACCCCGGCGAGGTCTTTGTGGGGAGGCGCAACGAGGAAGTATTTCCAGCGAGGGGCCGCGCTGAGAAGGGAGGCGTGGACAATGCTCGTAGAATTTGGGCCGTTTGAATTTGAGCTAAGGCATCGAACCTGTGGGGGCTACCTTTATAAGGTGGGCGATTATTTCTCCTGCGACAAGTGCCGGGGCATAATCCCCGGCATGGATTGGCCAACTACCGCCACCCTTCTCAGCCCCTCGTCCGTTCCACTGGCTATTCGGTGCCCCCAAGGTGAACCCATCGAAGCCGAGGAACCGGGGTGCGCCCCGCGCGCTTAGAAGCACAGGCGCCGAGCAAGACGATGAGCTACGACATTGAACTGCAAGACCCAGTGACTAAGGAAACTCTGCAACTCGACGCCCCGCACTACATGCGCGGAGGGACATACGCCGTGGGTGGAACGACTGACGCGCGCCTGAACGTAACCTACAACTACGCCCCACACTTTCGCAAGGCGTTCGGAGATTCGGACGTTGAACTGTCTTCGTTCGACAAGATGTTCGGCGGCGGGAAAACCGGAATTCGCAAGCTCTACGGCATGACCGGAGCGGAAAGCATCCCGGTGTTGGAGCGGGCCATGTCTGAACTCGGGGACGATGCCGACGACGACTACTGGGAGCCGACAGAAGGTAACGCGAAGAGGGCGTTGGCGCAGTTGTTGGCATTGGCGAAGATGCGGCCGGACGGCGTATGGGCCGGGGATTGACGTCCCCTAATTACTCAGATACGCGGCGCAAGGCGTCCGCAAAAAAAGACCCGTGGGGGTAGCCTTGGAGGGCGAAACATTGGACGGAAAAGCAGGGGCAAAAAAAGCGGCCGGTGGTTCTCAGGAGGAACGCTGCGCGTGCCACGAGTGCGGCCAGGGTGCGGCCGTCGCGCTGGGGCATATGGGCAAGGACGGGCGGGTTGTCGTGGATCGTTACCTGTGCGTCAACTGTGCGGGAGGTTGGCCCTTCCCGCGGCTCGCTGGGCGTCGGCGCCGAAAAACGGCGCGCGAGGTTGCCCCAGGAAAGGCGAGACGCGGAGGGGCAGGGTAATTGTATGGGTCAAAAAGAAGGGCCGGGAGAAATCCCGGCCCCGAGCTCTAAGGTCCGCGCCGCCTACGTTATAGCCTCCTCCTCGCCTCCTCTCCTCGCGCCCTCAGCGCGGCCCAGACCCAATCCGCTACCACGACGGCCGCGACTATCACGAGCCAGCGCATTATAGGCGCTCTACATGCCACAACAGATCATCATATAGGCCATCCCCCAGCCAGCGCCGCAACTGCCGGGCCTCCGCCGCGCAGGCGCGGAAGATCCGTTCAGCCTTCCGCGAATCGTCGGAATAGCCGTAGTCTGCACACCAGTCCGAGAAGTCGCGGGCGTTCTCGACTCCCGCCGCATCTGAGGCTATGCAGTCTAGTACCTCCTCCGCTTTAGGCGCGCGCCCGTTGTGGCCCCAGCCCAGCGAGTAATGCGTGACCATGCGGCGCTTCCCGCGCCGGAGCGTGACGCGCCAATGGTCCATGTCTCCGCCGTCCTCCATGGTCGGATTGCTGTCTACCCTCTCCGCCGTTGCCGTGATACGCTTCTCTTGGCACCATTCGCGAATGTTCATGTGTCTTTCCTCCCAGCGCATCAATCATCCTCTACCAGCCCGAGGGCCTCCCGGCTGGCTGCGTGCGTGACCCGCGTAGCGTCCTCCCTCGCGGCCTCCTCGCTGGCATACGGTCCCCACCAATCATCCGTCTCGGCCCCCGTCCCCTCGTCGGCCCAATACCATCCTTTAGGCCGGCTCTCACCTCCGAAGTATTCGACCCGCATGGCGTCCCCTCCCTCACCAGCCGCCGTCTGGGATATAGTACAGCTCCAGCGTGCCATGATCGCAGCCCGACGCCTCGCGGTAGATCTCCAGCACCCAGTACTGATAGCGGTCATAGCCGCCTCCGCCCGTGGGCTCCAGGCGCTCCGCCTCAGCGAGGCACCGGAGGGCGGCGCCGTCGTGAGACGTGCCCACGATCCGGGCGGCAGTGCCCTCCGCCCACTCCGCCCCCTCCAGGGCTGCGAGGACGTCCCACGCATCGGCCCAGCCCACGCAGTGGTTAGCGACCCCGTCGCCCGCCCACGACTCCATCGCTACCGATCCCCCGCACCACTCCAGCTGCGTCCGCGCCAGATGCTCGTCTGCCTCGCAGGCCCACCGTATCCTAGCCATCTCTCTACCTCCTTTATCCCCATAGCGTAACATCATACGGGAGGGGAGCCTGTACGCGCTCCCGCTCCCGCTCCCGCAACTCGTGCCGCACAAGGCCCGCCATCACCACGTCGCCCCGCTGGCAGTATAGGGCCAGCAAGCGGCGGAGGGTGAGCTCCGGCCACTGCGCCCGGTCCCGCAACGCACGGGCCAGGGCCAGGGCATCAGCGGCCGTGCGGGCCTCAGTCATCGACCGCCCCTGAGGGCGACCTGGAAACGTACCGCCAGGAGCAACGACCGGAACCAGAACAGCTCACGGCCCCAACGCACACCGTACCACGCTATCCCGTCAGTCATCCTGTATCGCATGGCCTACCCCTCTCCCTGCCCCGTGACCACCGTCCGAACTAGCTCGGTCAGGCGCTCGGCGAAGGCGCGCTTGTCGGTGGCCCGCGCCGCCGCCCGTTCCGCCGCCCGCGCCGCCTCATCCGCCGCCTCCTCCGCCGCCTCCGCACTCCGGTCCTCACCTGATAGCCAGCGTTCGGCCCAAGTGATATAGGCGGGAGGGAGAGCGTCGCGGTGCCACAGGGCGACGCGGATGGCAATCTCGACGCGCTGCTCTGTGGTGAGGGTCGGCAGGGGCACCTTACGAAGTGTGCGGAGCCAGCGGCTCCCACCCTTCGTGCCATCGTGCTCCACCGTCCTTCCCGCCTCCGC
>JAKAKG010000193.1 GCA_021813555.1 Acidobacteriota bacterium
GCCGGCCGCCCTCCCGCACCTTGGGGCGGGCCAGGACCGTGAGGTCTTTCATCCGCTCGCTGACGAGGCGGCCGTAGTCGCACATCCAGGGGCCGTTCACCTTGGGGTTGTCCCGCGGCACGAGGCGGAGGACCTCGCCTTTATAGGTGTCCACCCGAACGCTGCACCCCCGGGAGCACTCCTGGCAGACGGAGTTGGTGGAGGTGAGGAACCAGACCCTCTGCTTGAACCGGAATTCCCTGCTCGTAAGGGCGCCCACGGGGCAGACATCCACCGTGCACACGGAGTAGGGATTGTCCAGCTGCTTCCCGGGGAACGTCTCCACCCGCGCATGGACGCCCCGTTCGGCGAGGGTCAGCTCTTCCGTCCGCGTGATCTCCTTGCAAAAGCGGATGCACCGCGTGCACTTGATGCAGCGCTCCACGTCAAAGACGACGTGGGGCCCGATGTCCACCCGCTTGGGCGCGTGGACTTTTTCGAATTCCAGGCGGCTCGCGGGCTCTCCGTAGGTGTAGGAGTATTCCTGGAGCTGGCACTCCCCCGCTTGGTCGCAGATGGGGCAGTCCAGGGGATGGTTCAGGAGGAGGAACTCCAGGACGCCTTTCTGGGCCTTCTTGGTGACTTGGCTCTTGGTATCGACCACCATGTCGTACTTGCCGTCGATCTTCTTGTCGGGCGGCAACGAGGTGACCGCCGTGGAGCAGGCCGTGAGGGGCTTGGGGACGCCCTTCACCTCCACCAGGCACATGCGGCACTGGCCCACGATGGAGAGAGCCGGGTGCCAGCAATAATAGGGGATGTAAATCCCGTGCTTCAGCGCCAGCCGAAGGATGGTTTCCCCTTCAGGCGCTTCGATCTCCTTGTCGTCGATCCTGATCAGCGGCATGAAATCCTCAAAAGAAAGCATCCACGGGGAGGACGCGAGGATGTGAGGCGTTTTCTTTTACTCACGGTTGTCTCCCCTCCCCTACCACCATACTCGCCGTTCGATCCCTTGGCGTCTAGACCGCCACGGTCATGTGGGTGTGGGCCATGGGGCAGCGGCCCTCCCGGATGTGCGCCTCGAATTCATCACGGAACTGCGTGGCGAAGGCGATGGCGGGCATGGCCGCCGCATCGCCCAGGGGGCAGATGGTGCGTCCCATGATGTTGTTGGAGACGTCCAAAATGAGATCCACGTCGCCCGGCTTGCCTCCCCCCTCCTCGATGCGCTGGAGGATGAGCTTCAGCCAGTGCGTTCCCTCGCGGCAAGGCGTGCACTGCCCGCATGACTCGTGGGCGTAGAACTGCATCAGGTTGACCATGGCTTTCACCATGCACACCGTATCGTTCATGACGATGACGCCCGCGGATCCCACCATGGTCCCCACCTTTTTCAGGCCGTCAGGATCCATGGTCACGTCGATCTGGTCCGCCCGCAGGACGGGCACGGAGGAGCCGCCGGGGATGACAGCCTTGAGAGGACGGTCGCCGAGGATACCCCCCGCGTGCTCGTAGATGAGCTCGCGCAGGTTCACGCCCGAGGGCAGTTCGTAGACGCCCGGACGCTTCACGTGTCCCGAGACTCCGTAGAGCCTGGGACCCGGGGCGCTGGGCGCGCCGATGGCCGCGTACCATGCCCCGCCGTTCTTGATGATCAGCGGAACGTTGGCGTAGGTCTCCACGTTGTTGATGTTGGAAGGCTGGCCGTAGACGCCGAAGCCCGCGGGAAACGGAGGCTTGAGCCGCGGCTCGCCGCGCTTGCCCTCCAGCGAGTTCATGAGGGCCGTCTCCTCGCCGCAGATGTAGGCACCGGCGCCGCGCGACACATAGACGTCGAAGCTGAAACCGGAGCCCAGAATATTCTTGCCCAGGAATCCCCGCTCGTAGGCCTGATCCACGGCCCGCTGGAAGATGCGGAAACCCTGGGGCATCTCGCCCCGGATGTAGAAGAACGCGCCGGCGGCCTGAGTGGCGAAGCCGGCGAGGATCATACCTTCGAGGATCGCGTGGGGGTCGTTCTCGATGAGGAGCCGGTCCTTGAAGGTCCCCGGTTCGCTCTCGTCGGCGTTGCAGACGAGGTATTTGACCCGGTCCTTGCCTTTGGGAAGGAAGGACCACTTGAGGCCCGCCGGGAAGCCCGCGCCGCCGCGTCCTTTGAGATTGCTCGCCTTGACCTCGCCCAGGACCTGCTCGGGGCTCATCTTGTGGAGGGCGGTCATGAGCGGCTCATAGCCGCCCGAGGCCATGTATGAGTCCACGTTGGTGGAGTTGGCCTTCCCCACGTTTCTCGTCAGGAGCTTGAGGACCTCAGCCATGGCACCATCCCAAGAGATTAAACACTGAACCGCCAAGGCGCAAAGGGCGCAAAGGTCTTTCTCTGAAAGAATAAATCTCTTCATTCTTGGCGTTCTTGGCGTCTTTGCGGTTAAATTGTGGCCCTTTCATTGTCTTCGTCATTCCAACTCGCCAAGGATCCGGTCCGCGTCGGCGGGAGTCACGTGCCGGTGGAGGGTCTCGTTGACCATGAGGGCCGGTCCGCCGTCACAGCAGGCGATGCACTCGACGGTGATCAGGGTGAAGCGCCCGTCGCCCGAGGTCTGGCCGGGCTTAAGGGCGAGCTTGGCCTGAAGGTGCTCCAGGAGGATTTCTGACCCGGCGAGCATGCAGGGCAACGTCTTACACACCTGGAGAAGGTACCGGCCGAGCTGCTTCTCGCTGTACATCTCGTAGAAAGTCACCACGCCCCGAACGTGGGCGGGGGCCATGCCGAGCCTTTCGGCGATAAAGGCCTGGAACTCCACGGGAACGTGGCGGAGCTCGGCTTGGCACAGATGAAGCGCGGGCAGGAGGGCGGTGCGCGGTTCGGGGTAGGACTTGGCCAGGTCTTCCACCTTGGCCAGGAATTCGGAGTTCGCAAGCATCTCGGACACGTTCGCGTAGCTCACCGGTCCACCTCTCCGAGCACGGGATCGAGCGAGGCGACGGTGGCCACCACGTCCGCCACCATCTGGCCCTCCACCATCACGGGGAGCGCCTGCAGGTTCACGAAGCAGGGGCTCCGGAAGTGGCATCGGTGCGCCACGTTGGTGCCGGAACCCACGAGGTAGAAGCCCAGCTCTCCCTTGGTCGCCTCGATGGAGAAGTAGATCTCCTTGCCCCGTTCGGTCTTGGGACCCTCGGTGGCCACGATGAACTGGTGGATGAGCTCCTCCATTTTGGTGAGGACCCGGTCCTTCCGGGGCAGAAAAACCTTTTGAGATGCCGGATCGGTGGGGAAGAGCGGGCCCGAGGGGTCGTACTCCTTGAGCGCCTGCTCCACGATGCGGATGCTCTGGCGCATCTCTTCCATGCGGACGAGGTACCGGTCGTAACAGTCGCCGTGCTCGCCCACCGGGATCTCGAAGTCGTACCGGTCGTAGCCGAGGTAGGGGTAGGCCTTGCGGATGTCCCACTCGACCCCTGCCGCGCGGAGGTTGGGCCCGCTCAGCCCCAGGTCGATGGCGTCCTCCGCGGAGATGGGCCCCACGTTCTGGTTCCGGTCGCACCAGATTTTGTTCCGGGTGAGGAGCTTGTCGACCTCGCTGATGGCGTCCTTCGTGAGGTCCATGACCTTGAGGATGTCCCGCTCGATCCCCGCTTCCCAGTCCCGGGCGAGCCCGCCGATGCGGCCGTAGGAGACCGTGAACCTCGCGCCGGACATGCGCTCGAAGAGGTCCATGATGCGCTCGCGGCCCGTGAACGCGTAGAAATAGACGGTTCCCGCGCCGATGTCCAAGCCCGCGGTGGCAAGCCAGAGGAGGTGGCTCGACAGGCGCCCCAGCTCCATGCAGACCACGCGCATGACGCGGCATTTCTCGGTGATCTGGAAGTCCACCAGCTTCTCGACGGCCATGGCCAGGCCCAGGTTGTTCACGACGGGTGCGAGGTAGTCCATCCGGTCGGTGTAGGGGATGGCCTGGTGGAGGGTCATGGTCTCGCAGATTTTCTCGATGCCTCGGTGAAGGTAGCCCACGTCGGGCCTGGCCGACACGACGACCTCGCCGTCCAGGGTCAACACGATGCGGAGCACCCCGTGGGTCGCCGGGTGTTGGGGGCCCATGTTGACGGTCACCAGCTCGGTGTTGAGGCCGAGGCGCTCGCGGTCCACGGTGGTGCGGTTCAAGAGACGCCTCCGGGGGTGCAGAAGCAATTGCGAAGTTCGAAGTGCGAAGTGCGAATTGCGAAGTGGCAGGAGACAATTACTCCATTCGAAATTCGAAATTCGAAATCACCCATTCTCGTTCTCACGGCTGGGACTCCTCCGGCGGCAGATAGTTCCGCCACTCGTCGTCTCCCTCCATAGGGTACTCCTTGCGGAGCGGGTGCCCCTCGAAATCCTCCGGCAGCATGATGCGCCGGAGGTCGGGGTGCCCCATGAACATGATGCCCATGAGGTCGTACACCTCGCGCTCCAGCCAGTTGGCCGTGCGCCAGAGGTCGGCGACCGTTTCGATGGAGGGATCCTCCACGGGAAGCGCGGCGCGGACACGGACCTGCTCGCGGGTGGAGAGGTTCCTGATCTGGTAGACCACGTCGATGCGCCCCTCGTCGGGCCAGTGGGCGCAGGAGACGTCCACAAGGTAGTTGAACCCGCGCTCCGCCTTCATGAAGCGCAGGATCGCCTTGGCTTGGGCAGCCTCCACCACGAGGGTGGTCTCCCCGGGGGTCACGACGACCTCCTTGAGGGCATCGGGGAAGCGGTCTCGGATGTCGTTCGTCAGGTCGGCCATGCGTCTTTTCGCTTCCCCGCGGTCTTGATCAGCCGCCGTAGTAGCCCTTGCGCCAGGTCGGCGTGTCCTTGTCGTCCGGATTGCCTTCGAGCTGCTTCACGCCGGGATCCAGGACGGGGAGCGCGCCGTACTTCGGGTCGCGTCCGCGATAGTGTCCGCTGCGGCGGCGCTCTCCGGCGGGCCGCCACTTCTCCTTCATGACGCGCTCCTGGATTTTCATGACGGCGTAAATGAGCGCCTCGGGCCTCGGCGGACAGCCCGGCACGTAGACGTCCACCGGGATGATGTGGTCGATGCCCTGGACCACGCTGTAGCTGTTGAACATGCCGCCGGTGGTCGTGCAGACTCCCATGGCGATGACCCACTTGGGTTCAGGCATCTGGTCGTAGATGCGCCGTGCCGCCGAGGCCATCTTTTTCGTGAGCGTGCCCGCGACGATCATGAGGTCGCACTGGCGGGGGGTGAAGCGCATGGCCTCCGCGCCGAAGCGGGCCAGGTCGTACCGGCTCGCCGCCACGGCCATCATTTCGATGGCGCAACAGGAGAGCCCGAAGGGCATGGGCCACAGGCTGTATTTGCGGGCCAGGTCCACGACCTTGGACAGGGTGCCCAAAACGACGCCGTCTTTGAGAAGCGCCAGGTCGTCTTGAGTCCGTGTATCAAGCGCGAGAGTTTCCGTATCTACTCCCATCGCAAAGCGCCTTTCTTGAGGGCGTACACGTAGCCCACGAGGAGGATCGCCAGGAAGAGGAGCAGTTCGCCGTACACGAAGAGCCCCCAGCCCGCGGCCACCCGCTCGCGGTATACGGCCGCCACCGGGAACAGGAAGAGGGTTTCCACATCAAACAGGAGGAAAAGAAGAGCCACCACGTAATACCGAACCGAAACGCGCCTGAAGGGCTCGTCCATGGGGTCCAAGCCGCATTCATAGGGCGTCAGCAGAGTCCTGGAGCGGCGCACGTAGCCCAGGAGCCACGAAGCCACCGCCAGCCCGACGGCGATGCACATCGCCACCGCAACCATGATCAGGATCGGCAGATATGCGCTCTGCATCCAGACCCCCTTCGATGAAGCTGTGTTGTGACACCCTGACCGGGCGAAAGTCAGGCGAGGAGCCTAACACAGCCCTATAGACGTGTCAACACGAGCTCAAGGCCCGTATTCCATGGCTTTGGGGATATTGCACCTCTCCCTCGGGAGCGGTGGCCTCACATCACTGAGAGTCTGCGCGATTTGCCCCACTATACGAGACTCTTCGCCGTGGAGCCGACTATTCCAGGAAGCCCTCGCTGACGTACTGGCCGCCTCGCTGCTTGAGCCACACGTCCTTGGGCACGCTGAACTCGCGCTCCACCTCGTCCCGGAATACGTGGCCCGAATTGTAGGTGCAGAAGGGGTAGATGCGGCCCCGGGGCGTGCTGTAGTGGATGGTGCAATTCTTGACCCGGCTCACCTGGTAGTTGTAGGCATCCATGAAGTGCATGGAGGCCACGAGGAGAAGACGCCACTCGTAGCGCCGCTTCTTGGCGATGCCCATGAGGCGCTTCCCCGAAATGGCATCCACGGTCTTAGCCATTTGGAGGAAGTTGAGGCCCGGCGGTGCCTTATCTGGGCGGTAGGTCTTCATCAGGATGTTGAAGATCTGGGCGGTGGTGTACAGGCGCGAGGGCCTTCGGCGGGTCTTGCGGCCCAGTTCGTCCATAAGCAGGAGGGCCCGGTCGATGTCGAACACCTCATTGAGAGGGGCCGTGGCTCCCGTGCGCTGGTTCACCAGGAGATAGGCCGATACGCCGCAGCCGGGATGGGCGCTGCAGTGCATGGGGAGGAATCCGTTGGCGTCTGCGCCCAAGACGTTCTCCGCCACCCTCGTGAAGGGCACGGTGATGCTGAAGGGATACCAGTCCCGCTCCGCCTTGAGCAGGCCCGTCTGGCGCTCGATATCCAGGGCCACGTCGGCGCTGGTGTAGCGCCGGGCCAGGCGTTCCGCCTGGTCGATGCGCCCCGTGAAGGAGACGGGCTGGGGAGCCACGCCCACGATGACGTCCATGTGGGCGAGGGCGAATTTCAGGATGTCACCCAGCTGGTGGTCGTTCACCCCTTTGATGAGCGTGGGGACGAGGGTCACGCGAATCCCCGCTCGGCGGAAGGCCTCCAGCGCCTTGAGCTTGATCTCGTAGAGGCCCTTGACGCCGCGGGTGACTCGGTGGACCTCGTCGTCCACCCCGTCGAACTGGAGGTAGGCGGCGTTGAGGCCCGCCTCCGCGGCCTTCTCGGCGAAACCCTCCTCTTGGGCGAAGCGGATGCCGTTGGTGGCCGCCTGGATCATCTTGACGCCTCTGGACTTGGCCAGGCGGCAGGCCTCGATGAAGTGGGGGGAGAGGGTCGGCTCCCCGCCGGAGAACTGGATCGCCTGCATGCGGCGCGGCCTCATGGCGAGGGCTTGGTCAATCATGGCCTCGATCTGGGCCAGGCTCGGCTCGTACACGTAAGGCTGCACGTTGGCGTTGGCAAAACAGTAAGGGCAGCGCAGGTTGCAGCGGTTGGTCAGGTCCAGGTTGGTGAGGGCCGCGTGGGACCGGTGGCCCGCACAGAGCCCGCAGCCGTGGGGACACGAGCCGGAATCTGGCTCCATGGGATTCTCGAAGTCCACCGACCCGTCCACGGCGTAGCGCTCCATTCTCAGAAAGACCGCCGAGTTGGACGAGACGATGTCTTCGAAAGGGCCGTGCTGCGGACACGTCTTGCGCATGACGACCTTGCCGCCCTCCTCCGCGAGGTCCGCGGAAATGACGGCCAGGCATTCGGGACAAAGGGAGTCTTCCTTTCGAGGGAGCCCCAACGGCACCTCGGGAGCCTGATCCGCAAGCAAGGGTTTGTGCCTGGTGGTCATGGCGTATCCTCCAACAAGGGATCGGTCAAAGGGCCGGCGCCTGGATTCTATTCCAATTCAAGCCCGGCAGCCTCGTCAAGACGGCCCGTGAAATGCACTTCTGGCGGATCTGGTTGGCCGCCACGACGGCCAGCGGAAAGGGCCCGAAGGCGGCGGGAAGGCAAAGGGTGGCTCCCAGAAGGTCGCTCGCCGAATCCCAGGCCGTGCCGCCTTCGCCGCGCCCCGTGTAAAGGCGCCCGTAATAGGTCGCGATGATGGATTGGACATCCGCGAAGAGCCCCCAGGTGCCGCCAATGGTGCCGCCGGGATGGCAGCGCCCCGCCTTGACTTCCTCCAGGAACGCCGCCGCCGTGTCCCCGGCGGCCTCCGTCCAGGCCGCCCCCACGCGCCCGGCGAGATGGGCATCCGATCCTCCCACCTGCGTGAGCCGGTGGCCCCTGGCGCCGGCCTCCCGGCACAGCGCCCCCACGGCCCTGTTCTGGAGAAGGGTCACCCCTCCGTTAAACCCCTCCACGTGCGTGAAGAGGGCGAGGATGTCCTCGATATAGGCCTGGAGAGGCTTCTGGCCGAAATAGGACTGGAAGGGATGGTTCAGTACGTGGAGGAGGCCGCGGCCCTGGCAATACTCCACGACCGCCCTGACGTCATCCCGGCGCCGCCTCAGTTCGTGGTGATCCGCCTCCATGAGCCCGAGCACGTTCACGTGGACCCACTGGCCCGTCTCCGGAAAGGTGCACTCCACCTCCTCGCCCACGATGATGCGCTCAGGCTCGACCTCGGGGTGGTGCATGAGGCCCAAGGCGCCCTCCACCGCGTCGTGGTCCGTGATGGCCACCAAGTCCATTCCCGCACGGCGTGCCGCCCTGTAGGCATCCACGGGTTCGACGTAGGAGTCCCTGGGGTGGACGAACCGCATGTGGCGCCATTCGGAGTGACGGGTATGTACGTGCAAGTCTACGCGGGACAAGGCCGTCTCCCTTCGTTTTCAGGTTGGGGAGTGTACCACATTTGGCGGGCTAGTTTAGATGTCTGGCCGCCGCGGGGCAGGCTACGGGGGGAGGGCAGCCCCTCTCCCCCGGTTCGTCCGCGAAGGGAGCCTCCGCTACCTCCCAAGCCCCTTGAGAAGATCTTTGAAGGAGGGCTTCTTCTTCGGCTGGTTCTGTTGCTCCTGCTGCTGGCCTTCTTGGGAGGAGGAAGCTTCTGCCCCCTCCTCGCCCCCGCTTCCACCTTGCTTGAACATGTTCTTCATCATGGAGCCGGCGCCGAATTCGGTTTTGGTGTACCCCGAGGGGAGATCGAAGGTTCCCGGCAACATGGCCGTAAGCTGGATATCTTTGGTGGTGTAAGTGGTGGTTCCCTCGTCCTTCCCGTTCACGAATCGGTGGCTCACGATCTGGACGGGGAAGCCCAGGAACCCGACCTTGGCGGCGATGGACTTGTCGAACTCCTTGTCCCCCGTCACCATGCCCATCGCTTGCCAGTTGCGCCCGCCGAAAAGAGTCAGGGCGTCGTACGCGTTGGTCGTGTAGTAGTCGGTCGTCTCTTCCGTGTGGGATTTGCTTGAGAATCCCATGACCTTCGCCGACGTGTCGTAGGACAGGGCCACCCGCTTGCCCTGGCAGAGTGTTCCCTCCACCAGCTTGGGGGGAAGCGCCGTCACGTCCGCCTTCTGATTCGCGTAGGTGATCTTCATGGACTGGGCCATGCTGCTGGCCGCGCTCTGCAGCCGCTCCGTGTCCATCTCGATGTACTCTTTCTTGTCGGGAAACACGAAATATCCCTTCTTAGCGGCGGCGTCCCCGAGCAAGTAGCTGCCCTTGCCGAAAAGCCCGAAGTCGGTGAGGTACGTCATCTTGAATTTGCCGCCCTCGGCCCTGGCCTCGAACTCATACCCCACAAAGGCATCGGGATTCAGGCCCATCTGGCGCATGTTCGCCTTTTCTTCGGCGGACATTTTCTCCGCCTTGGCCTGCGAGTCACCGCCTTCCACCATGACGGATCCCTTGTAGTAGATGCCCAACCCGGCCGCGTGAGACTGCAGGCTCAGCGCCGCAATCGCAGCGGCCAACAATAGCGTCGTTTTCATGATCCATTCCTCCCTGGTCAACGACCATGAAGAGCATAACCAAAGATACACGGCACCTCAAGCGCGGCACGGGCCTTTGTGAGAAGGGTCACAGCGAAGGCGGGCGTCCTCCACCCGCTCCCTCAGTTGCCATTCGGACTTTGCAGGGTGACCACATACTGGATGAGATTCCGCCTGGCCTCTCCTTGGATGCCTGGAAACGCGGGCATCTTTTTCCCGCCCCTGTCGAGCGTTTGCGCCACCTTTTCGGGTGTAAGCCTCATGCCCACGAGGTTGGGACCCGTGGCGGGAGGCACGGCATGGCAGGAGGCGCACGCCTCGCGGTAGATGGTTCTGCCGTCCGTCGTCGTAGGCCGGTACGTGGTGCAGGCCAGAAAGGCCAGGCTCAACACCACGAGCCATGGGAGACGCCCTTGCCCCCTTAGGACCCGGCTCAAGGCCTCCATCAATTTACCCTCCCTCGTTTCGGTGCCGTCCAGCTCCACTTTAGGGGCTCCTGCCAGGGACGTCAACAGCCAGGAACATTCCCTCGAAAAGTCGAAATCGCGTAGGCGCCCCCTGCGGAGATGACCAGTCCAGCAGCGTCCTGCGGCCCCTTTCGCTCAGAGACCCCCGGCCCGTCTTGACTTCTGGCTGTTCCGGGGCCATCCTACGGCCAAATTCCTACCCCAGCAGGCGCAAGGCCTGGCCGGGCGGAAGGCAAACGGGAGGAGGCAAACCATGGAAGAAGCTGGAAGACAGGCGCTAGGAGGCGGATTGCTCGCGGGAATGATGGGGGCATACTGCTGCTTCATTCTCGTCATCTATGTCTATTTTTCCATGTGCCTGATGAAGATCGCACAGAAGCTGGGCGTTGAAAACGCCTGGCTCGCGTGGATCCCCATCGTCAACCTTTGGACCCTCGTCCAGTGCGCGGGGAAAGAGTGGTGGTGGATCATCATGCTCTTCATCCCGCTCCTCAACATCGTCTTCGGTATCCTCATCTGGATGAGCATCTCCGAGCGCAGAGGGAAGCCCTCGTGGCTGGGCATCCTCATGATCATTCCCCTGCTCAACCTCATCATTCCGGGGTACCTGGCTTTCAGCGACTAGCAGGCGGTCCACACGACGAAAGAGGCGGGCGCGTGCCCGCCTCTTTTCTTGCGTTTCCTCGTTCGGCGGGACCAACGGGGAGGTTGCTCCCCGCTCCCTGCTTCCCGCTCCCCGCTCCCTAACTCTCCACCGCCGCGTTCACCTTGCGCAACACCAACCCCAGCAAGAGGGCCGCGAAGAGACTCGATGCCACGAGGAAGAAGAAGAACCCGCTGTGAGGCCAGCGATCCCAAAGGAATTCAATGCCTCCCGCCAGATAGTTCCCGCACGCCGTGGCGCCGAACCAGAGGCCCATCATGAGGCCCCTGAAGCGGGGCGGAGCCACCTTGGAGCAGAAGGCCAGCCCCATGGGGCTGAGATTGAGTTCACCCAAAGTCACGACGCAGTAGGCCGCCACGAGCCAGAGGGGGGAAACCCGTCCCACGTCTCCTCCCATGCGGCCCGCCAAGCCCATGACACCGAAGGCCCCGGCCGTCAGGATCATGCCGATGCCCATCTTGGCGGGCGTGGAAGGCTCCAATCCGCGTCCCCGAAGCCTGCCCCAGAACCAGACCACCAGGGGCGTGAGCGTCACGACAAAAAATGCGTTGGCCGCCCCGAAAGCCTCGGGAGGGATCTGAAACCCGAAGATGGGCCCCGTGGAGTCCCGCGCCCATAGGGTCATGGTGAATCCGTTCTGGTGGAACGCCATCCAGAAGAGGACGACGATGGCGTAAATGGCGAGGAGCGCGAAAATGCGGTTCCATTCCTGCTTCTTCGTCAGCGCCTCGCCCTTCACCACGGAACCCGAATGGTTGCTGATCTCCGCGTGAGCGATGAAGCGTTGGAAAAGGAGGAAGATGGCCAGCCCGATGAGCATGCCCACGGCGGCGGCGCCGAAGGCCCACCACCAACCGAGCTTGTTGCGCAAAAACGCCGCCGCCAGCGGGGCGAAAAAGGCTCCGATATTGATGCCCATGTAGAAAATGTTGAACGCCGAATCCTTGAGCGGGTCGTCCTCCGCGTAGAGATTGCCCACCATCACCGAAATGTTGGGCTTGAAAAGGCCGTTCCCGAGGACCAGGACCAGAAGGGACAGGAAGAGGAGCGGCTGGCCCGCCGTCCGCTCGGGGCCATCGTACCGGGGCTGGGCTTCGCTGAAGGGCTGGCCTTGCGCCTCGGCCGCCTCTCCCCGCTTCTGCCAGTCAGCGAAGGCCTGGGCCTGGGCCTTTTCCGCGGCCACCACCTGCTGCTCCACCTGGGGGGAGTTGGGCACCTTCACGGCCATGATGGCGTAACCCGCCGCCAGGAGCATGGCGCCCAAGACGATGGTCTTGCGGAAGCCCAGCACCCGGTCCGCCACCCAGCCTCCCGCGATGGGGGTGAAGTAGACGAGGGCGAGGTAGGCGCCGTAGATGGTTCCCGGGTGCCGAAAATGGAAATACTCGTCCAGGTACAGGGTGAAGATGAACAGCATGGTGTAGAAGCCGAACCGCTCCCACATCTCGGTGAAGAACAAAACGTACAAGCCTTTAGGATGCCTTGCCTTGGCCATGACCCCTCCCCTGCGGACGCCGCCGCGTCCGCCTAACCATAGCTTCATGGTGCCGTGGCGGTCAAGGCGTGGGCCGGGACTGACTGACGCGCAAGGCTGCTGCAAGTTGCCTAAATTCTCGGGGGGATTGCTCCCCGCGAAGGGCTGGTATAAGCTTTCGTCTGGAATGAGTTGGACATGGTCTGCAAGGGCATCCGCACCACACTTTCAGGGAGGAACGCATGGTCAAGGTCTCTCGTTTAGCGAGGTTCACCCTTCTGGCCGTCTTGGGCCTGGCGCTCGGCATCGCCGTTCTCGCCGCGGCACCCCCGTTCCCCATCACCTGGCAAGGGGTCAAGGCGCCCTTGCCGCAAAGCGCCGGCTGGTCGGGAGTGGCCACCGTGAACGGCAAGATCTACGTCTTCGGCGGCCTCACGGGCACCGAGACGGAGAACTCTCTCACCCTCAACACCACCCAGATATACGACCCCTCGTCCGACACGTGGACCGCCGGTGCGGCCATGCCTACGGCGCGGTACCTGTGCACCGCAGCCGTCGTGGGCGGAAAGATCTACGTCATGGGCGGCCGAACCATCGACTCCTCCGGCGCGGGCGGCCCCGTTGACGTGAACGAGGTCTACGATCCGGCCACCAACACCTGGACCACGGCCAAAAATACGCCGTCCCCCATCCGGGGTCAGATGTCAGCGGTATGGAACAACAAGATCTACCTATTTGGAGGCAACACGGGCACCTACCAGAAGACCGTGAACATCTACGATCCGGCCTCCAACGCCTGGAGCACCGGCGCCAGCATGCCCGTGGTGCGTGCCTACGGTGCGGCCGTGGCGGTGCCTTCCAAGAACCGCATCTACGTCATCGGCGGCGACAACGGCGGGACCACCGCCTCCAAGTACATCGGCAACGCCATCTCCTACGATCCCGCGGGCAATACGTGGGACTCCACGACTATCCCCATGGTCTCGGGTGAGTTCACCTCCAACTTCGGCGCCGCCCTCGGAGACGACGGCAAGGTCTACGTTTTCCCCGGCAGCAAGTGGAACACTTCGGTCAGCCCGCCCGCCGATAACGGCTATTCGGGCGTCATCCAAATCCTGGACCCCGCCGCCGGAACCATGACGGCCTTCACCGGCCATTCCCCGAGTCCCCTCGTCCGCAACGAAGCGGGCGCCATCAATGTTGGCGGCAAGATCTACGTCATCGGCGGCGCTTCCGGCTTCCGCGTCGTGGACGTTTTTGACCCGGCCACGGGAACCTTCTTCGAGCCCAACAAGCCCGTACCCAATTACGTGGGCTCCGCTGCGGCACAGGCCGTCAACGGCAAGATCTACGTCATCGGCGGCGGCAACGGGGGCGGCATGAACAGCGCCGTCTACGTCTACGACCCCGCCTCGGGCACCTGGACCACGGCTAGCGCCACCAATCCCAAACCCCTGTTCAGCCCCGTGGCGGACGTGTGGAACGGCAAGATCGCTATGGCCGATGGGGCCACCAGTTCAGGCGTGGACGGGAGCGCCCAGATTTACGATCCGGCCGCCGGCACCTTCACCGCCATGGCCACCGATCCCAACGCCACCAACGTGGCCTGCGGCGCCGTGGTGGGGAATGCCCTTTACGTCTTCGGCGGCTACAACGGCACGGCCGATGTGGCGGCTGTCCGGGCGCTGGACCTCAGCGCCAACACCTGGAGCACCAAGGCCAACCTCCCCAACGCCATGGAGGCCGGCACCGCCGTCGCCTACAATGGTAAGATCTACATCTTCGGCGGGTACGTCGGCTCCGCAACGACGTCCAACCTGAACGAAAACGTGATCATCTACGACCCGGCGGGCAATACCTTCTCCACCGGAGCCGCTTTCCCCATTCCCATCTACGAAGCGGCGGCGACGGTGTATAACAACCACATCATCATCTCCGGCGGCCGAAACCTTTACAACCAGGGCGTCACCAACTACTACCGATTGGCTCCCTTCATCCAAGTGTACGATCCCGCGGCGGATTCATTCACCTCGGCTCAAGGCCTTTACAGCCGTGCCAATCACAAGATCTGCGTCGTGAACGGCCTCCTCTACCAGGTGGGAGGTGACGACGGCAACAGCTACGGATTCCTCGAAGACCGCCTCGACATCGCCAACCTCGGCGGCGGCCCCAGCCCCCTGGCCGCTCATGCCTCCGCCGACAAGACGGGCGGCGCCACGCCGCTGGCCGTCCAGTTCACGGGTTCCGCCTCGGGCGGAACGGGCCCTTACACCTACTCGTGGAACTTCGGTGACGGCAGCGCCGCTTCGACGAGCCAGAATCCCTCTCACACGTACACAGCGGCGGGGACCTTCAATGCCGTCCTGACGGTGAAGGATTCCACCAACGCCACGGCCACCGCCCAGGTCACCATCACTCCCGGCGCCGCGGCCCTCGTGGCCACCGCCTCGGCGGACAAGACCTCGGGGTCCAAGCCGCTGGCCGTCCAGTTCACGGGCTCCGCCTCGGGCGGCACGGCTCCCTACACTTACTCCTGGAACTTCGGTGACGGCAGCGCCGCTTCAACGGTGCAGAACCCGTCTTACACGTACGCCGACGCTGGGACTTACCACGTCACCCTCACGGTGACCGACAGCAAGAGCGCCACGGCCACGGACACCCACCTGGCCATCACCGTCACGGCTGCTGCTCCGCCCGTAGTGACCCTCATGAAGAAGGCCGCTCCCCCCGCCGCCTTCACCCTCATCGTGACGGGGAGCAACCTGCAAGCCAACATGAAGGTGTACATCAACGAAACGCAGTGGACCAACGTGCAGTACAAGACCACCGCCAAAATCAAGATCGCGGGCGGCAAGGCGCTCAAGGCTCTGGTGCCCAAGGGCCAGACCACGCACTTCCGCTTCGAGAATCCCGACGGCGGCGAGACCACCTACGACTTCCACTACTAGGCGCTGTTTGCTTGGCTGAAAGGGCGGCCTTCGGGCCGCCCTTTTTTTATCTTTGGCTGGTTACATGGACAGGTGGGCAGGGCACCAGCGCGGTGATCTTCCCGCTTCCTGCTCCCTGCTTCCCGCTTCCCGCTCCCTTCACTCTCCCGCCCGATGGCACGCGGCCTGCTGGCCGTCGAAGTTCCGGAGAAGAGGCTCCTCCAGCCGGCACCTCTCGCCGGCGAGGGGACACCGCGGAGCGAAGCGGCAGCCTCCGCGGAGGCCCGGCTCCACCGTCAGTTCACCTTGGATGAGGACGGAGGTCCTTGGGCAATCCGGATCAGGTTCGGGAACCGAGGCCAGGAGAGCCCGGGTGTAAGGATGGAGGGGCCGTTCAAAGACTGCTTCGGTGGGGCCGAGCTCTACGATGCGCCCGAGGTACATGACCGCCACCCGCCCACTCACGTGCGCCACGACCTGGAGGCCGTGGGCGATGAACAGGTAGGCCAGGCCCCGCTCCTCCTGGAGGTCCTGAAGGAGATTCACTACCTGGGCTTGCACCGATACATCAAGAGCCGAAACAGGCTCGTCAAGGACGATGAACTTCGGGTTTAGGGCCAGGGCTCTGGCGATCCCGATGCGCTGGCGCTGCCCTCCCGAGAACTCATGGGGGTATTTGTCCGCCGCCGAGGCGCTCAAGCCGACTCTGTCCAGGAGGGCCGCCGCCCGGTCCTTGCGTTCACGCGGGGTTCCCAGCTTGTGGATCAGCAAGGGCTCCGCCACGATGTCCCTCACGCGCATACGTGGGTTCAGGCTTCCCATGGGATCTTGAAACACGATCTGAAACTGGCGGCGGCGCTGGCGAAGGTCTTTTCCCTTCAGGGCCAGGAGATCCTGGCCGTCGAAGAGAACCTGGCCCGAATCGGGCTCCTGGAGGCGTACGAGGATCCGTCCCACGGTCGTTTTGCCAGATCCCGTCTCTCCGACCAGGCCCAGGGTCTCCCCTGCCCCCACGGTGAGGCTCACGCCGTCCACGGCATGCACGTAGGCCACGGGTTTTCCCCAGAGGCCGCGGCGGAGAGGGAAACGGCAGACCAGGTCACGAGCCTCCAGGAGGGCCTGGTTCCCTTCCCTCACGGCGTCCCCTCCGGGAAAGCGCCCTCTCCCGCCGCGAAGATGCACCGCGCGGCGTGCCCCGGGGCCAGGTCACGCCAGTCAGGGACCCGGCGCCGGCACGCCTCGACGGCAAGTGCACAGCGGGGGGCGAAGGCGCAGGAATGATCGAAGGATCCGGGGGGAGCCACGGCGCCAGGAATGGCCACGAGGCGGCGCTCACGCCTGTCCAGGCGCGGCAGGGACTGGAGAAGCCCGCGGGTGTAGGGGTGCCCCGGCCCGGAGAAAAGGCTCCTCACGGGAGCCTCCTCCACGACCCTTCCGGCGTACATGACGTAGACCCGGCGGGCGGCGCGGGCCACCACGCCCAGGTCGTGGGTGATGAGAAGCAGCGCCATCCCCATGGTCTCTCCCAGGTCCGCCAGCAGATCGAGGATCTGGGCCTGAACGGTCACGTCCAGAGCCGTCGTCGGTTCGTCGGCGATGAGGAGGGCGGGCTTGCAGGCCAGTGCCATGGCGATCATGGCGCGCTGGCGCATGCCGCCGCTGAGCTGGTGCGGGTAGCTCGCCAGACACCGCCCGGGATCGGCCATCCGGACCTTGGCCAGAAGGTCCCTCGCCCGGGCCCATGCCTCTTTCTTGGGCACCTTCTCGTGCGCCAGAACTGCTTCGGCGATCTGAAAACCCACGGTCAGGACGGGGTTCAATGCCGACTGGGGCTCCTGGAAGATCATCGCCGCGTCCTTGCCCCGGAAGGCCCTGAGCGCCTCATCCCCCAAACCTGGCACCTCTTTGCCTCTGAAGAGGATTCGCCCTCCGGCCATGCGGCCCGGCGGGGGAATCAGACGAAGGATGGCCAGGGCGGAGAGCGTCTTACCCGAACCGGACTCGCCCACGAGGGCCACGGCTTCGCCCTCCTCCACCCGGAAGGAAGCCTCTTCCACCGCGGTGACCGGCCCCGACGCAGAGGGAAATTCGACGCGAAGGTCTTGCACCTCCAGCAATGCCGCCATGAATCAAGGATAGCCTGAGGCTCGGCCCGGAGCAAACCGTGCGGCACACTACGGTGGCGGGGACGGGCGGGCGCTTGCCATCCAAGGCCGGTTGCGGCTCCTGACTGCGTGCTTCCACCACGCCCATGAAAAGGATTTAGGTGTCTTGCATTTCGCGTCTAGCGTTTCGCGTCTCGCGTCCTGCGTCTCGCGTCTTGCGTCTTGCGTCTAGCGTCTCGCGCTTTCCCAACCGCCGCCCGCGGGTTTCCCGCCCTTCTCGTCCCCTCCCGTAGAACCTCCGCTAACGCAAAACGGAGAGGGTCGCCCCTCTCCGCTTTCGAGCCTTGGTGCCGAAGGGGGGACTCGAACCTGCGCGGCCTAGAAGCCTCGCCGCTCGCGAGTCTCGCGGCTTGCGTTTCAAGGCCGCCCACGGTTCCCGGGGCGGGGCCCTCCCGCTGCGGTGTAACTCCGAACGCTCGCTCCTCGCTCGCGTTCTCGTAACCACCGCCCGCGGGTTTCCCGCCCTTCTCGTCCCCTCCCGTAGAACCTCCGCTAACGCAGAACGGAGAGGGTCGCCCCTCTCCGCTTTCGAGCCTTGGTGCCGAAGGGGGGACTCGAACCCCCACGACCGTGAGATCACTGGACCCTGAACCCAGCGCGTCTACCAATTCCGCCACTTCGGCCAAGTGAAAAGGATACCGTTGAGGGCCATCGCCTGTCAAGGGAGGGTCCTGCGAGGGGGTCCCGCGACACATGGGAGTTCTCGATGGCGGGCATCATTTCTTTTTCGCAACATCTGCGCAAGGTCCGCGACACGCTTCCCCTGTCATATAATTGATTTGAACTTTTGGCCGTGGAGGCCGTTCCTTGGGGGCGCGAGTGAAGAAATACCGATTCCTGGCGGCGGGTCTCCTCATGGCCCTGGCCTCGCAAGTCCCGTGGGCGCAGCACCCCGTCCATGGAGGGGGGGCCACATTTCCGTTTCCTCTTTACGCGAAGTGGGCCTACCTATATAAGGCCAAAACCGGATTTGTGGTCAATTATATCTCCATCGGGTCGGGCGGCGGGCTGGAGCAAATCAGCGCGCGTACCGTGGACTTCGGAGCCTCGGAGGCGCCCCTCCCAGAGAAGGCTCTGGAGGCGGAGCGCCTGGTCCAGTTTCCCATGGTGGTCGGCGCTGTGGTCCTGGCGGCCAACCTTGAGAACCTGAAACCGGGGGACCTGAAACTCACGGGTGACGTGGTGGCCCGCATCTACCTCGGGAAAATCACCGCGTGGAACGACGCCTCCATCCGCGCCCTCAATCCCGGGCTCAAGCTTCCCGATCTGCCCATCACCGTGGTCCAGCGCGCCGACGGCTCGGGAAGCACCTGGCTCTTCACCCACTACCTCTGCATGGTTTCTCCCGAGTGGGCGCGAAGCGTGGGGGCGGGGACGTCGGTTCGCTGGCCCGTGGGCGCGGGTGCCAAGGGCAGCGAAGGGGTCTCCGCCTTCGTCAAAACCCTTCCGGGAGCCCTGGGATACGTGCAGGCCGCCTATGCGGAGCAGAGCAAGCTCCTCACCCTCGCGCTCAAGAACCGCGATGGCGCTTTCGTCACCCCGTCGCCTTCCGCGTTCAAGGCCGCCGCGGATCAGGCCGATTGGTCTCGCGCTCCGGGCGAGGCGGCCCTCCTCCTGGACCTCCCGGGTGAGCGGACCTGGCCCATCACGGGGGCATCCTACGTCCTCGTCTACCGGGATCAGGCCGAATCCGAAAAGGCGGCGGGCTTGCTGTCCTTCTTCGACTGGTGCCTGCGCGACGGGGCTCCGGTGGCCGCGGAACTGGGTTATGTTCCCCTTCCGGAAGGAGCGGTTCGCCGCGTGGAGGAGGTGTGGGCCACCCAGCTCAAAAGCGGGGGCAAGGCCCTTTGGAATCCGGCGGGCGGGCCGGTTCCCAAGGTGAAATGAACCATGGCTGAGCCTTCGCCGGCACCCGCCGAAAACCGGCGCCCCTCCCGCAAAGCCCCTGCGCCTTGGGGCGACATCGTGTTTAAAGGGTCGACCACGGCCTTCGCGATCCTGGTGTTGGCGCTCATCGGAACGATCTGCGTCGTCCTGTACTCCAAGGGCCACTTGGCCATCAGTACCTTCGGCTTCAAGTTTCTGTGGAACACGGCCTGGGACCCGGTCCGCGAGGATTTCGGCGCCCTGCCCTCCATCTTCGGCACGGTCGTCTCCTCCCTGCTGGCCATTCTCATCGCCACCCCCATCAGCATCGGAATCGCCGTCTTCCTCACGGAGATGGCGCCGCCTTGGCTCCAGAAGCCCGTGGGGCTGGGCGTGGAGATGCTGGCCGCGGTCCCGAGCATCATCTACGGTATGTGGGGCCTGTTCATTTTCGCCCCCATCATGGCCAGGACCGTGCAGCCCTGGCTCAAGTCCACCCTGGGCTTCCTCCCCCTCTTTCAAGGAATCCCCATGGGGATCGGCATGCTCACGGCGGCCATCATTCTGGCCATCATGATCATTCCCTTCATCGCCTCGGTGTCCAGGGACGTCTTCAGCCTCGTCCCGGCCATGGCCAAGGAATCCGCCTACGGGCTGGGGGCCACCACCTGGGAGGTCATCCGAGGGGTGGTCATTCCCCACACCCGGTCCGGCCTCGTGGGCGCGGTGTTCCTGGGCCTGGGCCGCGCCCTGGGCGAGACCATGGCCGTGACCTTCGTCATCGGCAACGCCCACAGAATCTCCGCGAGCCTCTTGAACCCCTCCAATACGATCGCTTCCACCCTCGCGAACGAATTCAGCGAGGCCACGTCCCCCTTGTACATCTCCAGCCTCATCGAGCTGGGGCTGATCCTGTTCCTCATCACCACCACCATCCTGGCCCTCGCCAAGTTCATGCTCTGGCGCATCGAGGCCCAGGTAAAGGGAGCGCCGAGATGAGCGCGGGAAAGATTTCGGGCGGCCGATACATGAGACGCAAGGCCGTGAACGTGGCCATGTTGGTCCTTTCGGGCGCCTCGGCCGCCTTCGGTCTCTTCTGGCTCTTCTGGATTCTGGGGATCCTGATCCTCCGAGGTGCTCCTGCCCTGAATTGGGCCTTCTTCACCCAGCTCCCCACCCCCCCGGGAATGGCGGGCGGGGGCTTGGCCAACGCCATCGTGGGCACCCTGATGCTCACCGTTCTCGCGACGGCCATGGGGGTGCCCGTGGGCCTCATGGCCGGAACCTATCTGGCCGAGTTCGGCCGGCAGACCGCGCTCGGCCGCGTGGTCCGGTTCGTGGCCGACGTCATGACCAGCGCGCCCTCCATCGTGATCGGCGTCTTCGTCTACGCGGTCCTGGTCCAGCCCATGCGGGGGTTCTCCGGATTCGCGGGAGCCGTGGCCCTGGCGGTCATCATGATCCCGGTGGTGGTCCGAACCACGGAGGAGATGCTCAAGCTCGTTCCGAACTCCCTCCGGGAGTCGGCCCTGGCCTTGGGAGCTCCTTACTGGAAAGTGGTCTTCCGGATTTGTTACCGGCGCGTTTTCGGCGGCCTCACCACGGGGATCCTCCTGGCCATCGCCAGGGTGAGCGGCGAGACGGCGCCCCTCCTCTTCACGTCCCTGAACAACCCCTACTGGAACTTCGACTTCACCAAGCCCATGGGGACCCTCAACGTGACCCTCTTCAACTACGCCATGTCGCCGTACGACGACTGGCGTTCCAAGGCCTGGGGCGCGGCCCTCCTCATCACCCTGGGAGTTCTCTGCACCACGGTCGTCGCCCGGCTCGTGGTGTCCCGAACCCAGATAGGAAGGAGCTGACCATGAATCTGACCGTCACATCGCCCCCTCCCGAGATCACGCGGAGCGGGTCCTCCACGGAGGCGGCTCCGGCCAGGGACTCCGCCACGCAGGGCTGCGATTTGTCCGGGAAGGCGCTCCGCATCGAGGTGCGCTCCCTCCATTTCTATTACGGCACCAACCTGGCCCTGAAAAACATCTCCCTCCCCATCGTCTCCAAGGAGGTGACCGCCTTCATCGGGCCCTCGGGGTGCGGCAAGTCCACCCTCATCCGGTGTTTCAACAGGATGTACGACCTCTACCGGGGCCAGCGTGCCACGGGTGAAATCCTCCTGGACGGACAGAACCTCCTGGACCGGGACATCGACGTGACGTCCCTGCGGGCCCGGGTGGGCATGGTATTTCAGAAGCCGACGCCCTTTCCCATGTCGATTTTCGACAACGTGGCTTTCGGCATCCAGCTGCACGAGAAGGTCTCCCGCTCCATCCTCCGGGAGCGGGTGGAGCAGGCCCTCCACCGGGCGGCCCTCTGGGACGAGGTTAAGGACAAGCTCAAACACAGCGGCATGAGCCTCTCGGGAGGACAGCAACAGCGCCTGTGCATCGCCAGGGCCATCGCCGTGGAACCGGAGGTCATCCTCATGGATGAGCCGGCCTCGGCCCTTGACCCCATCGCCACGGCGCGAATCGAGGAACTGGTGGAGCAGCTCAAGGAGCGCTACACCATCGTCATCGTCACGCACAACATGCAGCAAGCCGCGCGCGTGGCGGGCTACACGGCCTTTCTCTACCTGGGCGAGCTGGTCGAATTCGGAGAGACGGAAAAATTGTTCACGACGCCGAGGCAAGCCCGAACCCGGGACTACCTCACGGGCAGGTTTGGCTGAGGACCGGAGCGACCATGAGCAGAGAGCGAGAGGAAATCAGAGGCCTGATGGCCAGCATCGTCTCCATGGCGGACGAGGTGGGCAAGTTCCTTCGCGACGCCGCGGAGGCCTTCGTCAACAGGGACGCGGACGCCCTTCCCCGCCTCCACGCCAGGGACGAAGAGATCGACCAGATGGAGAACGCCAATGACGCAAGGTGCCTGCGCATCCTGGCTTTGTACCAGCCCGCGGCGGACGACCTTCGGACCGTCTTCATGGCGCTGAAAATCAACAACGACCTGGAGCGCATCGGAGACCACGCCCTGAACATCGCCGAACGCGCCGAAGCCATCGCGGCCTTCCCCGTTCCGATCCCCGCGGACCGGTTTCGCCGTATGGCCGACCTGGCCCTCGGCATGCTCGGAGACGCCATCGGCGCCTTCATTTCCGGGGACGCGGTCCTGGCCAAGAGCGTCATCGCACGGGACGACGAGGCCGACGACCTCCTCCGGGAAAGCGTGGAAACGGTCCTCTCGGAAACGTGGCGAAGCCGGCCCGAACGGGAGACGGCCATCGCCATGGTCTTCGCCGCGAAGGAGTTCGAGCGCATCGCGGACCTGTGCACGAACCTGGCCGAGGACGTGGTCTTCATGGCCGAGGGAACGAACATCAAGCACGAACGGCCCGTGTGAGCTTGCGCCCACCGGCCTTGCCGAGGATCGGCCCCGGGGCCGGGCGAGGGGCTACAGTGTCAGAACCACCTTGCCCACGGTTTGCCTGTCCTGCATGCGCCGGTGGGCCTCCGAGGCCTTCTCCAGAGGAAGGGAGAGCCCCACCCTGGGCTTGACGACGCCCTTGGACCTAAGGTCCAGAAGGGCGCGCACCGCTTCATCCATGAGATCGGCCCGGTCCGGCAGGTGGTACAAGTTGAACGCCGACAAGGTGCGATTCCTGTCAATCATAGCCAGGGGAGAAACCAGAAGCATTCGGCGCAGCCGCCAGAGCGCTCCGAGGCGGGCGATGGCTCCCGGCCTTACGGCGGCGGCGGCCCCGAAGAGGATGTGGCGGCCAAAAGGCGCAAGAAGGCCCCAAGACCGCTTGAACGTGTCTCCGCCCACCGAGTCCATGACCACGTCCACGCCGCGTCCTCCCGTCTCCGCCCGTATGGCCGCGGCAAAGTCCTCCACCGCGTAGTTCACGATCCGAGCCCTCGGACACTCCTCCAGCACCACCTTGCCCTTGACCTCAGTGCTCACGGTGGCGTAGACCTTGGCCCCCACGGCGTTCAGGATTTGCAGGCACGCGATGCCCACCCCGCCGGCGGCGGCGTGGACCAGCACCGTGTCCCTCTGCCGAACGTGGCCGAGCTGGATCAGGCCGTGATAGGCCGTGAGGTATTGAACCGGAAACGCGGCGGCCTCGTTGAACGTCATGTCCTGGGGGACTTTCATGGCGTAGGCGGCGGGGAGGACCACCCGTTCGGCGTATCCGCCGAAGGTGCAGAAGCCCATGACCCTGTCTCCCTTGGCGAAGCCCGTGACACCGCCGCCGAAGGCCTCCACGACGCCGGCCACCTCTATGCCGGGGACGAAGGGAGGCTTGGGGGCCGCCTTGTAAATGCCCAGGCGGGACAGAACGTCGGCGAAGTTCACCCCCGCCGCCTTCACGGCCACGAGGAGATCTCCATCTTGGGGTGCGGGCGCCTGGAGGTCCTGTACCTCCATCTGGTCCACGTCCCCGTGCTTTTTGACCACGATGGCCTTCATGAGCACCCCCTCAGCGGCGAATCGCGAGCCGAGCGCGTCCCCTTTCTCGCTGCTCCCCGCTTCCTGCTCCCCGCTTCCTGCTCTCCGCTCCCGTTCCCTACCCTACATACACGGTAACGGCGATGGTAGCAAAGACCGCGGCGAGGAGCGCGCGCCGAAGCCAGTAGAGCCTGTAGGACCACTTGCCCTCCCGTGGGATTCCCCTGTCCATGCCGAAGAGAAGGCCGATGGCGAGAATGATCCATAAGACGACATAGGCCCATGGCCCCAGGTCGGGAGGGCGCCAGAGGCTCTTGTAGGCCGCCAGGCGGCCGATGATGACGGCGGCGCACAGGAGGATCAGCACACCCGTCCCGATGCAGAGCCGTTTTGCCGCTTGTTCGGTCCAGTGCCGCGTCATGGGGCTCCTTAGGAATAAGTGAGCAGATGAATGGGTGGGCAGGGAAAACCGAACAGGTACGCTTGGTCTTCTTGCCTCGCACCTGAGGCTCACGCCCTCCCTTGCGGCTGATAATCACTCATCCGCGCTGGACGGGGCCGCGCCCTCATTTTCCACCAGAAGAGCGGCCCGGCCAGGGTTTTATAGGCTTTGAGTTTGGCCTCGTAAAGGGCCTTGCGCGGACCCGTGGGCACGAGGAATTTGGCGTCGTCCGGGTTGACGATGAGGCTCACCTCGATGTTGGGCGCCATGCCGATGGGCAGGCCCGCCCTCATGCACGCCTGGTACATGTACCTCATGACCGGGAGCATATCCTCATACGGCGGCGAGGGGACCTGCTCCATCTCCGCCCCGATGACCGGGCGGAAGATGCAGACCGTGGGGAAGCACCCCACGGACACGATGTAGTCAATGGCCTTGAGCGTCTCCTCGATGGGTTCAACCCCTGCGATGATTTCTCCAGAGTTTCGCCCTGGCCCCATCTTCTTGGCGCAGTATTCCATGGCATCGAAGAAGGCGCGCTGCCCGAGCGTGGCTTCCTTGCCCGGCAGGTACCTGGCGAAGGCGCCTGGATCGTGAAACTCGTAGCAGAAGGAGAAATGGTCGGCCCCTAGGTCCATGAGCCAGTCGTATTTCCAGAGATCCTTGCTGGGAGTGACCTGGACGCCCACCAGGGCTCCCACCCGTTCTTTGACGGCCTTCACATACGGCGCCACCTCATCGAGCCCCTTGCCGCCGTGCTGATAGCCGGAATTGAAGTGGACGAAGGTGACGCCGCTCTCCGCCTTGGCGGCCCGCGCCGTTTCCACCACGTCGTCCACGTCCTTGGCGGCCACCTCGTTGACCCCCACGTTCAGGCCCGTTGTGCAGAATTTGCACGCCTGGCTGGGCGTGGTGTACCAGTAGAGACAGGAGTTGCTGATGTAGATGCCGAGGTAGGTGCCCTGCAGGACGCCCACTTTGCTCATGGGGGTGCCCTTGCTGGTGAGGCGGTCGTACCAGAGGGGCTGAGGAGGGATCACCGCGGCATACGCCAGGGAGGGGTCACGGTCGTCCCGGACCACATACCGCTGCCCTTCCTTCGCGAGATGGTAGGGCGTTGCGGCGACGAAGTCTTCCTCCACGGGAACATTCACCCAGATGTCTTTGCTCCGCGCGGGAAGGACGAGCTCAAGGCCCGAACCCAGGCCCGCCCTCGTGCGGGAGAAAAATCGCGCGTCCTCCGTAAGGGCGCACGTGGCATCGATGCGGATCCCCTTGCACAGCAAATCGATTTCCAGCTCGGCCGGATTCAGAGGTGTCATGCCCTGCTCCTCCCCCCCATGAAGGGTAGGCCACTTGGAAGAACTCTGGCAAGGGCGCGGTTAAGAGGGGAAGTTGGGATTGCAGGTTCCTTGGTGTAGATTAATGTGGTGCGCCCATGGACATGAGATGCCACGTGAGCCGGGCGCGATGGAGGATGTTCCCATGACCCGTTTTTCGGCCCGGCTTCCCCTAATCATGGCAGCGCTCCTTTGCACCGCCCTGGCTGGCCCTTCCTCAGCCCGCGTACCCGAAGGCTCGGTCATCATCACGTCGGTGACCCCAGCCTCAGGGCCTACTGACGGCGGCACCACGGTAAGCATCGCGGGGTCGGGCTTTCAAAGCGGTCCCACTCTAGCGGTGACCTTCGGCGGAGTGGCCGCCCCTGCCGTGAGTTACGTCAACGCCAATCTGGTCAATTGTACGACACCGGCTCATCCGGCCACGGGTGCTGTGGACGTGGTCCTCACCAACCCTGATGCGACAACGGCCACCCTTCCTGGAGGATTCACGTACACCAGTTCTGCTCCCGCGCCAACCGTAAGCGCGGTGAGCCCGATTTCGGGCGACGTGGCCGGGGGGACAGCAGTCACCATCACCGGCACCAATTTCGTCGATGGAGCAGGCTTGACGGTGGACTTCGGCGGAACTCAGGCCACGAGCGTCACTTTTGGCAGCAGCACCTCGATCACCTGCACGACACCACCTCATAGCGTGGGCCCCGTGGATGTGGTGGTCATCAATCCGGACCTTCAGACCGGCACTCTGCCCAAAGGGTTCACCTATACGAGCACCACGCCCGCCCCTACCGTAACGGCCATTAGTCCCACGGCCGGCCCCACAACGGGCGGCACGAGCGTGACGATCACGGGTACCAATTTCATCTCGGGGGCTACCGTGAGCTTCGGGGGAACGACGGTCAAGACCGTTACCGTGACAGGCTCCACGTCTATCACGTGCGCTACCCCCGCTCACACCGCAGGCACCGTGGACGTGGTGGTCGCCAACCCAGACGCGCAGACTGGCACCTTGCCCGCCGGGTTCACCTACATGAGTACGAACCCCGCCCCGACCGTGGCGTCCGTCAGCCCTACGTCTGGCCCTACCACGGGCGGCACAGCCGTGACCATCACCGGCACCAACTTCGTGGCGGGTGCCGCCGTGACCTTCGGCGGAACGGCGGCCGCGGGTGTCGCCTTCGTGAGTGCCACCTCCCTCACCTGCACCACGCCGGCTCATACCGTAGGGTCGGTGAACGTGGTGGTCACCAACCCAGACGCGCAGACCGGCACTTTGCCCGCCGGGTTCACCTACACGAGTACGAACCCCGCCCCGACCGTTACGGCCGTCAGCCCGACGTCTGGCCCTACCACGGGTGGCACCGCCGTGACCGTCACCGGCACCAACTTTGTGGCGGGAGCTACCGTGACCTTCGGCGGAATGGCGGCCACGGGCGTCGCATTCGTGAGTGCCGCCTCCCTAACTTGCACTACGCCGGCTCATGCCGCAGGGGCGGTGAACGTGGTGGTCACCAACCCCGACGCCCAGACCGGCACCTTGCCTAGCGGATTCACCTACACCAGCGCCACACCTGCTCCCATGGTTTCCAGCATTATGCCCACTTCGGGCTCCACGGCAGGTGGTACTGCCGTCACCATTTCCGGCGCCAATTTTCAGGCCGGGGCGCGGGCATACTTCGGCGGCTATTCCGGGACATCCATATCCGTGGCCTCCTCCTCGTCCATCACCTGCCTGACCCCCGCCCACCTGGCTGCCGTGGTGGACGTGACGGTGACCAACCCGGACGCCCAATCGGGAAACCTCCGCAGCGCCTTCACCTACGTGGCCCCGTGCGACCTATCTTGTACGGCTACCGTGCCGGGTACGGGAACGGCGGGAAGCCCCGTGTCCTTCCAGGGGAGCGCTTCCTCTACGACCTGCACCGGCCAGCCCTCTTTCCAGTGGACCTTCGGCGACGGACAGACATCCTCCCAGCAGAGTCCGAGCCACACCTACGCCAACCAGGGCGACTTCTCCTGGTCCCTCACAGCCACCCTGCAGGGCACGGCGTGCTCGAAGTACGGCACCATTCATCTTTCGCCCGCAGTACCGGCCCCGATCATCACCTCCGTAGTGAAGGTCCCCAACCCCTTCCGTCTCAAGGTATCGGGCACGAACTTCCACGTGGGCTGCACGGTGAAGATCAACGGCGTCCCCGTCCCCACTACCACGTACAAGAGCGGAACCCTGGTGGTGGCCAAGAAGGGTGCGGTTCTGAAGGCCATGGTGCCCTTGGCCGTCCCCGTTCAGATCACGGTAACCAACAACGACGATGGCGGTGTATCGGCACCTTATCCTTACGTCCGCTAGCTGCATTGGGGAATCAGTACGCGAACGGCGCCGGAGAAAACCCGGCGCCGTTCTTGATTTAGGGCCTATCCGCAAAGAAGGTATCGCCGCACCCTAGTTAGGGACAGGCCTTAAGATCTTGAAGCGCAAGACCTAGGTAATCTTGCTTCCCGGGGGAACGTCTTCGAGGAACTGGAGCAGGATGGGCTCGCCTTCGATGTTCCCGGCCATGATCATGCCGTTGGACTCGACGCCCATGAGTTTGGCGGGCTGAAGGTTGGTGACGAACGGGCAGGTGCGGCCCACGAGCTGCTCGGGAGGGTATTTCTTGCCGATGCCGCCCACGATCTGGCGCCGCTCGTCTCCGAAGTCCACGATCATTTTGACGAGCTTGTTGCTCTTGGGGACGCGCTCCGCTTCGAGGATTTTACCGGCCCGGAGTTGGACCTTGCGGAAATCGTCGATGGAGATCCGCTCCGCGACGGGCTCCGCCAGGATGGCCGCGACCGGGGGCGCCGCCGGAGCCGCCGGGCCGGCTTGAGGCGCGGCTGCCGATAGGTCGGACTGCTTCTTCTCTTCTTCCATCTTTCCCTCGCTGGCCCGTTGGCCCGTTGGCTTGTTGGCTCGAACTTTTCCGAAGTACTCCGCCTTGTCCACCCTTGGGAAAAGTCCCGAGAGCTTTCGCGCGGGGATTCGCTGGCCATCTTCCCACCTCAGGTTGGCGAAGGCCATTCCCTCGAACCCGAGGGCGTTCGTAATGGCCGCGGCAGAGGCGGGCAGGGCGGGCGTCAGGGCGAGCGCGGCCAGACGAAGGGCCCGGGCGGCCTCCGAGAGGGTGGCCAGGGCGCCGGGCGTGCCCGGCGCGGCCCAGGGCTCGCGCTCAACCAAGTATTTATTGAGGTCCGAGATGAGGGACCAGATCTCGATGAGGGCGTCCCGGGGGGAGAGCCCCTTCACCGCCGAATGATAGCGTTCCATGGCCTGTTCGGCCCGGGCCTTGAGGCTGCCGTCCCCGGGCCCCACCTTTCCTCCGGCCTGCCGCTCCAGGAGGTTCGTGAGGCGGGAGGCCAGGTTGCCGAGGTCGTTGGCTAGGTCGGCGTTGATTCGGTCCAGAAGCGCCTCGTCCGAGAAGGACCCATCGGTGCCGATGGGCTTTTCCCGCAGGAGAAAGTAGCGCACGGCGTCGGCGCCGAACTCTTCCACGTAGGGCCACGCGTCCACCACGTTCCCGAGGGACTTGCTCATCTTGGTGCCGTCCTTCACCCACCATCCATGGCCGAAGACGTGCCCGGGCAGGGGCAGGCCCGCGCTCATGAGGAAAGCGGGCCAATAGACGGCGTGGAACCGCAGGATGTCCTTCCCGATCAGGTGCACGTCGGCGGGCCAAAACGTCTTGAACTTCGTCTCATCCCCGGACCCGAAACCCAGGGCTGAAACGTAGTTGGAGAGCGCGTCGAGCCAGACGTACAGCACGTGCTTCTCGTCGCCCGGGAAGGGAATGCCCCAGGTGATGCTGGTCCGGCTGATGGAGAGGTCCTTCAACCCGCCCTCCACGAAGGCCCGCACCTCGTTCATGCGGCTCTCCGGAAGGACGAAGTCAGGGCGCTCGGCGTAAAGCTTCAGGAGGGGTTCCTGGTAGTTTGACAGGCGGAAGAAGTAGGATTCCTCCTCCAATTCGGTGATCGGGTGGCCGAAGTCGGGGCACTTGCCGTCCGTCACCTGGTTCTCGGGAAAGAAGGCCTCGCAGGCAACGCAGTAGGGCCCGCGGTAGCTCGCCTTGTAGACGTCTCCCGCGTCCATGAGGCGCTGCAAGATGGCCAGGACGCCGTGCTGATGTCGGTCCTGGGTCGTGCGGATAAAATCGTCGTGGCTGATGTTGAGGCGCTTCCACAGCTCGTGGTAGCGGGCCACCACCCGGTCCGCCAAAACGATGGGTGGAACACCCTCTTTCGCGGCGGTCTTCTCCATTTTCTGGCCGTGCTCGTCGGTGCCCGTCAGGAAATAAGTCTCATCCCCCAGCAAGCGGTGGTACCGGGCGAAGAAATCGGCGCAGACCGTGCAATAGGCGTGTCCTATGTGCGGGTAGTCGTTGACGTAGTAGATCGGAGTGGTGATGTAGAAGCGTCCCATGGAATCCTCTGAAGGAAGGCCTTCGCGGGCTCGGGAGCAGGAAGCGGGGAGCGGAAGGGATCTTGGATTCTCTGCTCCCAGCTCCCCCTCTGCCCGCTCCCTTCTTTTCAGCTAGTGATGCGCTCCGTGAGCCGCCACCTGGGGCGTGGCTGCGGGTTTGGCCTCGGCCTCTCGCAGCATGCGCTCGCCGTCGTCGTGAACGCGCTCCGCGGACTCCCGCCCCGCGCGGTAGATGGCCAGACCGTAAACGAGCGCCGCGAAGGCCAGCCAGGGCGAGCCGTGAGGCATGTCGCCCCAGAGGGAGAAAGCCACGGCCAGACCCGTAACGGCCAAGGCGTAGCCCAGACCCTGCCCGACGCGATCGGCCGCCAGCGCGCCCTTCAGGTAAACGGACTTGGTGCACTCTTCGAAAATCTCGCAATGGGCGCACTCTCGAAACTTGACTGCGTCCACCACGTCCTGTTTGAAGCAATCTTTCATCATGGCCCACCTCGTGCGAGAGGAGAAGTATAGCACAGCGGTGGCGCGGAAAAGGCAGGTGATGGGGTGGTTGGATGAGGGGGAACACCTACCGGGGACGGGATCGGGTATGGCCGGCCCTAGCCCTCATGAATGTCCTGCGCGCCTATGCTACGCTCCGCCCACCCATCTCGCCGCTACTGGCCTTTGTCCAGCAATTCTTTGTAGAACTGCTGGAACAGGGCGTGGAACTCCCCCGACTCTTCGGGGATGTTCCTGCGGATGCGCCTCACTTTATCCCGGGCCTTTTCCTCACGCGCGGCGTCGTGGGCCAGCTCCAGTTCGAGCGCTCGCAGGATGGCGTTGCGTAGGTCCTGATCCTTGACGAAGTACTCGATATCCGGATCCTTGAGGAACATGGCGTAGATCTGGGACGTGAGATTCTGCATTTTCTCGCGGCTCAATTTCATCGAAGAGGTCCTTCGCGTGCATAGCAGAAAACGAGGGCCGCAAGAAGGAAAGGACGCAACGATCCGGCTCGTTTATTCTTTCCCTTCCTCACGCCTCACTCCTTACTCCTCACTTCCAGGCTTATCCCCTCAGATCACGTAGCCCCGCTTGGCGGCGAGTTCCGATTTCACCTTGGAGAAAAGCCGGTGGTACTCCATATCCTGCCCTTTGAGCTCGTCTTGGTGGTCCAGGAGGATCTGGCGCGCTTCTTCGGTGATCTCGTCCTCGATCTTGAGGTCGGCGGTGATGAGATGTGCCACCTTGTCAATGGTCCGTTCAAGGTGATCGCTCGAGATGACGCCCTTGTCCACGAGTCCCATGACCACCCGCCTGGCCACGAGCTCGATGAGAGGCGGAGGCAGTCTCATGGGCCCACTCCGAGGAAGGAGGGCACCTGCAAAGCAAAAAGGGCCGACGGCGCGGCCCTTTCCGTTCTGAGGCAGCGGAAGGAGGACTCAGGTTGGGTCATGGGGTCCTGCCGGCGTCATCGAGGTACAGGATGCGCTGACAGCCCTCGCAAGACACCACGTCCTCGCCGTAGTGGAGATCCTGTACCAGCTTGGGGCGAACCCCGATAAAGCAGCCCTGGCACGTACCCCCCTTGACGGCCGCCACGGCCAGTCCGTTGCGCTGGGCCGCGATGTGCGTGTACTTTTTGAACCAGGCGGGCTTCATCTCCGCCTGGAGGAGGCCGCGCTCCTTCTGTTTCGCCAATAGCTCGGCGGAGATATGTTCCTGTTCAGACTTGAGGGCGGCCCGGTCAGCGGCCACCCCTTCTTCGCCCTTCTTGTAGGCATCTTCCAAGGGCGGCAATTCCACCTCGAGGGCCTCGAGACGTTCCATGGCCTTGAGAGACCGCTCTTCGGTCTTATCCCGCTCTCGCTTGGTGGCGTCCATCTCCCGGAGGAGGGCGCTGTACTCCTCGTTGGAGCGAATTTCGGGCATCTTCAGCTTGAGCTGGCGCTCCTTGTCCTCCAGCGACTTGATGGCCGCTTCCTGGTCGGAGCGGGCCTGTTCGAGATCCGCCTTCTCCTGGAGCGCGCGGTCCAGCGGGTCTCGCACGGCGCGGACCTTGTCATCGATGAGCTTGCTTTTCTTGGGAATCTGCTGCAAATCGTGGCCCAGAGCGCGGATGTCCGTGTCCAGGCGCTGTAACCGGAGCAACTGTTCAACAATCGGATTCACCGTCGCGCCTCCGCCCAACAAAAAAGGGGTGCACTTCAGCACCCCCCGCTATGCTCTCCAGAAGAAGTTCTTAAGCCTGATCGGCACGCGCGGCTCCTTCTCGTGGTGGGCCCTCCAGGATTCGAACCTGGGACCAACCGGTTATGAGCCGGTGGCTCTCACCGCTGAGCTAAGGGCCCCGACCTAACCAAGTGAGTTTAGCATGGGCCGTGCCAACCTGTAAAGAGGGTGACGATGGAACCACTGGCCGGAGCACCGGCGGCCCCCCAGATATTGAGGCGTCACTCGCGAAGCCCGCACATGTCGTAGGCAACCGGGAGCGAGCCCTTGCTCCATAGCGCCAGGGCCTGGATTACTCCAGGCCCTTTCATCACCTCATCTCGAGTATACGCCGCGATACCGGCTCGGCCCACCTCAAGGCAGAGCGCGAGCGTACGATCTACTTCTTTTTATGCTGCTGCTGTACGGCCTGCTCCAGGCCTGCGATGGCCTGCTTCCAGGTCTCGGCGTCATCGGCGTTGGGCTTCATCTTCAGGTAGATCTTGAGTTCCTCAATGGTCTCCGGAAACTTGCCCAACTGGGCGTAGGAGCGGGCGAGCTCGCGGTGGCTGTCGGGATCCGCGGGGTTTTCCTTGATGGCCGCCTGAAAGAGCGTCACGGCCTTCTCAGCGTTTCCGTCGTTGAGGGCGTTGACCCCTTCGTTGTAGGTGGCGCCCTGGACCTGGCCGCCCTTGGCCTGGAACTCCTTCTTGTACATCTCGGCCTTGGCCTTGTCGCCCTTCTTTTCGCAAAGGTTGTAGAGCTCACCCAGGACGTTCACGTTGCCGGGATTGTCCTTGTTGTAGTCTTCAAAGGCGGCGATGGCCTCATCAGTGCGATCCAGCTTCTTCAGGCAGGTTGCCCTGATGAGTTTGGCGGCCTTGAGGCTCTCCTTGTCCGTGTCCTTGGAGGCGATGGCCTCGTCGGCTTTGGCGAGCGCTCCCTCGTAATCGCCAAGGTCGTACATCTGCTTCGCCTCGGCGGTCTGGCTTGCGGTCTGTGATGTCCCAGTACTCCCCTCCTCAGGAGCGCCGAATTTGAGGTCGGCTACCATGACGGCCACCTGATGAATTGGACCTTCCGCCTGGCTATCGGCTTGACCGACCATTTGGGGAGGCACGGCTAGTGATTTGGAAAGCGGTGCCTCGCCGGGGATCTGAGCGGTCAGTTTGTAGCCCTTGTCGGAGTAGGGAAGGTCCGTTTTCTTATAGAACCCTTTTGAGTCGGTCTTCGTGGTGAAGGGGTGGGCTTCATCATCGAGATTGGTGATGGTCACCGTCACGTTTGACAGGGGCCGGCCGCCCTTGTCGTTGACTGTACCTTGGAATCCCACGCATTTTCTCGGATCGAACGTCAGATCCGTGAGGGTCATGAGTTTGGGCTTGGCGATCATTCCGAGGACCGGCATCCCCGGCAAATGTACCGACACCTCATAACCCTTTTCGGAATATGGGATTCCGATCTGAATGTATTCACCATGGTCATCGGTCTTGACGTCGTAGTGATTTCCAGGGTTGGACTCATCCGTCAAGCTGACGGTTGCCCCGGCCACTGGCTTCCCGCCCATGTCGAGAACCTTTCCTCGGAACCCCTTGGCCAGTTGGGCTGAAGCTGCGGCGGCCACGAGAAACGTCAGGGCACCCAGGATTGCAAACCGGAACGCGACTTTCATCTATGCCTCCCTCGAAGAGGGTACCGCAGGCTCAGCACCTGCGGCATCCATAGTCCGTGCTGATCTTACGCTTCCCCCGTGCCTCTGCGTGGGGCCGCTTCGGCGGCCCTGCGTTCACAAGGTACTCCCTGCCTGCACCGGGTTCAAGCCCCGGCCTCCGCCACGGCCCGCGGCGGGCGATTTGGCTTAGCCCTCCGCCTGCCAGACCCTGAAAGAGAAGGCGCGCCTCTCCCGCTCAGGACCTCGTCCCCTCCAGGAAGGCGCGCAGGTGGCGGCTTCGAGAGGGCAGCTTGCGCAGGGCCTTGGCTTCGATCTGGCGAATGCGCTCGCGGGTCACGGCGAAGGCCCGGCCCACCTCTTCGAGGGTGTGTTCCGTGTCGTATCCCAGGCCAAACCGCATGCGGATGACCCGGGCTTCGCGCTCGGGCAATTCGCTCAGGAGCTGGGAAACGTGATCCCTGCGGTCTTCCGAGATGACGTGATCGATGGGCGAAGGGATGTCCTGATCCTCGATGAAGTCCCCCAGGTGGCTGTCCTCCTCTTCCCCGATGGGGGTCTCGAGGGAGATGGGCTCCTGGGCGATCTTGAGGATCTTGCGCACCTTAGGCACGGTGATACCCATCCGTTCGGCCACCTCCTCGGGGGTGGGCTCGCGGCCGATTTCCTGAACGAGGGTCCGCATGGTCTTGAAGAGCTTGTTGATGGTCTCGATCATGTGCACCGGGATACGGATCGTCCTGGCCTGGTCCGCGATGGCCCGGGTGATGGCCTGCCGGATCCACCACGTGGCGTACGTGGAAAATTTGTAACCTCTGCGGTACTCGAACTTTTCCACGGCCTTCATGAGGCCGATGTTGCCCTCCTGGATCAGATCCAGGAATTGGAGGCCCCGGTTCGTGTACTTCTTGGCGATGGAGACCACCAGCCGGAGGTTGGCGCGCACCAGGTTGCTCTTGGCGTTCTCCATGTCCTCTTCGCCTTTGGCGATGAGGGTGGCGATGTGCTTGACCTCCACGAGCTGGGAACCCATGTGGTTCTCGATCTCCTGGAGGCGCGCCTCCACCTCGCCCATGCGCACGGAGAGCTGCTTTTTCTGCGCTTTATTGGTGATTTTCTGCTGGCGGGCCCTGAGGCGCTTGAGCGTCGCCTCCAGGGCGCGGATCTCCTGGTTGGAGCGCTTGAAGGAGCTCATCATCTCGTTGATGAAGCGCGTGTTCAGCTCCAGGCCCCTAATCTTCTGGGTCAGCTCAACGTAAATGCGGCTCAGGGCCCAGCGCAGTTCCCTCGCCCGTTTGGTCCTCGGGTTCGGGAGCCGCGTGATGCGTTTGGAGAGGGACTGCACTTCCTTCTGGATGGCGTCGATGCGGTCGATGATCTCGATCTGCTCCTCCAGCTTCCGGGCGAGGGCCTCGTCGTCGTCCACGTCGTCGTAAAAGGAGAAGTACTGTTTGGCCGCCTCCGAGTCCTGCTTGATCTCTTCCCCGATGTCCAGGATCATCTGGGCCGCGTAACGGGACCGGCTGAGGGCCTTGATCATGACCTTGCGCCCCCGCTCAATGGCCTTGGCGATCCGGACTTCTCCCTCGCGGTTGAGGAGAGGCGTCTGGCCCATCTCACGCAGGTACATCTTCACCGGGTCGTTGGTGCGCTCCAGGTCCGGATCGTACTCGAGGAGGGCCTCGGCGGTGTGGGGCTTGACGAGGGCGGGGATCTCCTCCACGACCCGCTTCTCGCCGATGTCGATGCCCTCGTCGTCCAGGAGCTGGAAGAGGAAATCCATGTCCTCGGTCGAGCTGAACTCAGCAGGAAGCAGCTCGTTGATCTCGTCGTAGTTCACGTAGCCCTTGCTGCGCGCGTAGGCCACAATCTCTCGAAAATCTTCCAGTCGTTCGTCCATCGGTCTGCGGTCTCCCGGAATCCCTCGTCCGCCGCGGCGCTCTACGGCCGGCCCAGGGCCCTCATCTGATCGAGTATGGCCATCTTCTCTCTGTTCAGTATTTGCACGAGCCCCAGATCGCCCTGGCGGCTCGCGTCCTTGATCTGCTGCTGAAGGCGCCGCTCATGCGCCCGAAGGCCCGCCTCCAAGATCCGCGTGATTGCGCGCTCAAGATCCTCCGCCGAGGGCACCTCGTGGCAGCTGTTGAGGATGAAGGCCAGAAGGCCGGTCTCCTCGGGGCTCCGAACCCCGTTCCCGGCCGCGAGCCCGCGCAGGAGGGGCGCCGTGGCCAGATCGCCGAGGATTTCCTCGGGAAGCGCACGGACGAGGGCCACGGCCCTGTCCCGGTATTCGGGCATCATCATCCCCTTCACCAGGAGCTGCTCATCTACGGGCACCTCGCCGCGCACCGGAGCCCCTTCCACGGGGACCGGTCCCTTGTCGCCCGCCGACGCCTTGGCCAGACGGCCCAGGACCAGGCCCACGTCCAGGCCGGCCCGTCCCGCCACGTCCTTGGCGTACTCCTGCCTCTCAATGGGATCTCCCACGGCGGCCAGGTAGGGCAACACATCATCCAAAAACGCCATCTTGCCGTCCACGCCGCCTCGGACCAGGAGGGGCTTCCCCTGCTCCACAAGGACGTCGAAAAAGGGCTTGGCGCCTTCCACAAGCTTCTCGTAGGCTTGGGCACCGTTCAGCTTGATGAATTCGTCCGGATCTTTCCCGTCCGGAACCGAGATGACTCGCAGGCCCAGGCCCTCCCCCAGCAAGACCTGAATGGCCCGCCGGGAGGCGGCGACGCCCGCCGCGTCGCGGTCGAAGTTCAGCACGACCGACTTCGCGTAGCGCTTGACGAGGCGAACTTGCCCCTCCGCGAGGGCCGTACCCAGTGTCGCCGCCACGTTGGGCACGCCCGCCTGGTAGACGGCCAGGAAGTCCATGTAACCTTCCACGAGGACCACTTGTTCCCTTTCGCGAACCGCGCTCTTGGTCCAGTTCAGCCCGTAGAGGATGTCCCGCTTTTGGAAAAGGGGGCTCTCGGGGGAATTCAGGTACTTGGGCTCGTCGTCGCCCAAGGCGCGTCCTCCGAATCCCACGGTCCTCCCTAAGACATCTACGATGGGAAAGAGGAGCCGGTTGCGAAACCGCTCGCCCCACTCCCCCCCGCCCCGATCCAGGACCAAGCCCGCCTCCTGGGCCTCCTCCGCCGTGAAGCCGGTCCGTTTGAGCCGGGCCATCAGCCCGCCCCCCGCCGGAGCGAAGCCCAGCTGCAAGGCCTCCTCCGTGGCGGGCAGGATCCCTCTTCGCTGCACGTAGGCCCTCACCGGTGATGCCGCCGGGGCCGCCGCGAGAGCCCCCCGGTAGTAGGCCTGGGCCTCCTGGACGAGCTTTCGAAGGCGTTCCCTGCGGTCGGGCGCCTGGTCCCGCCCTCCGGCAGGACCCCGCAACTCCAGGGTCACCCCCGCCTTTCGGGCAAGGACCTCCAGGGCCTCTTTGAAGCCGACCCCCTCTATTTCTTGAACGAACTGGATCATGTCGCCGCCCTTGTGGCAACCAAAACAGTAAAAAAGCCCATTGTCCAGGTCCACGGAAAAGGAGGGGGTCTTTTCCTTGTGAAAGGGGCAGAGGCCAACGCTTCGACGGCCACGCTGCGCCAACCTGACGTAGTCCTGGTAGACGGTGAGTGGCCCGAGGAGGTGTTTAAGCTCGTCCAAGTTGTGGGCAATCCCCATGATCCCTCACAATCAAACGTTAATGTAGTGCCCGGCTCCCACCCGCGCAACCGGCCACGGCCGTGCCCCGCCCAGCCCGGCTGGAGCCTGTTTCGATCAGCCCTTGAGCGATGCGAGGGTGACGCCGGCGCCTCCGCCCGCGGAGGGAGCGTCCTCGAAGCCTGAAACCAGGGGGCTGCGCTTCAGGAGAGCCCGGACGGCCGTCTTGAGCCGGCCCGTGCCTATGCCGTGGATGATCCGCACTTCCCTCAGATCCGCCATGGCCGCCCGCTCAAGAAAGGGCTCCAGAAGCGCCTCCGCCTCGGCCACGGTCTGCCCGATGAGGTTGATTTCCCAGCCGGCGTCCGCGGCGCTGACGCCGAACCCGCCGCGCCTGGCCTTCGGAACCTCCTCCGGCGGCAGGCCCTCCACGTCACCGTACCCGACGGTCAGGCTCTTCCCGTTGCAGTCCAAGGTCAGCCGCCCGCTTCCCGGATCCGCTTCGGATACGCTGCCGGTCACGCCGAATCCCTTGACCCGAACCCTGTCCCCCTTCGTGAAGAGGGGAGCCGGACGGGCCTCCGGGCGCGCCACTTCGATCTCCGCGGCCACCTTCTCTACCACCTCCGACACGGCCTTGCGGGCTATCCGCTTGACGGACTGGCGGTTGACCTCGGGTTTGAGCTGGTCCAGAAAGGCCGCCTCCCAGGCCTCGATTCGCCCGGGCAGGGAAGCCAAGAACTTTTCCTTTTCGGCCTCCGCTGCGCCAAGGGCCGCCTGGACCTTCCGCCGCACGGCCTCCACCTCGGCGCTCTTGTCTTTGAGCCGCTCCACCTCCCGCTCGTGGGCGGCGATTTCTTCTTCGAGCGCGTTCAGAATCTCCCGAAGGTGCTTCTCGCCTTCAGGAAGGAGAGACCGGGCCATGGCCAGGAGTTCCTGAGGAAGTCCCGAACGCTCGGCGATCTCCAGGGCACGGCTGGCGCCCACCTGGCCCGCTTTCATTCGGTACGTGGGCCGCAGGGTGGCTTCCTCGAACTCCATCCCCGCATTGCCCATGCCCTCCGTCACCAGGGCTCGTGCCTTTACGGCTTCATAGTGCGTGCTGCAGATGGTGAACCCCCTGCGGGCGTGCAGGTGGAGGAGGATGGCTTCACCCAGCGCGGCGCCTTCGTGGGGGTCCGTACCCGACCCCACTTCATCCAGAAGGACCAGAAACGGCTCTTTCAGGCGATCCAGGGCCTCCTTGATGGCTGCCATCCGGGCCGAGAAGGTGGAGAGGTCGTCCAGGATGGACTGGCTGTCCCCAACGGTGGCGTGCATGAAAGGGAAAACGGGCAGGAGCGTGCCCTCGGCCACGGGGATGGGAATGCCCGCCTGGTGCATGGCGCAAAGAAGGCCCACGGTTTTGAGGGCCACGGACTTGCCTCCCGCGTTAGGCCCGCTGATGACCAGGGTTCTGGTTCCGTTCAGATCGAGGCTCACGTCCAGGGGGACGGCGTCCCTAGGCCCTTCTTCTCCCCAGGCCTCGCGCCGCAGCCCCGCCAGCCCCGCGTCCAGGAGGGGGTGCCGCCCTTGCCTCAACTCCAGGCGGCTCCCGTCGTCGATGAGGGGCAGGATCCCCCCGCAGGCCTTCCCCAACCTCGCGCAGGCCAGGCTCACATCCAAAGCCTCCAGCGCCTCCCAGGTCGCCTCCATCTCCTCCGAGCAGGCGGACACACGGGCCGTGGCATCCAGGAGGATCCGCTGGATCTCCTCACGCTCCTCCGCGTCGAGGGCCGTGAGCCTGTTGTTCAGATCGACCACCTCCAGGGGCTCCACGAAGGACGTGGCCCCCGTAGAAGAGGTGTCGTGGAGGATTCCCTTCACGTCCGACCTGCGGCTCGACTGGACGGGGAGCACCAGGCGGCCGTTTCGGACGGTGTAGGTGGCCTCCCGGAGGATCCCCGTCCCGAGGGTGCTGGAAAGGGATTCCATGCGGGCAAGGACCTGCCCGCGGGCGCGTTCGCGCTCCCGGCGAATGCCCCGCAGGCGGTCGGAGGCCGTGTCGGCCACCTCCCCGCGCACGTCGAGGAGGCGCTCCATGTGGGCCGCCAGGCGGTCCATGGCGTCTGAATCGGGAAACGCCGAGCCCAGAGCCGGCTTTGCCACCGCCGGATCCTTCAGCCAATCCAGGACGGCCCGGCGGATGCGCAGGTTCTGTCGGAACTGGCGAAAGGTTTCGAGGGGGAAGGCGAGGCCCTGGGGCAAGCGCACGGGTGTCCGGCCGTATCCCTCTACGGAGATTCGGCCGCACAAGGCTTCGCCCGCGAGGCACTCGGCCGCGCGGGCGTGCCGGTGAAGCACATCGATTCGTTCGGTCCCAGGCAGGAGCGTCTCGGCGCGCGTCTTTCCTTCGGCCGTGGAGGCACACACAGAAAGAAGCGCCAGGACGCGGTCCCATTCCAGGGCCCGCAGGGTCCTGACGTCCATAGATGCGTCGGAGGAAGCCTTAAGCGTTAAACTTGCGTTCCTGGGCCAGGCGCTTGAGGAGTTTCTTGCGGGCGGCCAGGGCCTTCTTCTTACGCTTTACGCTGGGTTTTTCGTAGTGCTGGCGTTTTTTGAGCTCCGACAGCACGCCCGCTTTTTCGCACTTGCGCTTGAACCGGCGGATGGCGCCGTCAATGTTTTCGCCGTCTTTCAGCACGATCGTGGGCAAACTTATCGCCTCCCCTCTTTTCGGATTGTGCACCCTAAAAGTCTCTCGGCGCACGGAATGAGTTTTATACCAGACTTTTCAGGAGGATGCAAGCCCTTGCATGCGCCCCGCTCCCTGCTCCCCGCTTCCTTCCTCCTGCCCTTGCCTACTGCCTACTGCCTATTGCCTAGTAATACATCCGCCTTTGCAGCGGGCTCTCCCTGAAGAACTCCCGGGCCGCCTGGACGTCCAGGGCGATCTGGGCTTTGAGCTCCGCCACCGAGCCGAAGCGGACTTCGGGGCGCAGGAATTTGAAAAAGAGGCAACGGATGCGGTGCCCATAGCAATCCCGTCCCCCCTCCAGGCAGTGAACCTCCACCGCCACCTCGGACTTGTCGAAGGTGGGCCGGGTCCCGAGATTGGCCACTCCAGGCAGGAGGGCGGCCTCGCCCAGATCCACGGCGACGGCATAGACGCCGTGCGCGGGGACCAGTTCGTTTTCGATGGCCAGGTTGGCGGTGGGAAACCCCAGCGTCCTCCCCCTGCCGTCACCTCGCTGGACCACTCCCTCGATGACGTACGGGCGTCCCAGCAGGTGTACGGCCTCCTCCATGCGCCCTTCCATCAAGAGCTTTCGGATCCTGGAGGAGGACACGTCCTCGCCCCCGGCCTGGAGCTTGGGGAAGGATTCGGCGATGAATCCAAGCTCCCCTTGGAGGGCCCGCAGGAGCTCGATGTTGCCCTCCCGGCCACGGCCGAAGCGGAAATCCTCACCGATGTAAATTTCCTTGGGCTGCAGGCGGGCGGCCAGGAGGCGGGCGAAGCTTTCGGCGCTCATGACGCTGAACTCGGGCGTGAAGGGCACCTCAAGGAGGATCTCGATGCCCAGGTGGGCCAGGATGTCGCGCTTTTGAGACCGGGTCTGGATGAGCTGGGGGGCGCGTTCGGGGTGGAGAACCTTGAGCGGGTGAGGCTCGAAGGTCACTACCGCGCTCGTGCCGCCTTCTTCCCGGGCCCGGGTGATGACTTTTCTCAGGACGCGCTTGTGGCCCCGGTGAAGGCCGTCAAAGTTGCCGATGGTGAGCATCACCGGTGGGCTGAGCGCGGGAATGCGGTCCAAATCCGTCAGCAGAATCATGAAAACCTCATGACCAGAATGGCTAGAAGGCCCGCCAGGAGCCCCGCCGCAACGTCATCCGCCATCACGCCCCAGGCCCCGGGGAGCCGCTCCAGCCGGTTGATGGGCCAGGGCTTGAAGATATCCAGAAGTCTGAACAGGAGGAAGCAGACCAAAATTCGCATGAAGTCCGGCTCGTTGAGGGAGAGGGCGCAGAGCATCCCGGCCACCTCGTCGATGACCACGAAGGACGGGTCCGTGAGTCCCGTGGCGCCCAGGACCCTCGGCACGGCCAGGGCGGCGAGGAGGAAGACGAGGGCCAGCTCGGCGAGGGGCAGGATGAACGCCCACTCATGGGACATGAGGAAGGCGGGAAGGTAGAGGAACACTCCCACCAAAGCGCCCACCGTCCCTGGCATCCGGGGCGTAAAGCCCAGGCCCAGGACCG
>JAKAKG010000007.1 GCA_021813555.1 Acidobacteriota bacterium
GAGGCCTTGGGCGTGTTCATGACCTCGATGCCTCTGGCCTTGCACGCTTCCTTGTCCACGTTGTCCAGGCCCACGCCCCCCCGGATGACGAGCTTGAGCTGGGGTGCCCCGCCGAGCATCTCCTTCGTGACTTTGGTCTTGGACCGGATGAGAAGAACCTCCGCCTCCGGCAGCTTCCCCATGTCGTCGGTCACGTCCCCGAAGGGCGCCAAGCGCCCCGGCAACGACGCGTCAAACGCATCCGCGATCAGAATCTTCATCGTTTACCTCCCAAAAAGACATTGAACCGCAAAGGGCGCAAAGAGCGCGAAGAAAGAGGTCTTATCCGTTCCAAATTCACCCCTGGCGTCCTTTGCGTCTTTGCGGTTCATGGTTGTATCTTTAATCTTCGATCAAACGGACGAGGAGCCCGCTGCGCAGTTTGGGCTCGAACCAGGTGGACTTGGGCGGCATGACCTGTCCCGAGTCGGCCACGGCCATGAGCTGGACCAGGGAAGTGGGAAAGAGGGAGAAGGCCACGGCCCAGCCTTCGTTCACGCGCCTCTCCAGCTCCTTCGTGCCCCTGATGCCCCCCACGAAGTCAATGCGCTTGTCGGTTCGGGGGTCCGCGATGCCCAACACGGGGGCCAACAGGTTGTCTTGCAGGATGGAGACGTCGAGCCCTTTGACGGGATCCGACGCGGGGTACGTGCCCGGCTTGGCCGTGAGGGCGTACCACCTTCCCCCGAGGTACATTCCGAAATGGGCGGTGGCGCCAGGCTTGGGGCTTGAGGACGGAACGACATCGAACTTCTCGCCCGCCTTAGCCAGAAAGGCCTCCGGAGTCAGACTGTTCAGATCTTTCACAACCCGGTTGTAGTCCATGATCTGGAGCTGGTCGTGGGGAAAGACCACGGCCATGAAGGACTCGAACGGCTCCTCTCCCGTATGGGTGCGGCTCTTGGCCCGAAGGGCCTGGCCCGTCCGCACGGCCGCGGCCGTGCGGTGGTGCCCGTCGGCGACGTAAAGGGCTGGGACCTGGCGGAAGAGGGTCTCCAGGTGCTGCCGCCACTCCTCGTTGTCCACCCGCCAGATCGTGTGGCCGATCCCGTCCTCCGTCACCACATCGTAGAGGGGCTCGCCCGCCCGGACCCAGTTGACGATCTGGTCGATGTCTCCGCGCGACCGGTAGGTCAGGAAGACGGGCTCCGCGTTGGCGTTCTGCTCGCTCACGTGGCGGGTGCGGTCGTCCTCCTTGTCCTTGCGGGTGAACTCGTGCTTCTTGATGAGACCGTCCTCGTATTCCTTCACGGAGCACAATCCCACGATACCCGCCTGGACGTGGTCTCCCATCTTCTGCTGGTAGACGTAGAGGCAGGGGCGCTCCTCGTGGATAAGGACGCCCTCCGCAATGAGCCGGCGGAGGTTTTCACTCCCCTTTGCGTACACGTCGTCGCTGTAGAGGGGCACGGAGGGGTCCAAATCAATTTCGGGTTTGCCCACGTGCAGGAAGCTGTACGGATTGCCCTTGGCCAGCTCGCGGGCCTCCTGGGAGTTGATGACGTCATAAGGAAAACTGGCCACCCGTCCGGCGAGCTCGGGCCGGGGCCGGTAGGCACGAAACGGCTTGATTCTGGACATGAGATCCCCCTGTTCGGAGCGCATGGAGTCTAGGGCGATCCGCTTCTCCGCCTTGTATGGAACCGCCCGCCAGACGTTTAGCATACGGCAAGGTGAGCGGGGCTTCAACCCAAGAGATTTGAGCAGGTTAGTAAAGCAGGGTGAAACAGCCCACCGCCCCGGTCCGCATCTGGCCGCACCTTATCTCTGGGCCAAAAGCCTCACTGCCGCCCTTGCCGAGCCTCTGAAACGGCTCGGAGCGCTCGAAGCCCGGTGGTATACTTAGGTCTTGGGATCGAAGGCCCACCCACAACTGGAGACCAACCATGTCGCTTTACGCCGCGAAAAAAACCGTCGTGAACATGATTCCCGGCCGTCTCGTCCGCGTGTTCGCCGCCCCCTACGTGGCCGGAGATTCCCTTGAAAAGGCCTTGGCCGTGGCGGACCGCCTCTACGAGGAGAAGGGCGTCGAAACTACCCTGGACGTGCTGGGAGAAGCCGAGAAGACCGAAGCCAAGGTGCGAGGGGCCGTGGACGCGTACCTTCGGGCCCTGGAGGCGGTGAAAACGCGCCCCTACTGCACCATCTCCATCAAACCGGGACATTGGGGCTACTACGTCAGCCCGGAACTGGCCCGGCGGAACATCGAGGAAATGGCCGCCGCATGCCAGGCCGCCGGCCGCGGCCTCACGGTGGACATGGAGGACACGGACGTCACGGAATGGACCATCAACCTGTACCGGGACCTCAAACCCAAGTACCCCATTCTGGGCACGGTCCTTCAGTCGCGCCTCTACCGCACTGAAAAAGATCTGGACGCGTTCGACGGCCTCAAGGCGAACATCCGCATGGTCATCGGCATCTACAACGTGCCCGCACCCGCCGCCATGACCAAGAAGCGGGACATGAAGGAAGCCCTCCTGAAGGAGAGCCTCATCCTGCTGAACCGGGGCCACTACGTCTGCTTCGCCACCCACGACATCGAGTATGTCCGGCGGGCATGGAAGACCTTCCAGGACAAGAAAATCCCCAAGGACCGCTACGAGTTTCAGATGCTCCTCGGCGTCCCGCGGGATCACATCATCAAGGAGCTGCGGGACGGGGGAGCCAAGGTGCGGCTCTACGTCCCCTTCGCGAGCGACTGGGACGACGCCATCGCCTACCTGCGCCGCCGCATGCTTGAAAGCCCGTCCATGGCGGGCCTGGTGGTCAAGAACCTGTTTTGGAGGCACCATTGAACCCGGGCAGCGCCTCGCGTCTCGCGCCGCCGGCCACGACGAAATAAGGAGCCCCCCATGGCGTCGAATTTGGCATCAAAAGAGATCATCCAGCAGAAGCTCCAGCAGGCCGCCTCGGTCCTGAAGTCCATGGACGCGGACCTTTGGGTGACCTTCGTCCAGGAGACGAGCGCGGGGGCCGAGCGGGTCTTCAGCTACATATCTCCGGGGAACTTCACCTGGGAAAGCACCATCATGGTCGCCCGGGAAGGCAAACCCACGGTCATCTGCGGGCGCCTGGACCAGCAGGATTTCGAGGAGTCGGGCCTCTTTGCGGAGGTCCTCACCTTCGTGCAGGATTTCAAAGCCCCGTTCATGGAGTACATCAAGGCCCTGAAACCGCGCCGCGTGGCCGTCAACTTCTCCCTGAACGATTCCTCCGCGGACGGGATCCCGCATGGGCGCTTCCTGTACCTCGAAAGCCTCCTCAAGGAAGCCCTTCCCGGGGTGGAGATCGTCTCCGCCGAACCCATCATCGGCGCTCTCATTTCCCAAAAAACGGCCCTCGAGCTGGCCGCCATTCAGGAGGCCGTGAACGTCACCGTGGACATCTTGGGGGAGATTCACGCCTTCCTGCGGCCGGGCCTGACCGAAAAACAGGTGTACGATTTCGTCAACGGGAAGATCGCGGCCCGCGGCCTGGTGCCCAGCTTTGAAACGCTCGTCTTCGCGGGCGACCGAGGCTCCGGCATGGGACACGGCGCGGCCACGGAGAACCCCATCCAGCGCGGTGATCTCGTGCACGTGGACATGGGTGTTTTCGTGCGCGGATACGCCTCCGATATGCAGCGCACGTGGTACGTCCTCAAGGAGGGCGAGGAGAAAGCCCCGGACGCGCCTCAGCGGGGGTTCGACACCATCGCCGGTGCGGTGGAAGCCTGCCGGCAGGCTCTGAAGCCCGGGGCCAAAGGAGTGGACATCGACACCATCGCCCGCTCCCGGGTCACTTCGGCGGGATTTCCGGAATACCCCCACGGGCTGGGCCACCAGGTGGGCCGCTACGTCCACGACGGCGGAGCCATGCTCGGACCGGCCTGGGCCCGCTACAAGAACACCCCGTTCCTGCCCATCGCCGAGGGCCAGGTCTTCACGCTGGAGCCGTCCCTCACGGTGCCGGGCTTCGGCGCCGTGGGCATCGAAGAGGACGTGGTGGTGACCGCTTCGGGCGCCCGCTATCTCGCCACGCCCCAGACGGAGCTTTGGTACGTGCGGTAGGAAGGGAGATTTGGGATTTCGGATTTGGGATTTGGGAAAAGGGACCAGCGCGCAGTTGCCGTTGATGTTCTTCTCCCTGCTCCCTGCTCCCATATCCCGAGATGAGGGAGGACGTACGCATGCCGCGCCTGACATGGTTCGTGGGTGGAGTCGTCGCGTTCCTCCTCCTCATGGCCGCCTGCGGCCCGAGCCCGAAGGAGACCCAGGCCAATAAAGCAGCGGCGGAAAAGGCCCGTCTGGATGCCGCCATCCAGAAGGCCCAAGAGGCCGCCAAACCGCCCAGGCTCACCGAGAAGGACGTGGTCGTCCAGGGTGAGAAGGGCCTCAAGTTCGTGGATTTTGTGGTGGGAACCGGCAAAGAGGCCAAGACCGGCGGCACGGTCACCGTGAACTTCACCGGATGGGTTGACCAAGTCAAGATCGACAGCTCCGACGACCGCGGCAAGCCCACATCCTTCGTCATAGGCGGCGGCCAGGTCATCGAGGGCTGGAGCCTCGGCGTCAAGGGCATGCGGGAAGGCGGGGTGCGCCTCCTCATCATTCCCCCGGAATTGGCCTACGGCCAAGAAGGCCGGGCGGGATTCGTGGGCCGAAACAAGACCCTCTGGTACCGGATTGAGCTGGTCAAAGCATACGATCCCTTATAAACTTGGGGGGTAGGCCTTATACTCTCGCATCATGTGATAGAAGGAGCCCCCTATGGACAAGGTGAAACGGCTGCTGGAAGAGAAGGGCGCGACGATTTACTCGGTGTCGCCCGAAACCAGCGTGTGGGACACGGCAGGCGCCATGGCCGACCGCCACATCGGGGCCATATTGGTCATGGAAGACCGGCATGTGATGGGAATTTTCAGCGAGCGGGATCTTCTCGTCCGGGTGCTGCTGGCAGGCAGGGATCCCAAAGCGACGCCCATCCAAGACGTCATGTCCACGGACATGGTGTATGTCACCCCGGACACCTCCGTGCGGGAAGCCATGGCCGTCATGACCCAGCGGCGCTGCAGGCACCTGCCCGTACTGGAGGAAGGCGAGCTCAAGGGCCTCGTATCCATCGGGGACTGCACGCGGTGGGTTTCCAGAGATCAGGACTACACGATCCGCCACTTGACCGAATACATCCACGGCAGGTATCCGGCCTGACCGCCGGGGCTCGAGCGAACCTCCAGAATTCTCTCGTTTGTGAGACCCGGCTCGTCTCACCTTCAAGACTCCGAGAAGACGGAGCAGGGCGTGCGGGTATGGTGAGCGCTTGAACGTCTTGCGCTTGCATGAGAAGGCGGTTGGCTGAGGAATTTGCCCCCTTGAATATTTCCGGCTGGCATTGCGTTTGCTCAGTTGATTTTATAGGGGAGGTAGCGGGCGAGGGCCGCCGGGGTTGAAAAGGACGATGAAGGGTGCCAGAATGGCGTTGCGCCAAGGGGACCGGATCGTGGGGGTCCGGGCCGTTGCCCCTTGACGAACTCGAAGGGGCTGGTTTCAACTTGGTTCATTGCATGGAGGTGTTGAGATGAAGAAGGTGATCATCGCTGGGATTCTGGTTCTCGCGGGGCTCGGGGTATTCGCGCAGGCCGGCACCGGGTATGTGGCTGTCCTGCCCGGCTACCAGTTCAACACCGGGAGCTACACCTACAATTACCAGGGACTCATGACGAAGGCCAAAGGCGAGGGCAACTTTGTGACCAGCCTCGATTTTGGTTATTTTTTCACGGACAAGATCGGCATTCATGCCGGATACATGTATGACAAGGGCGACTACAAGGCCTCCCTCTCCTACCCGCCTTTCTTCTACACCCCGGACTACAAGTTTTCCCGCCAGGTGAACCTCTTTGAAGTGGGCCCCGAATTCGTGGGCCAGGCGGGCCAGAACGGCCAGATCTACGGCCAGATCAACGTCGGGTACACCTTCGGCGGGTCCGACACGAAGTTCTACCTCAACGGCCACCGTTATGACATGGGCAACGTGGGCAGCAACGAGTGGGCCTTCGGCGGCGCCCTGGGCTACCGCTATTTCTTTAACAGCTCCGTGGGCCTCGGCCTCCAGGCCACCTACCACCACATCGACAAGTGGGAAGTGAACGACTTCTGGGATGCCCGCCTCGGCATCTGGTTCAAGTTCTAACGTACTTTCGGAACACCAATAGAAAGGGCGGGCCAGCAGGCCCGCCCTTTTTTTGTCGGGAAAGAACGGCGCGCCGGGTAGGGGTGGTCTTCTCCCGCCTATCTTTTCACTCCCTGCTCCCTGCTCCCTGCTACCTGCTCTCTGCTCATGCTTCCCCGTCCTCCTCACCGCTTCCTGTGGTCGGGCCCGTCCATGAGAACGGTCTGGCACATCTCCATGAGCCGGGAGCGCGTGCGCGTGCCGATGCGGTCATCGAGGGCCGTTTCGCCTGGTCCGGGCGAATCCAGGTAGTTGCTCGTACACAGGGTAGGGCGCTGCTCGTTGTAGCGCTGGCTCACGAGATAGTGGAGGGTGTCCTGGGCCCACGGGGTGGCCACGCAGCCCAGTTCATCGATGAGCAGCAGGGGCGATTCCACCAGGGGGTTAAGGATGTCGTACTCAGTCTCCTCGCTGCCCGTCCTGCCGTAGGTCGCCCTGATCTCCCGATAGAGTCCGTTCAGGTCCACGAACAGGGCCGGCAATCCCTTGCGAACCACCACTTCCTGGAGAATGGACACGGCCAGGTGCGTCTTGCCCACACCGCAGGGTCCCAGAAAAAGGAGGCCGTTGGCCCCCTCGGGGAGGACGGGATAGTCCTCCGCGAACCGCCGGGAGAGCATGAGGGCCTCTTCCTGAGTGGGGTGGGCCGGTTTGAAGGGGTCGAAGGTGTAGCCCTTGCGATACCGGAGCGGGATGGAGGCTTGCTCCACGAGGCGGGTGGCGCGATCGGGAATGCGGCAAGAGCAGGGGCGGGCCACCAGGGCTCCCCCGTGCTCTTCAACCAAGTACCCAGAGCCTCCGCACGTTGGACAGTTCGTGGGGCTCATTCATCCTCCGCCAAACTCTGGCCCATCCACGGCGGCACCCGCCTGACCCTCACCGCCCATTTCCTCCCGCAGGATACCACAGGAGTAATGGGCTGACAGGCCATGGTATAGTTCGTCAGGAGGTCTTCCAGCCATGGCCCGTTTGATGGCCCTTGGAACCGCTCTCCTCCTGCTGTTGCTGTGCCTCACGGGAGCCGCGAGCACCGGGGAGACCGTCCTCACGGCCGCCTGCGGTCCCGGTTGCGACCCGGCGCCCACCGGATTCACGGTGCCTGTCCCACAATCTGCCTCTCATTTCAGGGTCGTGACCCTAACGCCGGGTCGCCCATGCGCCGGCGGGGTGCGGACTCCCGTGAAGGGCTTCAGCATACGGCGTGGCGGGCAGACGGTTCTGGTCTATTACTGGACGCCTGGGGGCCTTGTCTCCGACCCTGTCCCGCTGGACGACCTGGAACTGGGCCCCGGAACGTATCAGCTCTACGCCGCTCCTGCCTCAGGAGCCAGGGTGACGCTGTCGTTCAGGATCACCCCGAGGGGCTGATGCGTCCCTCCGCACGCGCGCGGCCTCACGTGGTGGCGGCTGTCCGCTTTTGAACCCCGTACTCCTTCATCTTCCGCCAAAGGGTGACCCGGCTTATGCCGAGGTGCTGGGCCGTTCGGCTGATCTTCCACTCATTGGCATCCAGGGTCTTGAGGATGAGATCGCGCTCAAGGGTCTCCAAGGGGGAGTGGATCTGATAGAGGGGCATGGGAGATTCTTCGGGCTGCACGGAGCTGGGCAGCGGCAGGTCGCGCGTCCGGATGATACCTTCCTGGCACCGGATGGCCGCGTGCTCCACGAGGTTCTCCAGCTCGCGGATGTTGCCTGGAAACCGGTAGTCCATGAGACGCGCCAGCGCATCGGCCTCGATGCGCTCCACTTTCTTGGCAGGCATCTTGGCGGAGATCTTCTTGATGAAGTGGTCCACGAGCAGCGGAACGTCATCACGCCGCTCGCGGAGGGGCGGCAGGGTGATGCGGAAGACGTTGAGCCGGTAGTAGAGGTCCTGCCTGAAGCTCCCCTCCTCCAGCGCCGTGACCAGATCCCGGTTGGTGGCGGCCACGACTCGGACGTCCACTTTGGTGCTCCTGGCCGACCCCACCCGCTCCAGCTCGCCCTCCTGAAGGACTCGCAGGAGCTTCACTTGCGTGGCCGGAGGTATTTCCGCGATCTCGTCCAGAAAGATGGTCCCGCCGTGGGCGAGCTCGAAACGGCCCATCTTATCGGCGATGGCTCCCGTGAAGGCTCCCCTCACGTGCCCGAAAAGCTCGCTCTCCAGGACGCCCTCGTTCAGCGCCGCGCAGTTGACCTTGACGAAGGCCCGGTTCCTTCGCGTGGAGTTGAAATGGATGGCGTTGGCCACCATTTCCTTGCCCGTCCCGCTCTCGCCGGTGATCAGAACCGTAGAGTCGGTCTCCGCAACCAGCTTGATCAGGTCGAAGACCTCCTGCATGGTCTTGTTGTGGCCGATGATGCTGGAGAAGGAGAACCGCTCCTGGGCCGACTCCTGCAGGCGCGTGATCTGGGAAATGTCATTGAAGACCTCTA
>JAKAKG010000040.1 GCA_021813555.1 Acidobacteriota bacterium
AACGCCAAACAGGTCAGCCACCGTGCCCATGGCTTCCGTACCCCAGGAACTTTCGCACTCAACCTCTACCACTGCCTCGGACAGCTCCCACTACCCCAAACCGTGCACAGATTCTTGTGAGGAGCCAAAGTGAAAAGTGAAAAGCAACCCCAACCCCAAATCCCAAAACCCAAATCCCAAATCCGAAATCCCCCCTACCCCTTCAACACCGGGTGCTTAAGCTGAAACCCCGTGGCGTCCTGGTACGCCTTGGCGAGGGCGAGGGTCTGGGCCTCGCCGTAGAGCCGGCCTGTGAAACACAGGCTCGTGGGCGTGCCTTCCTTGGAGCGGAACCCATCGGGGACGACCACCTGCGGGTGGCCCGTGAGGTTGGTGATGGTGAGGTTGGAACCTCCGAAACTCGGACACACGTAGACGTCCACGTCCCTGAAGATCTTGTCCATGGCTTCCATGAGGAGGGTCCGGGCGCGGTTGGCCTGGATGTACTGGACCGCGGGGATGAGCTGGGCCTGGCGGAAGATGTTGGGCCAGTCGTCGTCGCCCTGGGCGGTCATGAGCGCATCGCGCCCGCTTCGCGTGAGGTCGTCGAAGGCCGCCGCGGCTTCGCATGACAGAAGAAGAGCCATGGCGTCGGCGGGCAGGTCGGGCAGCTCGACGGGTTTGAAGCGAAGGCCGAGCCCCATGAGGACGTCCACGGCGGCCTTGTCCAGGAGGGGCCATTCCGTATCCTTCTCCTTCTTCTCCGCGTCCGGGTCCTGGTCCACCTTCTGCTCGAAGGCGCTCGGTACATAACCCACGCGGAGGGTCTTGAGGTCCAGCCCGGGATCCCAGGCAAAGGGGGCTTCCACCACCGTCGGGTCCTCGCCGTCGGGGCCCTGAATGGCCGCGAACACGACCGCGCAGTCTTCAACGGACCGGGCGATGGGACCGATCTTATCCATGCTCCAGCTCAAGGCCATGGCCCCGTTTCGGCTCACCCGGCCGAAGGTAGGACGCAGGCCCGTGGCCCCGCAGCGCGTGCAAGGGGAGACGATGGAGCCGAGGGTCTCGGTGCCCAGAGCGAAGCCCACGCACCCTGCCGCCACGGCCGAAGCCGGGCCCGCCGAGGAGCCTGAGGAGCCCTCCTCGGGGTTCCACGGGTTACGGGTCTTGCCTCCGAACCACACGTCGCCCATGGCCAGGGCGCCGAGAGTGAGCTTGGCCACGAGAACCGCCCCCGCCGCATCCAGGCGCTTCACCGCCGCCGCATCCTCGTCAATGACTTGGTCTTTGTAGGGAGCGGCACCCCACGTGGTGGTGTACCCCTTCACGGCGAAGAGGTCCTTGGCTCCCCACGGTATGCCGTGCAGGGGGCCGCGGTACCGCCCCGCGGCGATCTCTTCATCGGCCCGCTGGGCCTGGGCCAGGGCCCGCTCCTCCGTGAGGGCCACCACGAAATGGAGCTGGGGGTCGTAGCGCCTGAGGCGGGCCAGGTACATCTTCGTGAGCTGCGTGGAGGTGACTTTCCGCGCCTTCACGAGGGCGGCTAGCTGGAGGACGGTCAGGAAGGCGAGGTCCTCCAGATTCTCTGGAGCCTCGGCGGCGTGCACCTTCGTCGCCTTGACGAAGCTGGGCCCCTTAGGCGGCTGCGCGCCAGGAAGGAGGGGCGAGAATCTCAGAGCCGGCGGGACACCGTTGGGGAGGGGCACGCTCCTGAGTTTCTCAAAGTCTCTGCGGAGGCTCTCCAGGCCCTTGAGGAGCTGCTTGCGCTGGGGCTCCGTGAAGGTAAGTCCCGCGATCTTCTCGGCCTGGAGGACCACTTCCTGGGTGAGGGCCCCCTTCTCTTGGGCAAGGGTGAGCAGGGTCTCGGGGAAGACCGTGGCGGCGGCGCCAAGGCCCGCGAGCCGGGCGATGAAGCGCCTACGGTCCTCGGCGTACAAGGGTTTTTCCGCGGACGCGGCAGCAGATTCGGACATGGGACCCCTCCTGTGTGAGTGTCATGCCACTTCCCATTAGACAGGCATCCACCCCCAAGGGGCAAGGTCTGGCTGACGGATGTGGAGCCATCTGGCGGCCTGCCGTTTGACGGCATGCGCGGTCCTTCCGTATTCTATGCCCATCAGAATCGAACCGCCGCCGGGGTGACCGGCCGAGGAGAGGTGACACGGAGGAGGAGCCCATGAGGCGCGACGTCTTTCGGTTGCTGGTGGTGATACTCCTGGCTCTTGGAATTCCACTGTTGGTGTTGGCCCAGGCGGCGAGCGGGGCCATCTCGGGAACGGTCACCGACGAGACGGGGGCACCCCTGGCGGGCGCCATGGTGACGGTAACGTCGCCGCTCGTGCAGGGCCCCCGGGTTCAGACCACCGATGAGGAGGGGGAGTTCCTCATCCCCTACCTGCCGCCCGGCAATGAGTACGCCGTGTCCGTGGAGATGCCGGGCTTCGCGAGGGTGGTCCAGTCCAAGGTGCGGGTGTTCCTGGGCGGCACGGTGAGCCTGCGCCTAGCCCTGGCCAAATCCGGCCAGACGGCCATCGAAGTCAGCGCCCTCCCTCCCCTTCTGGACGTCAAGCATAGCCGTTTGACCACCAACCTCACCCAGGCCGACCTGGAGTTCGTTCCCGTGGGGCGGCCGGTTCAGGACTCGTTTTATCTTGCTCCCAACGTCGTGGACTCGGGCCTCAACGCGGTGGCGGGCGTGGGGGTGAGCAATCCAGGCGTGAAGGGTTCCACGGGGGGGGAGAACATCTACGTCATCAACGGGATGAACCTCACCGATCCCGTGGGCGGCATCCTGGCCACCTCCTTCAACTACAACTTCGTGCGCGAGATCGCCGTGAACATCGCGGGGGTGGGCGCCGAGTACGGCTCCTCCACGGGCGGCCTATTCACCATCATCACCAAGTCGGGATCCAACGAAGTTCACGGCGAGCTGTTCGGGTATGACACGGACAAATCCTTCGCGGCCAATGCCCACTCCGTGAGCCCCGGCGCCCAGGGAGGCCAGCCTTATCACAGCTACGATTACGGGTTCGACGTGGGGGGGCCCATCCTCAAGGATCGCCTGTGGTTCTTCGCGGGCCTCAATCCCACGTACAGCTCCCAGCGCAGCGCCGGGGTGTCCATTCTTACCAACGTTCAGTCGGGCCTCCAAACGGGCCTGCCCTACCGCTACGACAGCTCCACCAGGGACTGGATCGGCATGGCCAAGTTCAATTTTCGCGCCAGCGCCAACCACCAGCTCGAGCTGAGCATCCTCACGAGCCCCCAGCACGCCTGGCTCAACGAAGGGGTGGGCAACTTCCTGGGCGGGGCACCCATCGTGCCCGTGACGGACCCCTCCGCGCGCATGACCCGCCGCTACCAGTCGGGCTTCGCGGCGGGCCTCAAGTGGTACGCCAACTGGACGCAGAACTTCTACATGGAGACGGAAATCGCCCGGATCCAGGCGGTGGGGCAGGTCCTGCCCTGGCAGCGTTCGGGGTACGCTCAGCCGCAGATCATCAGCTACGACTGGGCGCCCAACGTGAGCGTGGGGAAGGGCACGGGGATCATGGACTGGGACAACCGCTTCTCCTCCCAGCTCGATTCCAAGGTCACTTACCTGGTCCACCGGCACGAGATCAAATTCGGCGTGCAGTGGGAAGACCAGAAATGGGACGCCTACAACGGATACACGGGGGGCGTCCAGTACGGGGTCCAGGGCCTCCTCCCCTTCGCCACCGATCCCTTCTCTTCGAGGTTGAAGGACTACGCCGTCGTCACCGCGGCCTCCCTCCAGAATCCGCACTGGAAGACCTACGGTGCCTATGTGGCGGGTTTCGCCCAGGATACGTGGTCCTTGGCGGATGGCCTGAGCCTTGCCTACGGCGTTCGGTGGGAGCGCAACGAGCTCAACCCTCAGTACGGACAGCACGCGTCCTTCGATTCCTGGTCTCCCCGCCTGGGTCTCACGTGGGATTTCGCGGGGAACGGCCGGTCCAAAGCATTTCTCAACTGGGGCCGCTACTACGAGCGCGTTCCCATCGCCGCGAGCTACACCATGGATCCTGGCCATGCCCGGTACTACACCACGACGTACCTGGGCCAGGTGGTGAACACGTATACCTACGGCGCCATCCCGACCCGCGTGTTGCCGGGAACCAAGAACCAGTACGACGACGAATTTTTGGCGGGCGCCGAGTACGAAGTGGCTCCCGACTTTACCGTGGGGTTCAACGCCCTCTTCAGGAGCTTGGGCGAGGTTTTGGAGGATACGGCCTATCTCAACGACCAGGGTGGCATCAGCTACTACCTCATGAATCCGGGCACGAGCCAGTGGCCCGCCGTCATGAACCGCTGGGCGGGTGCCTTTCCAGACTATGAGCGCTTCGCGCACCCCGTGCGGAACTATTCCGCTTACACCCTCACGGCCACCAAGAGGTACTCCAACCACTGGTTCCTGAACGCGAGCTACACCCTCTCGTACCTGAGGGGCAACTACGCGGGCGGCTCGGGGGGCTATGGGCTCACCTCGCTGGCGCCCAACATCAGCACCGCCTACGATTTCCCCCAGCACATCTACAACCAGAACCGGTACGGCTATCTGCCTCAGGACGTGCGCCACGTCCTCAAGGCCCAGGCGGGATACCGCTTCGATTTCGGCCTGGCCCTGGGGGCCAACCTCCTGGTCCAGACGGGCCGTCCCCTGGACAAGGTTTATCTGTACCCCCTCAGCGGTCCCGGCTACAGCGCCCTCTACGCCGCGCCCAGGGGCGAGGACCGGATGCCCGGCCATTGGCAGCTCGACCTGCACGTGGAACAGACCATGAAGATCGCTCGGTCTTACCTAACCCTCTTCGCGGACGTGTTCAACGTGACCAACCGGCAGACGCCCACCGATATGTATCCCTACTACTACCAGCGGCCCGCCACCCTGCAGGACGTGTACGCGGGCCACTTCCAGCGGGATCCGAACTGGGGAAAGCCCACGGCGCTTCAGGCCCCGCGCTCCCTCAGGCTGGGGCTAAAATGGAGCTTCTGACGAGGACTGCGCATGAAGGGTTTGCTGTCACCAACCGGATCTTCTCCTCGGCGCCTTAGCAGCGGAGTCGTTGCAGCCGGTCTGTTGATGGTCCTTGCGGCCTGCGTGAGCCACACCACGACTCCCTACCGGGTGGACGTGATGGGTGGCCTGAGCCGGGCCGAGCCCTCCCCCGTTCGCCCTCCCGGCCCGCGCCTGAACGTGATCGAGATGGCCGGCGGGGTCGCCGGCAGCCATTACATACTCAAGCTCTACCGCCCCAGTCCCTGCGGCGGCTCGGGCGCGCCCGAGCTGGGCGCCCTTGCGTACATCAGCGGCACGCCGGGCCCCAAGCGCTGGGTCGTGGTCCTGCCCATCTGGGGCAGTTCCACCTACCCGCCGCGCAAGCTCGTCGCGTGGCTCACCCGGGGCCAGGAAGGGATCGAAACGAACGTCCTATGGGTGCAAGATCCGAAGCGCGCCAACCTCATCGACTTCCCCGCCCTGGAGGAGGCGCCCACGCCCGAGGAGTTCCTCACGGTGCTCTCCCGGTCCGCGGCGTGCATCGGAGCCGCCGCCGACGACGTGCGGGGTTGGATGGACTGGGTGCTTCACCAGCCGAGCGCCGATCCTCGCCGGGTGGGCATCGTGGGGTGCTCCATCGGCGCCATCGTGGGAAGCCTGGCCATGGGACGGGACGGCCGTTTCGGGGCGGGGGTCTTCGCCATGGGAGGCGGGCACCTGGACGAGATCCTGAGCGAGTGCTACGGTGCGGAGGCGGACGTCCGGCGCCACGCGGCCGAAGCCTTCGGCTGGAGTCAGGAGGACTTTCGGAGGGAAGTGGCGGGGCCGCTGGCCATGGTGGATCCCGTGGCCGTAGCCGGCAACATCGACCCTGCGGACGTCCTCTTCATTGACGCGGGCAAGGACAGTTGCATCCCCGCCTCCTCCAGAGACGACCTTTGGGAAGCCATGGGCCGCCCCGAGCGGGTCACCCTCGGCTACGATCACAAGACCTCGTTCCTTTCCATGACCTTCCTGGGCCTGGACGAGACCACGCGCCGCATGGTCCGGTTCCTGGACAGCCACCTGGATGCTGCACCCGTGCCCTCGGCGGCTGGAGCGGGAACGGCCGCCGCTCAAGCGAAGGCGGAATGAGGGGATGAGGGGATGGCGAGATGCCGGGATGCCGGGATGGCGAGATGCCGGGATGCCGGAATGCCGGGATGCCGGGATGCCGAGATGCCGGGATGCCGAGATGCCGAGATGAGGGGAGCCCCGCGTGCGGGATGAGATGCCTATGAGCGGGGAGCCCGTGGTGCGCCGCTCCATGCTGATTACGGGGGCGTCGAGCGGCTTCGGCCTCATGACGGCGAGGCTGGCGCTCGCCCGGGGCTGGCGGGTGGCGGCGGCGGCGCGGCGGCCTATCCCGCTGGACCCTTCGGCGGATCTCCTTCCTCTCGGTCTGGACGTGACGGACGGCGCGGCCGTGAGCCGGGCCGTTCAGGAAGTCATCGAGACCTTTGGAACGCTTGACGCCGCGGTGAACAACGCGGGCATGGCGAATTTTGGTACGGCCGAGGAGGTGCCCATGGAGGCCCTCCGGCGGGAAATTGAGACCAACTTCTTTGGCACCGTGGCCGTAACGAGGGCCGTGCTGCCCCACATGAGAGCCAGGCACAGCGGCCACCTCGTCTTCGTCTCCTCGGACTGGGGACGGACCGGCATCCCAGGTTTTTCGGGCTACTGCGCCAGCAAGCATGCTCTCGAAGGATGGGCGGAGAGCCTCTACCACGAAGTGCGGCCCTTCGGGATCGGAGTGGCCCTCATCGAGCCCGGTGCCTTCGACACGGGCTTCACCTCCGCCCCCGCGGCCGCTGCCCTCGATCCATCCAGCCCCTATGCGGCGCTCTACCGTGCCATCGGCCAGGGCTTTGACAAGGAGGGCCAGGCGCCCACGGGAGAGCCCGTGGCCGAAGCGATTCTGCGCGCCGCCTCGGGGGAGGACCCGCGCCTGCGAGTCCCCGTGGGTGCCGATGCCATGGAATGGTCCTCCGCCCGGTTTAAGGGAGCGGAGGAGGAGTTTATCCGCACGCTGGCGCGGAAGTACGGATGGGATCAACCGGGGGCAGGGAGCCGGGAGCCGGGAGCTGAAGAATAGGAGCACCAACTTTTGAGGTGGAAGGGGCGGGTCGGGAACGGCGAAAGACGGGAAACGTCGCTTCTTCTCCCTGCTCCCTGCTACCCGCTCCCGATTTCCTCCCAGACACCCCGCGTGTTCCAAATGGAGGAGTGATTCATGGCCGATTACCGAATCGAAAAGGATTCCATGGGTGAGGTGAGGGTTCCCTCCGAGGCCCTCTGGGGGGCGCAGACCCAGCGCGCGGTGGAGAACTTCCCCATCAGCGGGCGGCCCATTCCCCCCCGCATGGTCCGGGCTTTTGGCCGGGTGAAGCGCGCGGCGGCGCTCGTGAACAAGGCCCGCGGCGCCCTGGCGCCGGAGATCGCCGGGGCCGTGATCCAGGCTGCTGCGGAGGTGGCTGAGGGCAGGCTCCTCGGGCATTTCCCCGTGGATGTGTTTCAGACGGGCTCGGGCACTTCGTCCAACATGAATGCCAACGAGGTCATCGCCAACCGGGCCATTCAGATCCTGGGCGGCGTGGTGGGGAGCAAGGTGCCCGTCCACCCCAACGACCACGTGAACAAGGGCCAGTCCAGCAACGACGTCGTGCCTACGGTCATCCACCTGGCGGCCCTGGAAGCCCTGGAAGAGGATCTTCTCCCGGCCCTGCGCCTCTTGGCCGAATCTCTGGAGGAGAAGGCCCGCGAATTCGACTCGGTCGTAAAGATCGGGCGCACCCACCTGCAAGACGCCGTGCCCGTGCGGCTGGGGCAGGAGTTCTCGGGCTATGCCCGGCAAGTGCGCAACGCCGCGCGGCGCGTGCAAGGCGTGGAACCAGCCCTGTGCGAACTGGCCCTGGGAGGGACGGCCGTGGGAACGGGGCTCAACGCGGAGCCCGGCTTCTCCGAGGCGGTGGTGGCCCTCATGGGCGAAGAGATGAAGCTTCCCTTGAAGCAGGCCCCCAACCTCTTCGAGGCCCTGGCCGGCCGTGATGCCCTGGTGGAGGCCAGCGGGGCGTTGCGCACGGCCGCCGTGAGCCTCACCAAAGTGGCTGAAGACGTGCGCTGGCTAGGCTCGGGGCCGCGCTGCGGCCTGGGCGAGATCAAGATTCCGGACCTTCAGCCGGGCTCCTCCATCATGCCCGGCAAGGTGAACCCGGTCATGTCTGAAATGATGGTCATGGTCTGCGCCCAGGTTCTTGGGAACGATATGGCCGTCGCCATTTCGGGGCAGCAAGGCCACTTTGAGCTCAATACCATGATGCCCGTCATGGCCGCCAACCTCCTCGGCTCCATCAGCCTCCTCGCCAACGCCTGCCGTGCGTTTGCCGAAAAGTGCGTGGCCGGCCTCCGGGCCGACGAGGCCCGCTGCGCCGAGATGGTGGAGCGAAGTCTCGCCATGGTCACCGCCCTCGCCCCCGTCATCGGGTACGACGCGGCCGCGGCTCTCGCCCACGAAGCCCACGCCACCGGCCGCACCATCCGGGACCTCTGCCTCGAAAAGCGGGTGTTGCCCGAAGCCCAGCTCACCGAGTTGCTCGACGCCAGG
>JAKAKG010000115.1 GCA_021813555.1 Acidobacteriota bacterium
TTCTGCTGGTGGGGCGGAAACACGGAAATGATGCGGGTGATGGTCTCCGTCGCGTCCAGGGTGTGCAGCGTGGAGAAGACGAGGTGGCCCGTCTCCGCGGCCATGAGGGCCGTCTCGATGGTCTCGTAGTCGCGCATTTCGCCCACGAGAATCACGTCGGGGTCCTCGCGGAGGGCCGATCGCAGAGCCGCCGCGAAGGAGCGCGTGTCGATACCCACCTCCCGCTGGTTCACGATGGATTTCTTGTCCCTGTGGAGGAACTCGATGGGGTCCTCGACGGTGATGATGTGTTCCGTGCGGGTGGAGTTGATTTGGTCGATCATGGCGGCCAGGGTCGTGGACTTGCCCGAACCCGTGGTTCCCGTGCACAGGATGAGGCCCCGCTGCTCCTGGGCAATCTTGTCCAAGATGGCGGGGAGCATGAGCTCCCGCGTGGTCTTGATGCCGATGGGGATGACGCGGGCCACGATGCCCACGGTGCCGCGCTGCTGGAAGATGTTGACGCGAAACCGTCCCAGGCCCGGCACCGAATAGGCGATGTCCAGATCCAGGTTGGTCTTGAACTTCTCCTTCTGCTTGGCATCCATGATGGAGAAGGCCATGGCGATGGTGTCTTCTTGCATCAGCCGCTTGTTCTCGACCATGGGAAGGAGGGCGCCGTCCACGCGGATGACCGGATGGGAGCCGACCTTGAGGTGCAGGTCGCTCGCCCCGTGATCGATGGCCATCTTGAGCAGGTCGTTGATATGCATGGACGGACCTCCTAGGCGGGAGATGGCGGCCGGGAGCAGGAGAACGAATCCTTCCGTCTCTGCTCCCCGCTTCCCGCTCCCCTTCTCCCTAATTATCTGACCGGCGTCAGCCAGCCGTAGGTATCTTCCACAGCGCCCTTCACCAGGGAGAGGTAGCGGCTCTGAACGGCCTCGGTGACGGGGCCGCGTTTGCCCGCGCCCACCTGAATCCGGTCCACGTTGGCCACGGGCGTGACCTCGGCGGCGGTGCCCGTGAAGAAGATCTCGTCGGCGAGGTAGAGCATCTCCCTGGGGATGGCCTGGTGGCGGACCGTCATGTGCATTTCCTGCTCCAGGATGCGCAGGACGCCGTCCCGGGTGATGCCGGGCAGGACCGAGTGCCCCAAGGACGGGGTGTACACGACGCCGTTCCGGATGATGAAAATATTCTCGCCGGACCCCTCGGACACGTAACCGTTCACGTCCAGGGCGATCCCCTCCGCGTACCCCGCCTGGAGGGCCTCCATCTTGATGAGCTGGCCGTTCATATAGTTGGCGGCTGCTTTGGCCATGGCGGGGAGGGAGTTGGGCGAGGGGCGGTTCCAGGTGGAGACCATCACGTCCACGCCGCGGGCGAGGGCCTCGGGGCCGAGATAGGCGCCCCAGTCCCACACGGCGATGGCCGATTCGACCGGACAGGGCATGGGATTGACGCCCACGTCGCCGTAGCCCCGGTACACCACGGGCCGGATGTAGCACTGGCGCATGTTGTTGCGGCGGATGACCTCGAGGCAGAGCTCGCAGTAATCCTCCTGGGGCCAGGGGATCTCCATCCGGTAGATTTTCGCCGAGTCAAAGAGACGTTTGATATGATCCTTCAGCCTCAGAACCATAGGGCCTTTGGGCGTCTCATAGCAGCGAATTCCCTCGAACACGCTGGTCCCATAATGAATCACGTGAGAAAGCACGTGGATCTTCGCTTCGCCCCAGGGGACGAACTCCCCGTTGAGCCAAATCAAGTCGGTCGGTTGTACAGGCATCTATGCCCCCTCTGATAAGCCTAGATTATACCGGGGGATCGCTCCACCGGTCAACCTGGGCGCCGGGGCATGGGGCAGGGCAACCAGGTGGGGGGTTGAGAGTTGAGAGTTGAGAGTTGAGAGTTGAGAGTTGAGGGTTGAGGGTTGAGGGTTGAGAGTTGAGAGGCGCTCGCGTCATGAATGGGAGGAAGCAAGCAGCAGGGGGTAGAGAAGGCCGAATGCGGAGCGCTGGTTGCTCGGCTCCCTGTTTCCCGCTCCCAGTTCCCGGGTTTTCTAGTCCCAACCTCTCCCTCCCCGCCTCGGGCCTCCCTTCCTCTCTTCCTCTCGTCCTCCTGTCCTGGCCTCCTACCTGCTCATTTTTTTTCCGCCTGCTTGACGGTTTCCCTCAAATCCAGCACGCGGGGGTGGCGCGGGTCCATGCGCTGGGCCCGGTTGAAACAGGCCCGCGATCGGACGACAAGCCCTTGAGATAGATAGAGTTCCGTGAGATCCAGATGGATCTCGATGTTCCTCGGATCGAGCTGCAGGGCATCCAGGAACTTTCGCTCGGCCATGTGCTTGGCCCTGGCGTCCTTGAGGCGGACGTACACCCGTCCCATGAGGTGGTGGGCATCGGCAAGGAGGGGATCATAGAGGATGGCCAGTTTGAGGCATTGGCCGGCGTCGAAGTGCTTGTCCTCCGCCAGGAGGTCGCGGGCCATAGCCACCATTTTCTCCGCTTCCTTCTTTTGCAGTGCCTTCTGGTCTCCCGCCCCCGCCTGGGCACGCGTCATGGATCCTGGTCCGGCCACCGTGCCCCGACTTTCCTGAGCCTCCTTTTTGTCCTCGAAGTAGGAGGACTGGAGGAGGAGGAAAGCCTCGCTCAGTTTGGCTTTCAGCAGCATGATGTCCTTCTGATGCCTGCGGAAGACCTCGGGATGGATTTTCTGAGGAGAGAGCCTGTCCTGCATAAGAGTGTAGGCCTCCATGGCCTGCATCGCGTCGGCCGTGGAGGGGATTCCAAGAATGTCGTAGGGGCTCCTGCCTGGCTGCTGAAAATTCCGGACGAGTCCTTCCAGGGCTGCGGTCTGCCGCCGGACGCGCTGGATCTCGTCTTCCATGGCCGCTTCCAGGCCCGAGAGCCGGAAGGGTGCCGCCACGGCGGGCTCCGTGCAAAGAAGGCCGAGCAGGAGGAGGAGATAGAGGCTGGACAAAATCTGCGACTCGGGGACGGCTCCCATCTGGATCAAGTCCTGCACCATGGTGGGCTTCTCGCAGACGGAGAGGATGTACCCCTGATGGGGCAGGATCGGCAGGTCCGCCGGGATCATGTCCTGGACTCGGCGGACCTTGAGTCCCGGCGTCCGCAGAACGGCCAAGGCGCTCTCCGGGACGTGCTCCACCAGGGGGACGACCACGGAGGGGATATCCATGGGGATCAGGCCTTCGGGGATGATCACCTCCGCGATGCGCGCCTGAAAGTTAAGGTGGAGGGGAATGCTGGCAAGGATCGAGAGGACCGTGTGAATCTTCAGGGCGGAAAGCTGGGGCGACGGCCCGAGGCGTTCTTCCACCGCGGCCTGGTCCAGAAGGTCGTCCTCTCCCTGGGGTTCGAGGGCGAACCCGGCCCCCACCAGGGCGCTGCGGTAGCGGGCGCAGAACAGGGGATGGCAGATGGCCCAGAGGTACCCGACCCCGAAGACGAGGGAGATCTTGTGGCCGCTCGCCACCAGGTCGAGCTGACGGTTGGACATGTCCGTGTACCCCGTCACGAGAAACTCCAGGAGGGACATGTTCAAGGGGCCGTCTACCAAGCGGTATGGGGCGTAGATCCGCTGTACGGCCTCCTCGTCCACGGGCCGGTGGAGGATCTCCTGGACCTTGAGCCCCGAGGCGGACGCATGGGCCGTCTCGTTCATGGAACCCGGAGTGATCAGCACCATGGCGGGCGGAGGCGCCATCCGGTTGTGGAGGAGCTGGAAGAAGGCGATGCCGCCCATGCCGGAGAGGGCCTGATCGGCCACAAGGAGATCGGGACGCACCGCGTCCATGCTCCCCATGGCGCCCTCGGCCGTGGCCACGCATTCCAGGCCCCAGGCCCGGGGGAGACCCTGCGTGAACAATCGCCGGATCTCGAGATCGGGGGTGATCAGGAGGACCTTCATGCCTCCACGTTCCATTTGCTCAAGGCCGCCGCCAGTTCGCCGGCGCCCCGTGCAAACTGCGCGAGGGAGACGCCGGTGAGGACCGCCTCCAGGGCCTGACGGGCGGCCCTGGCCCCCGCGGCCGTGCCGCCGGGGTGTCCGTGGATGCCGCCGCCGAACTGGAGGATGACGTCGGTGCCAAAAAGGCGAACCAGATCGGGCACATGGCCCGGGTGAAGTCCTCCGGACGCGATGGGCATGGAGGGAGGAGTGCCGCCCCATTCCTGCCCGGACACCCCCGAACCCTCTTCGGAGGGCGTTCCGGTGAGCGCGCTCGCGCAGCGCTGAACCTCCGCCGCACCCCCCGCCATCTTGCCTACGGCTGTTCCCACGTGGATCTGGTCTAAACCGCAGAGCCTGGCGGAGCGCGCCAGGACCGGCATGGCGATGCCGTGGTCGCTCATCCGGGTGAAGGCGGCGTGCATGGCTCGGTGCCCGTGGAGGATGAGGCCCAAGCTGGCGCCTCGGAGGCTCTGGACGGCGGACCATCCGGCGGTCACCATGTCCACCATCGCGAACTTGCCTCCCAGGTGGGCCACCTGCGCGGCCCTCCGGAGCATGACCTCCGTGGGCGCCGTCACGTTGGGGATGTAGCCTTTGGCGCACCCCGTGGCGTCCTCCGCGCGCTTGGCCGCGTCCAGGCACGCCTTGAGGCGGTCCTCGAAGGGGTTAAAGGCCTGAGAGGTGAGGTTCTCGTCGTCCTTCACCACGTCGCATCCCGCGGCCATGGCTTCGTAGACCACCGCCGCTTGTTCCTTGGGATTCAGCCCTATCTTGGGCTTGACGATGGTACCCACGAGGGGCCTGCCGTGAACGCCCAGGGCTGCCCTGATGCCGGGAATGCCAAGGGCCGGGCCTGGAAAGGTTTCCACAAGTGCCTTCGGAAAGCGCAGGGCCTCCAGCCGCAGGCGGGCCACGTCCTTCATGCCAAAGATGTTGCCCGCCACCGATGAATAGACTTGGGCCATGTTCCCGCCCTCGAAGAGCTCTGCGCCGTAAGCAATGACGGCCACGTGGCCCTCGATGGAAAGCACCCGCGCCTTCAAACGGTCGCGGAGGCCTGCGGGCAGAGTGCCCACGTCCGTCCAGGTGCCGATGGATGATTCGGCCGCCAGGGCGTTGCAGGCTTGTTCCACGGAGATTCCTGGAGCGGGCTCCACCCGGAAGGAGCACAGAAGGTCATCCTCCCGGGCTTCCTCGCCCAGGGCTATGTAAGGGTATGCGGTCGGTTCCACGGCGTCGTCCCTCCCCATGGGGCGCCTTGGGGGCGGCGCCCAGACCCTAGGCCCGCCACGGCGGCGCCTCCAAAACGTCCTTGATGAGCCCGCGCTCGGTGACAAACGTCGTGACGTACTTGAGGTGTACTTTATCAAAAGCGGGGTTGAACACCAAGACCCCCGGGGGGGCGTCGGGCCAGACTTCGCCCGGGGGGCGCTGTTCCACCGCCTCGTCCGAGTGGTCGCGAACGACCTTCAGCGTGTGCGTGGCGCAGTAGGCCGGCACGTCGTACCGGCTGGCCACCACGCAGAAGATGCCCGTACCCACCTTGTTGATGAGATACCCGCTGGGGAGGATGGCATCGGCCCCGAAGAGGAAGAGGTCGGCCCCGTCCAGGGCATACTTGGCGGCGCTGTCCACCATGTGAAGCACCTCAATCCCCTCCCCGGCCAGCTCCGCCGCGGTGATCCTGCCTTGGTAGCGGGGCCTGGTTTCCGTGTTGAGGACTTTGAAGGGCGTTCCCCGGCGGTGCGCTTCCTTGAGGACCCCGGTGGCCGTGGACGAGTGGCAGTGCGTGAAGACGTGCATGCCCGGCTGAATGAGGTCCGCCCCCGCGGAGGCAATGGCGGCCTCCTCCTGTTCCACCCGCGCCAGGAGCCGTTCGGCGAGGGCTTCGTGGTCCTCCTCTCCGCCCGCGTCTAGGAAAGCCCGCACCAGGTTCCGGAGCATGGGCTCGTTGGGGCGGGCCAGGATGAGGGTTTGGGCCAGGGCCTCCCCGTCCGCGGCCCGGTCCTCGCTGAGGTCCGCCGCCAGCGCGCGGAGGGCGGACTTGGCGATGGCGTTGGCACCTTGGATCTTCAGGTCGCGGATCTGGGCCGCCGTGGCTTCAGTGTGGCTCATGGGCTGGACACCCTTTGGAGGATCGCCTCAAGCATTCCCTCGTTGGCTCGTTCACTCTACCCCCACCGTCTCGGGGTGCCTGAGCCAGTAATCCCATGCGTACCCGAGATCCGCCTCCTCCTCGGCGTGGATGCGGAAGACGGGTTCGCCTTCGGCCAGGGAATCCCCCACCTTCTTCAGCAGATCCACGCCGGCGCCCACGTCGGTGGGAGCCCCGGCGAGCTTGGCGCACTTGGCGATCTTGTGGTTGTCCAAGAACGCAAGCCGGCCGCCCTTGGCGGCCTTGGCTTCCAGCACGCGCGCGCCTATGGCCGCGGCGGGCTTTGGCCCTTGAGCTTCCACAATCCGCTCCATCTTGTCCAGCGCCCGCCCCGATTTCAGGATCTCTTCGGCGATGGACCGGCCATAGCCCCCGCGCACGGCGGGATGGAAGTCGATGACGCGCCCAGCCAGGTCCAGACTCTTCTCCATGAAATCCCTGGGCGCCGCCGGATCGTTCCGAAGCACCTGCATCACATCCCGCGCCTCCAGCACCGGCCCAATGCCCCGGCCCACGGGTTGGGTCCCGTCCGTGATGATCACGTCCAAGGTCATCCCCATGTGCTCACCCACGAATTCGAAGAGCTTGCGAAGCTGGTACGCCTGGCGGTAGGTGGCCACCTTGGCCGTGGGGCCCACGGGGATGTCCACCAGGACGTGGGTGGACCCGGCGGCCTTTTTCTTGCTCAGGATCGAGGCGATCATTTGGCCCGAGGCGTCAATGTTGAGAGGACGCTCCACGGAGATGATGATGTCGTCCGCCGGCGACAGCGCGAAGGCTCCGCCCCACGCCACGCAGCCGCTCTCCTTCTCCACGATGGCCCGCATGCGGTCCAGGCTCAAATTCACGTCGCAGAGCACCTCCATGGTGTCCGCCGTGCCAGAGGGCGACGTGATGGCCCGCGAGGACGTCTTGGGAATGGCCATGCCGTAGGCCGCCACGATGGGGATCACCACCATGGTGGTCCGGTTGCCGGGAACGCCGCCGATGCAGTGTTTGTCCACCACCATCTCCCGGCCCCAGGAGATCACCTCGCCCTGCTCCACCATGGCCCGCGCCAGAAAAAGGATCTCGTCGCGCTCCATGGCGGCCTGGGCGCATGCCACCACGAACGCCGTGAGTTCGACCCGTGAGTAGCGGTGCTGGACGATGTCCCGAATGATGTGCCTGTAGTCTTCCTCGCCGAGCACCTCGCCCTGGATCTTCTTGCGGATGAGCTCCACCGAGCGAACGGGCTCCGGGTGGTGGATCTGCACCTCCGTCCCTTCGGGAAGGCCGAACACGTCGAAGGCGTACTCGCTGAGCCCGACCTCGCCCGGTTCCAGGTAGTTCGTGTCCACCGTGTCGAGGGTGCCCACGAGGGTGCGGTCCCCGTGTACCACCTCCAGCTTTTCCATGGAGGGCGCAAGCTGCGCCCTGCAAAACTCGCAATCTTTCCTCAGGAAAAGGATGATCTCCCGGTGGGTGTGGATTTTCACGGCCCTGATTCGCATGATGGCCCCCTTGGTTGCTGGAAGACAGTATAGCCCAAGAAAGGATCGGGCCGACGGACCAACGGGCCAGCGAGCCCGCGGGGAAAAGAGCGAGTGGATACTGAGGAGGTGTCGACGGTCAGCGGCGCGGCCTTTTCTGCCGCTGGCCCCTGGGCCCGTTGGTGCGACGCTCTGTCTTCTCGGAGGGCCATCCTTCCGGCACGAACTGGGCTTCGCCGGCGAGGCGGTCCACGCGGGCGAGGATCACCCGGAGGAGGTCCCCCACTCTCATCACGGCGCCGGAGTAGCGGCCTTTGGCGGCCAGGCCGTCGGCATTTACGGTGATGTAGTCGTTTTCCATGGCGTGGAAGGGGCACATCCCCTCGATGAGGTGGTCCACCAGCTCCACCCGCGCCCCGAACTTTGTAAACCCCAGGACCATGGCCTCGAACGTGTCTCCCAGGTGTCCCGCCAGAAAGGCCATCTGGTACCAGGACATGACTTCCCGCTCCGCCAAATCGGCCACCCGCTCCGTGCGGGAGCAGTGCTCGGCGATCTTCTCAAGATCGGGTGGCGGGCCTTCCTCCGTCCCCAGGGCTGCCGCCAGGCATCGGTGAACCACCAGGTCGGGATACCGCCGGATGGGCGAGGTGAAATGGGTGTAGGCCTCGAAGCCGAGACCGTAGTGCCGGCTCTGAACCGCGCTGTAGCGCGCCTGGGCCATGGCGCGCAGGACGAGGTAAGCCACGAGCTTGCTCGCTTTGTGCCCTTCCGTGGCCTGGAGCAGTTTCTGGAGGGCGAAAGGATCCGAGAGGTCGCCCCGGCTCGCGGCACCCAGCCCGAGCGCGTTGAGCAGCGGCCTGAGGGCCTCCAGTTTGAGCGGATTTGGATCATCGTGGACGCGGAAGAGCGCGGGAACGTCCCGGCGGACCAGCTCCCTCGCCACCGTTTCGTTGGCCGCGAGCATGGCCTCCTCCACGATGCGGTGGCT
>JAKAKG010000017.1 GCA_021813555.1 Acidobacteriota bacterium
GCGCAGGCCTTGACGGCGGCGGCCATGGCGTTGTGGTCCTTGAAGAGAGGCCGGTCCTCGTCCAGGTGCGCCACGACCTTGCGCACGGCCGCATGGGCGGCGCGGGTGCCCCTGCCCGGGGTGAACTCTCGGAAATCCAGGGCCTGGGCGGCGGCGATGAACTCTATGGCCAGAACGCCGTCGGCGTTGTCGAGGATCTGCCGGGTCTTGAGGGCCGTGTTCATGCCCATGCTCACGAAGTCCTCCTGGTCCGCCGCGGCGGGAATGGATTGCACGTAGGCGGGGGCGGAGAGGATGCGCTGCTCCACGATGAGCATGTCGGCCGTGTACTGGCTCAGCATGTGGCCGCTGAACATGCCCGCTCCCTTCGTGAGAAAAGCCGGGAGGCCCACCGAGAGGGCCGGGTTGAGGAGGCGGTTGAGGCGCCGCTCGCTCAGGACGCTCACCATGGCCACCCCTGCCCCCGCCACGTCCAGGGGCAGGCTCACGGGGGTGCCCTGAAAATTGGCCCCCGTGTAGACCTTGTTCTCCTCCGCCACGAAGATGGGGTTGTCCGCCACGCCGTTGAGCTCGATCTCCATCTGGCGGCGGGCGTACGCCAAATGGTCGCGCAGTGCTCCGACCACCTGGGGCGTGGCGCGCATGGAGTAGGCGTCCTGCACCTTCACCTTGAGCTTGCCCGTGACCAGGTCCGAGCCCGCCATGAGGGCCCGCAGGTTCGCGGCGCAGGTGACGGCGCCCGTGAAGCCGCGAAGCTCGTGGATCGTGGCTTCGTAGGGCCTCATGTTGGCCAGGAGGGCTTCCAGGCTCATGGCGGCGGCGATCTCCGCCTGGGCCACCCAGCGCTCCGCGTCGTAGATCTCCAGACACCCCATGCCCGTGATGAGGTTGGACCCGTTGATGGCGGCCAAACCGTCCCGGGCTTGCAGGCCCGGCACGGGGACCCCCGCCTGGTCCATGGCCTGCCTCGTGGCCATCCGCTGTCCCCCGTAGAAGGCTTCGCCCTCGCCCATGAGGGAGAGGGCGCACTGGCTCATGGGCGCCAGATCCCCGCAGGCTCCCACGCTCCCCTTCTCGCACACCACGGGCGTCACGCCCGCGTTGAGCAGCGCCGCGTAGGTAAGGGGGATCTCGGGGCGGCACCCCGAGAAGCCCTTGGCGTGTACGTTGATGCGGCTGAGCATGGCCGCTCGCACGTGCTCCACGGGCGCGGGCTCGCCGATACCCGCGGCGTGGTTGTAAATGAGGTACTTCTGAAACTGCTGGACCTGCTCGTCCGTGAGGACGACCTCGGAGAACTCGCCGATCCCCGTGTTGACCCCGTACATGGTCTCGTGGGCGGCGATTTTTCTCTCCAGCATGGCGCGGCAGGCCTTGATCCGCTCCAAGGCTTCTGGTGCCAGCTCCACCCTCTCTCCGTGACGCGCCACGCGCACCACGTCGTTGATGGTCAAACCGGACCCTTTGATCGTAACGGTCATGGTGCCCCCCTCTGACTGCTTGACGCAGAGGGGAGTTTACGCTTCAGAGGCGCTGCCGGGAAGGGGGGAAAATAGAAAAGACGAATGTCCAATAGCCAACAAGGAATATCCAAGGGTGAAATGAAAACATCTCGCCTCAGAGGGTCCGCCCGTTGAAGATTGAGTTGTTCACCTCCTCAATTGAAAGGATTTCGGCCGCTAATAGGCGGAGGGATCGGACATGGTGGTTCACTTGGCCATTGGACATTGGACATTCGATATTGGACATTCATCTTCCAAACTTCCCTTGAACATTGGACATTGGCTATTTGAAATTCATCCTCTCCTTCCTCCTTGGACACTCCTTGTTGGATATTGGATATTCATCCTTTCTTCCCACCAGCATCAGTCTCTCGATCACCCAATCACCGATCAATCGCCTTCATGGCGTAGGCATGGTAGCGCTCTCCCGCCGTCGCCCCGGGCGGCATGGCCTGGTTCAGGCGCGCAAGGTCTTCCGCGGACAAGGTAAGATCCAGGGCACCGACGTTTTCTTCGAGATAGGTCCGGCGCTTGGTACCGGGAATGGGGACGACGTCCTCCCCTTGCGCCAGGACCCAGGCGAGGGCCAGTTGGGAGGGGGTGCACCTCTTCTCCTCCGCCATGGCTTCCACCCGCGCGACAAGCCTCAGGTTGGCCTCGAAGTTCTCTCCCTGGAACCTCGGGTGGTTGTGGCGGTAGTCGTCCTCGGGGAGGTCCTCGGGGCGCTTGAACTTCCCAGAGAGAAAGCCCCGGCCCAGGGGGCTGTACGCCACGAAGGTCACACCCAGCTCCCGGCAGGCGGGGAGGATCTCTGGCTCGGGATCTCGGGTCCACAGGGAGTATTCGGTCTGGAGGGCGGCGATGGGGTGGACGGCGCAGGCCCGGCGGAGGGTCTTGGGCGAGGCCTCCGAGAGGCCGAGGAAGCGCACCTTCCCTTCCTTCACGAGCTGCGCCATGGCCCCCACCGTGTCCTCGATGGGCACGGCCTGGTCTACCCGGTGCTGGTAGTAGAGATCGATGGTCTCCACCCCCAGGCGCTTCAGGCTTCCCTCGCACGCCGAGCGGACGTATTCGGGTTTGCCGTTGACCCCGAGAAAGCTGCCGTCCTCGCCCCGGACGTTGCCGAACTTGGTGGCCAGGAAGACCTCTCCGCGCCGGCCCTTGATGGCGCCGCCCACGAGCGTCTCGTTGGCGCCGACGCCGTACATGTCGGCCGTGTCCAGAAAGGTGATGCCCAGGTCCAAGGCGCGTTGGATCGTGGCCACGGACTCAGCCTCATCGCGCCCCGCGTAGAACTCCGACATGCCCATGCATCCCAGCCCCATGGCCGAGACCTCGGGGCCACCTAGTCCCAATTTTCTCATCTTCATCGTCTGCACCTCCTGAATTTAAACGCCTGAGGCATTTCACCCCTTCCCGCACCCCACCCCGGCGGAACCGAACCTTTCGCGGCGCACCCCGTAAGAATACCCTTGCCGGGGATCACCCAGGGGCGAGGAGGAGAATACTTCATGCGTCCACACCGAGTTCCGTTGATCTGCACGCTGGCCGCCGCCCTGGCCGCGGCGTCCATGGCCGGGGCCCAGGAGCCGAGGGCCAGCCTGCCCCTTCCGCGCATCACCTCGCCTATCAAAGTGGACGGAGACCTCTCCGACCCGGGATGGAAGCAGGCCGTGCAGGTGGATCTGCCCTATGAGATCCACGTGACCGACGACGGGGCGCCCCCGGTGAAAACCACGGGCTATCTCGGATACGACTCCACGTACTTCTACGCCGCCCTCCGCTGCGAGGACCCCGATCCTCGCAAGATCCGGGCCCCCTTCGCCGACAGGGACTCGATCTCCTCCGACCAGGACTTCGCGGGCCTATTCCTGGACCCTCGCCACGACGGGCGTTCGGCCCTGGAGCTCTTTGTGAATCCCAGGGGTATCCAAAACGACGGCATCACCAACGACGCCACGGGACAAGAGGACTTCTCACCTGACCTTTTCTGGGACGCCGCCGCGAAGATCACGGCCCGCGGATGGGACGTGGAAATGCGCATCCCCCTCACCTCCCTGCGCTACGCCAAAGGAGATCCGCAGACCTGGGGCGTCATCCTCTACCGGAATTATCCGCGGGATTTCCGCTACCAGATCACCAGCGTTCCCCTTCCCAAGGGGACGAACTGTACTGTCTGCCATGAGATGGATCTCACGGGCCTCACGGGCTTGCCGTCCTCCAACCATCTCGTGATCGCCCCCTACGCCACCGCCCGTGAGGTGGGAGAAGCTCGGGGCGAGCCCGGGTCATCCTTTCTGAACAAGCCCGTGGAGGGCGAGGCCGGGGCGGACGTGAAGTGGAATCCAGGGCCCGACACGGCGCTGGATCTGACGCTCAACCCCGATTTTTCTCAAATCGAATCGGACGTGGCTCAGATCGCCGTCAACCAGCGCTTCGCCCTCTTCTACCCCGAGAAGCGCCCCTTCTTCATGGAAGGGGTGGATCTCTTCCAGACGCCCATCGACGCCGTGTACACGCGCACCATCACCTCACCCCGGTGGGGCCTTCGGGCCACGGGCAAGATTGGCTCCATGGCTTACACGGTCCTGACGGCGCAGGACCGCGGCGGAGGGCTCGCCATCATTCCCGGGCCTGAGTCCTCCACCTTCGCCCCCCAGGATTTCAGCTCCGTGGTCACCATCGCGCGCATGAGGCAGGACGCGGGCCCCTCCTTCTGGGGCTTCCTGGTGACGGACCGGGAGAACGAGGGCGGCAGCTTCAACCGCGTGGCGGGGCCCGACTTCCAGTGGCGCCCCAGCGACTCGGACCAGGTCACCGGGCAGTTCCTCTACAGCACCACCAAGACGCCCAACCGCCCCGATGCCAGCTCCGAGTGGGACGGACGGCGCCTCGGCGGCGGCGACGTCTACCTCGTCTACGACCACAGCGCCAAGGTTTGGCGCTGGAATCTCCAATACAGGGACGTGAGCGGCGCCTTCCGGGCCGATTCGGGATACGTGCCGCAGGTGGATTACCGGGAGGGGCGCGCCCGCCTCTCTTACAACCTCTACCCGGGCAACTTCTTCTCGCGCCTGGAGCCAGCGGTCATCGCCGACCTGAAGTGGAACCGTTCGGGGCAGCCCCTCTCTCGTGAGTGCTACGCGGGGATCAACTTCGAGGGCAAGCGAAGCCTCAACGGCGAGCTGTTTTACAACCCCAAGGACGAACGCGTGGGAGGCAAGCTGCTGCACGCCGACACCCTTTACTTCTCCAGCTACTTCTCGCCCTCCTCGGTGGTGGCCAACCTCGGCATCGAAGGCGACGTGGGCGAGGCCATCGACTACGACGGAGCCCGCGTGGGCCGCGGCGGGGACGTGAACGTGTCGGCCACGATCCGGCCCACCAGCCATCTGTCCTTGGTCTTCAGTGGGGAGCGCAGTTGGCTCAACCTCTCAGAGGGCAGCCTGTTCACCGCCGACACCGTGTACATGAAGAGCACGTATACGTTTTCGGCCCGGTCCTTCCTCAGAATCATCGCCCAGTGGCTCGAAACGAGGCGGAACCCGGCGCTCTATCCCTACGAGGTCCCCGGCCACGACGGCGGCCTCACGGGATCGGTCCTTTTCGCCTACAAACTCAACTGGCAGAGCGTCCTCTACGTCGGGTACGGAGACAACCGGGTCCTCATCCCCCAGCATGGCTTCCAGCCCGCCGACCGCCAGGTGTTTCTCAAGATCAGCTATGCGTTTCAGAGGTAGGAAGCTGTTGGCTGTTGGCTGTCCTGTTAGCTATTAGCCATTGGCTGTTGGCGAATCGCCACGTGCGGGTCACAGGGAACCCTGTCACGTTGTACTTTTCACTTTTTACTTTTCACTTTTTACTTTTCACGCTCTCCCCAAGGCAGCCTCACGGTGAAGCACGCCCCCGGCGGCGGGTCGTTGTTCAGCACCGTGACGGTGCCCCCGTGCGCGCTTACGTAGTGGCGCACCAGCGCGAGCCCTAGTCCGCGGTGGCCCGTGCGGGTCGTGAAAAAGGGTTCGAAGATGGCGGTGCCATGCTCCGGGGGGATGCCAGGACCCTGATCCGTGAAGCGGACGTGGCACGACCCGTCCGATTTCTCCGCCTCCACGCGGACGATTCCCGTGGCCGGAGACTGCTGGAGCCCGTTCCTGAGGAGGTGCGTGAAGGCCAAAATGAGTTTGCCGGGAACCCCCACGACCTCAAGGCCGGGGGAAACGTCGAACACGACTCGCTGCCTTGAACCAGGGGCCTCTTCGTCCACGCCCGCCATGGCCGCGAGGAGGAGATCCCGGAGAGCACTGGCGATGAACTCCTTGTCCGACAGAGGCTGGCCCAGTTCCATCATGTCTTTCATGAGGCGGTCCAGCCGTTGTATTTGGCCTTCCATGATGTCCATGTGGACCGCCAGATCCCCCAGTTGGGGCGCCGACTTCGCTACCACGGCGGCGTTCACCTGTATGGCGAAGAGGGGGTTGCGCACTTCGTGGGCCAATCCCTGCATGAGCTGGCCCACGGCGGCCTGGGTGCGGGAGCGGGCGAGCTTCTCTTCCAGCATGCGCCGCTCCGCCTCGGACTGCCTGCGTTCAGTGATGTCGCGGATGTACCCGCCGACCCCCATGTGCCCACCCGCCAACTGCACGGGGAACTTCACGGTTTGGTAAACTCGGGAGCCGACGCATTCCTCACCCGTGATCGCCTGGCCCCTCTCCAGTACTTCCCGGTCCCCTTTTCGGCATCGCTCTGCGGCGGCCTCGGGCATGAGGTCGAAGTCCGTGCGGCCGAGGACCGCCGATTCGGAAAGCCCGAAGAACTGGCTGTTGGATCGGTTGCTGATGATGTAGCGAAAGGCCTCGTCCTTGAGAAATACCATATCGGAGGTGGCATCGATGAAGGTGCGGTAGCGCCGCTCCGATTCCTCCAAGACCATCTCGGCCCGCTTCCGTTCGGTGACGTCCACCATGACCCCGCGCAGGCCCTTCAGACGACCCTCTTCGTAGTGGGGCTGGCTGGAAGTCCTGATCAACCGCTCCTCCCCGCTTTTCGTCAGAATGCGGTACTCACTGGGTTCTAGCTCACCCCCAAGCACCTTTTTAAGCTGCATGGCAAGCCGCGGGCGCTCCTCGGGATGAATGAACTCGAAGAAGGGACGGCCCACAAGTTCCTTAGGAGAGAACTGGGCGAGGGCGCTGACGACGGGGCTGATATAGGTGATCACGCCCGCCTCGTCGGTGGCGAACAGCACATCGTTGATGCGCTCGGCCAGCTCCCTGTATTTTTCTTCCGATGCCCGGAGCGCCTTTTCGGCCCGTTTGCGATCGGTCACGTCCCGCACGGTGGCCTGGAACCCGACGATCGCACCGCCCTGCCGGTGGGGAGCGGAGCGGACCTCGACGAAGAGTGGGTCACCCGCTTTCGTTCGCGCTACATATTCGGCGGAGTCGTTTAGAATCTCTCCCTTCAGGATTCTTTCTAGTCTGGACGTGTGGAGCTCCCGCAGGCTCTCCGGCACGATGTCCCAGAAGGACATGGCTAGGAGTTCAGCCTGGCTGAACCCAATCTGGCGGCATGCGGCCTCATTAACCGATACGAACTTCCCCGTCAGGTCCGCGACAAAGATTCCATCGGGGCTTTGTGAGACCAAGGTCCGAAATCGTTCTTCGCTGTCGCGCAGCGCTGCTTCGGCCCACTTGCGCTCGGTGACGTCGCGGGCGGTGGTGTGCATGTAGGCCTTCCCGCCCACGACGATCCCGCGGTTGCTGAACTCCGTGTCTACCTTGCTCCCGTCCTTGCGCAGCAGCTTCGCTTCGGTGGCGATGGCCTCACCCGACATGATTCGGTCATGAAAGGTTCGGTAGGCCTTCAGATCTTGGTCTTCGTGAAGGTCCGGGATGCGCATGGCCAGGAGTTCGTCGCGGCTATAGCCCGCGAGGGTGCAGGCGGCCTGGTTGACGGCGATGAATCGCGACTCCTCGTCGCTGATGAAGATGGCGTCCCGGGAGCCTTCAAAGATGGCCGTGTACCAGGCCAGTGCCTTCTGGATCTCTTCCTCGGCCCCTTGTCCTTGGAATATGCCCCGGGGCCCGCCCGGGAGCTCGTCTGGGGGCGAATGAGGGGGAGGTCCGGTCGGGTCGGGCATGGGCGTCTCCTGCAGAAGCAAGTGGCCCGAGTATACGCGGATCCTGTCCCCGATGAAACCTTCGGCCATGGCGCGCCGTTGATTGCACCAGTGGCACGGCCTATTGACGTGCCATGGCGAGCCCAGTATACTTACCGGTAGGTAACGTGCCCTCACAGGGGGGGCTGGGAGGTATCCGTGGAACGCATCGACGCGCAAAACGCATCCGATACGGGCGTGCGCCAGCGCCTTATGGCCGCCGCCACGGACCTCTTCAACCAGAAGGGGTATGCGGGCACCTCCGTTCGAGAGATCGTGGAGGCCGCCGGGGTCACCAAACCCGTTCTCTACTACCACTTCGGAAACAAGGAGGGCATCTACCTCGCCCTGTTCGAGGAGACTTTCGCGGCGTTCATGGACACGCTGGCTGCTCCTACATCCCGCCCGGCCTCCACCCGGGAGCGCCTCCTCGACCTGTGCGACCGGGCGTACACCTTCCACGCGGCCCACCTTCCCCTGGTCCGCCTCATGTACGCCATCTATTACGGTCCTCCTCAAGGCGCTCCGCCCTTCGACTTCGACGCCACACACGACGCGTTCCAGCGACTGACGGCCGCCATCATCGAGGAGGGCATCCGGTCCGGGGAGATCAAGCCGGTTCCGGTGCCGGAGGCCATGTGGGCCGTCATCGGCGCCGTGAGCATCGCCATGGAAGTGGACCTCTGCCATCCGGAGCAATCCCTCGGGCGCGACGGACTGGCGCGGCTCCTCAACTCCGTGTTCGACGGCATCGCGGATGCTAAGCATGCACACAGGGGGGTTCGATCATGACACGTTCCATCGTCTCCATAGCCCGGGCCGCGGCATGGGCTCTTTCGTGTGCGCCGGTCCTGCTCGTGGCCACTGCCTGCTCCCAACAAAC
>JAKAKG010000191.1 GCA_021813555.1 Acidobacteriota bacterium
AGAGGAACCCGAGGCTAGCGCCCACGATGGCCGCGGCGAAAATAGAAAGTTCGCCTGTGTCCAGAACGTATGGAATGTCCAGGTAGTCCGCGATCTTGGCGTTTCCCGCGGCGTAGGTGAGGACCGCATAGGTGGCCGCGGCGATGAGGGTAGAGCCGATGGCCAGGCCGTCCAGCCCGTCCGTGAGGTTCACCGCGTTGGAGGCCCCCACGATGACCAGGACGGCGAAGGGGATGAAGAGCCAGCCCAAGTCCGGATGAAGCTCCTTGAAGAAGGGCACCGTGAGGGACGTGTTGTAGTGGCCCGTGAGGCGGTACTGGTAGAGGAACCACGCCACGGCCGAAGCGGCCAGAATCTGGAGCATGAATTTCTGCTTGCTCGTGAGCCCCAAGTTCTGGCGGCGCTTCATCTTCAGAAAATCGTCCGCGAAACCGATGGCCCCGAATGCCAGGGTGCTTCCGAGCAGGAGCCAGAAGAGGGGGCTGTCCCATCGGATGCACAGAAGGGCCGCCACGGTGAGGGCCAGGAGGATGAGGAGGCCGCCCATGGTGGGGGTGCCGCCCTTGGCCTGGTGGGCCGCCGGGCCCTCCTCGCGGATGTACTGGCGGAGGTTCAGGCGCTGGAGCCAGCGGATGAGGACCGGGCCCAGCAGGAGGGAGATGAGGAGGGCGATGACGATGGCCAAGGCCCCGCGGAAGGTGATGTACCGGAAGAGCCGCAGGGCCGGGAGGTGCTGGTGCAGAGGATACAGCAGGTGGTAAAGCATCAGGCGCCCCTCCGTTCCACGAGCCACGCCACCAAACCATCGAGGCCGATGCCGCGCGAGCCCTTGACCACCACGCCGCTTCCGGGGAGGATCTGGCCTTCAAGCCACTCCGTCCCCTCCCGCCAGGTTCTGACGTGCAGGACCGGCCGTCCCGAGGCGGCGAAGGCCTCGGCCATGGCGCCCGCGGCCTCCCCTCCCACGGCCAGGAGAGCCGTGAGCCCGGCCTCGGCGGCGGCCCGGCCCGCCTCGGTGTGATGTCGGAACGTGGCAGGCCCCAGCTCCAGCATCTCCCCCAAGGCGCCCGCCACGGGGCGTCCCCAGAGAGCGGTCTCCGCCAGAACGGCGGCCATGGCCGAGGGGTTGGCGTTGTAAGAGTCGTCCAGGAGGAGGACGTCCCCGGCCAACCGGTGGGTCTGTCCCCGGTGAGACGCGGGCCGCAATTGAGAGGCGGCGGAGGCGAGGGTCTGGGCGTCCGCGCCGAAGGCGGCGCCCGCCGCGCAGGCCCCCGCGAAGTTGAGCAAATTGTAGGCTCCCGGGAGGGGCAAGACGCCCCGGGCCCGCTGGCCGTGGAGGTGAAGGACAAAGGGCGTCCCCTCGGGGCCGCCGCTCCCCTCCGCCTCGACCCTCACGTCGGCCGCCGGGGAGGTCCCGTAGAGGATCCTCTCCGTGCCCGTGGGCAGGCGCAAGTCTCGCAGGAGCGGGTCCTCGGCGTTGAGGGCGGCGAAGCCTCCGGGCTCGGCCGAATTGAAGACTCGAGCCTTCTCGTCTCGAATCGCCTCCAAGGTGGGGAAGAACTCCGTATGGACCGGCTGGATGGTCGTCATGATCACGCCCGTTGGGCGTGCGATGGGGGCCAAGTCGCCCATCTCGTTGGGCTTGGATATGCCCAGCTCCAGCACCCAGAATCGGCGGTCCATGTGGGCGTCCATGAGGGTTTCGGGCAGGCCCAACAGGTTATTCCGGTTCCCGGAGGTGGCGCAGACGGTGCCCAGGTGGCCCAGCAGGGCGGACGCGAAATCCTTCGTGGTCGTCTTGCCGCAGGAACCCACTACGGCCACCACCTCGCCTCGGAAGTCGGCCCGGACTCGGGCGCCGAGAGACCGGAGGGCCATCTCCACGGAGGAGACGCGCACGATGCCGCAGTTCCCCGGAACGTCCGTGGGCTTCTCCACCAGGAGGCAGGCGGCGCCCGCTTCGGCGGCCGCGGCGCAGAAGGCGTGGCCGTCGGCATTCTCTCCTTGGAGGGCGGCGAAGAGGACGCCCTTCGTCACGGCGCGCGAATCCAGGCAGAGGCCCGCCACGGTTGAGGAAGAGGCCCGCATGACCTCTCCGCTCGTGACGTCGGCGATCTCCGCCACCGTAAAGGCCCTCAACGCCATCCCAGGTCTCCCAGCAGTTCGCCCGCCACGGTGGGGTCGTGGAACTCCCGCCGTTCGGTTCCCGTGAGTTGGTCGCGCTCGTGGCCCTTGCCGGCCACCACCACCGCGTCTCCCTCACCGGCCAAGCCGAGGGCGTGGCGGATGGCCTGGCGCCGGTCCAGGATCCTCTCGTAGGTTTTGCCGCCGCCCAGCTCGGGACGGATGCCGTTCTCCGCGTCCCTGGCGATTTCCTCCGGGTCCTCCGTGCGGGGATTGTCGGAGGTGAGGATGACCACGTCGCTCAGGCGGGCCGCCACGGCGCCCATGAGGGGCCGCTTGGTGCGGTCCCTGTCGCCCCCGCATCCGAAGACAGTAATGATCCGCCGCGGGCCGAGATCGCGGACGGTCTGCAGGAGGTTCTTGAGGGCATCGTCGGTATGGGCGTAATCCACGAGGACGGCGAAGGGCTGGCCCCGGTCCACCCGCTCCATTCGGCCGGGCACGCCTTTCAGCGCCGCGATTCCCGCTTCGGCCTGGGCGGGCGAAACTCCCGCGGCCAGGGCTGTGCCCACGGCCACCAGAAGATTCTCGATGTTGAACTGCCCCGTGAGGGCGGAGCGGATTGCCACGTTGCCGTAGGGCGTCTTGAAGGTGCAGGTGATGCCCGAGAGGTCCATGGCCAAAGCCTCTGGGCGCATATCCGCGGGCTTCTGCCGGCCCACCGTGAGGAGCCGCTTCCGGTCCAGCTCGCCGGCCAGGCGCACGCCGTAGGCGTCCTCCAGATTCACCACAGCCACCCCGTCGGGAGAGAGGAGGTCGAAGAGCCCCTTCTTGGTTTGGTAGTAGGCGTCCATGGTGAGATGAAAGTCGAGGTGGTCGCGGGTGAGGTTGGTGAAGCCCGCCGCTACGAAGCGGAGATGGGCCACCCGCGAAAGGGCCAGGGAATGGGACGAGACTTCCATGGCGGCATAGGGGATGCTTCGGTCCGCCAGGCCCCGGAGCCATCGGTGGATGAGGTGGGCCTCCGGTGTGGTCCTCACGGCCGGACGCAGGCCCTCCCCATCATCGTATTCGATGGTTCCCAACATGCCCGATCCCCCCGCCTGGCGGAAGATGCTTCGCAGGAGATAGACGGAGGTGGTCTTGCCGTTGGTCCCCGTCACGCCCGCCAGCTTCACGGGATTCACCAAGGTGCCGTACAGGGCCGCACAGGCCGCCGAAAAGGCCTCCCGGTCTCGGGGGCAGACGACCCATGCGGCACCGGCGGGAATGGGTTCCAGCGGCTCGGCGTGGGCCAGAACCACCCGCGCGCCTCGGGAGAAGGCTTGGGAGGCGAAGGCCCTGCCGTCGGTCTTGTACCCCTTGAGGGCGGCAAAGGCGTCTCCAGGGCCCACTTCTCTGGAATCGCAGGTGATGCCCGTGACGGAAACGTCCATGGGGCCCAACACGGCCGAATGCGGCACCAGGCCCAGGAGGTCCGAGAGGAGCCAGCGGTCGTTCATGGTGGTCCTCCCATCAGGGCCATGTCCGAATCGGACGGCCGGTCCGGATAAGAGAGGCGCTTGAGGGAGAAGGCGACGATCTTGGAGAAGGCGGGCGCCGAAATGGCGCCCCCGTAAATCTTGCCCACGGGTTCGTCCACCATGACCAGGCACACGATGCGGGGATCCTCCAGCGGTGCAACCCCCACGAAGTAGGCGATGAAGGGTCTCCGGCCGCCTTCGGCCTTCTGGCCGATCTTCTGGGCGGTCCCCGTCTTGCCTCCTACTACAACACCCGGAACCGCCGCGGCCTTGCCCGTGCCCTCCGTGACGACCCGGCCCATCATGTCTTTCAGGGCTTCGCACGTAGAGGCTTTGAGTATCCGCTCGGGCGGCGCCACGGCCTCGTCGGGGAGGAGCCTGGGTACCACGCGGTATCCCCCGGAGGCGACGGCGGCGTAAGCCAGGGTTAGCTGCAGGGGTGTGCACCTGAGTTCCTGCCCGAAGGAAAGGGAGGGCAGGGACAGCATGGACCATTCCTTGGGCGGCCGGAGCCGGCCGGCGCTTTCTCCCGTGAGGTGGAGGGCGGTGGGCTGGCCGAAGCCCAGGAGGCGCATGTAGTGGTACATGGTGTCCTCACCCAGGGCCATGCCGATCCTCGCCGCGCCCACGTTGGAGGAGTGGGCAAACACCTCCTCCAGGGTGTAGATGGCCTTGATGGGAGGTTCATCGTCGTGGATCGTCTTGGGGCCCACGGTGAGGGTGCCGTTCCCCACGGGGATCGTATCCGTGGGCCGAAACCGGCCCGAGTCCAGGGCCGCGGCGAGGGTGATCAGCTTGAAGGTGGAGCCCGGCTCGTAGGAATCCGTCACGGCCCTGTTCCGCCAGGAATTGATGGTGGACTTGCCGGGCTCGTTGGGGTTGAAGGTGGGCGCTACGGCCATGGCCAGGATGTCGCCCTTGCGGGGATCCAGCACGATGGCCACTCCGTCCTTGGCGTTGAGTCCCGCCACCGTCTCATTGAGGACCCGCTCCGCCTCGAACTGGATGGCCTGGTCGATGGTGGTTCGCACGGCCACGGGTTTGGGATCCACGTCGGGGACCATCTCCATGGGAATGAGGCGCGTCGCCACGGCGTCCCTCATGACCAAATAGCTCCGCGTCCCGCCCTGGAGGTTATCGTTCCAGTGGTGTTCGAGGCCCGTGAGCCCTCCATCCGTGCCCACGCATCCGATGAGGTTGGCGGCCAGGGTGGAGTTGGGGTAGTACCTTCCCGCCTCTTCCATCAAGTCACAGCCCTTGAACCGGCCGCAGATGGCCTTGGCTTCGTCGTAGTCCTGGAAGGGCAGCTTGCGCGCCAGCCACGTGAATTTTCGGCGCGCCCGCAGGTCCCTGAGTATGTCGTCGGCGTCGCGTCCGCTCAGGGCGGCCACGGCGCGGGCCAGACCCACGGGGTCGGTGAGCTTCTGGGGATCAAAGGTGTAGAGCGAAGGGCACTGGGTGGAGGCCGCCAAAGGGAAACCGCGGCGGTCCAGGAGGCTCGCCCGGGGAAGGTCCACGTCGATGCGCTCCTGGGCCTGGTTTTGCGCCAGGGCGGCGTAGTATCCCCCGCGGAGGATCTGGAGATAGGCGAGGCGGCCCACCACAAGGACCGCCAAGACGGCGACGAAGACGCCGAAGAGGCGCAGCCGCGAAGGAACGAGTCCCTGCGTCATGGGCGCCGCCTCCCCTGGGTCTTTGGCCTCGCCGGTCCGCCGGGAGGCTTGGCGACTGGAACGGCTTTGACGGAAGCGCCCGAGACCGCCGGGCTCGCCTTTTCTGGACGGCCCTTCTCTTTCGGTGCAGCCGGCACGGCGTGCTGCTGGGCCGAGGCCACAGGGGCCTTTTTGGCTTCTGGCCGTGAGGCTCCCGGCGGGGCCGCTGGTGCCGGACGTGAGGTTCGGGCCGCAGAATGCAGCCCGGGAGCGGGACTCCCGTTGGTGTCCGCCCGGTCCCTTTTGGCTGGCGGCCTCGCCTCGGCCCCCCCGCCCTGCTTGCCGGGTTCAGGGGGCGTCCCCACGGTCCACTCCTGGGGGTCCTCCTCCACCATGCCGAGCTTCTCGCGCGCCGTCGTATCCACTACCGAGGGGCTCAGGAGGGCGTCGCGCGTCAGGAGGAGGCGCTCGTGCTCCTTGAGGAGAATGCGCCGGTGTTCCACGAGCTTCGACAGCCTGTACTCCTCTTTCACTTGGCCGGCGGAAAGCCCCATGTAGAGGAAGAAGGGGGTGGCGAGGGTGAAAATGAGGAGCGTGATTCGCAGGGCCTCGGCCATGCTCCGTTCATCGGGCTGCCTGATGGGCTTGGTCCCGATGGCGATGTCTTTCATAGCCGTTCTCCCACCCGGAGGCGGGCGCTTCGCGAAGCGTGATTCCGCGTGGTTTCCTCCACGGAGGGCCGCAGGGCCTTGCGCGCAACGAGCCTGAGCGAGGGGGTGCGGCCGCAGGCGCACACGGGAAGCCGGGGAGGGCAGATGCATCCCTTGGCCATGGCCGCGAAGGCCTGCTTGACGATCCGGTCCTCGAGGGAGTGATAGGCGAGGACCACGATTCGGCCGCCGATCCGAAGCGTGCCCGCGGCCTCTTCGATGAAGGCTCCGAGCCCCTCCAGCTCTTGATTCACGAAGATGCGGATGGCTTGAAAGGTCCGGGTGGCGGGGTGGACGCGTCCGCGGAACCGGGCAGGAACGGCCCCGTGGACGATGCGGGCCAGGCTGGCGGCGTCTTCGATGGGGGCCGAGGCGCGGACCTCTTCGATGGCCCGCGCGATCCGGCGAGCCATGGGCTCCTCGCCGAAGGTTCGCAGGACCTGGATGATCTCTTCCTCGGAGGCCGTGTTCACGAAGTCGCGTGCGGAAAGTCCCGTTTCCGGGTCCATCCGCATGTCGAGGGCCTCCGTGTCGGAGAAGCTGAATCCGCGGCTGGCTTTGAGCTGATAGCCGCTCAGCCCGAGGTCGGCCAGGAGCCCCGCGGGGGCTTCGGGCAGGGCACCCTTCCACGCCGCCACGTCCTTGAAGTTGGCGTGAACGCAGCGGAATCGGTCGCCGAAGGGCTTCAGCTCTTCCCGCGCCATCTCCAGCGCACGGGAGTCCCGGTCCACGCCGAGGACCCGGGCTTCGGGCGACGATTCAAGGATGGCCCGGCTGTGGCCGCCGAGCCCGAGCGTGCAATCCACGAACCACCCTCCCGCGTCAGCCTGAAGGGCCTCCGCCACCTCCCGGACCATCACCGGGACATGGAGGGATCCCGTTTCCATTCCTCGCCTCCCGCAAGATGTTAGACACGAACCGGATGGTCTCTTCGGTGAGCGGTTCCTTGGCTTGAATCTCGTTCAGAAGATCCTCGTTCCACACCTCGAGGAAGTTGGTGGGGTTGCCCAGCACCACCACGTCTCCCTCCATCCGTACGTGCTTGCGCAGACGGCTGTGGATCAGGATCCGCCCCTGAGGGTCCACCTCCTGGACGTCGCCGTAAAGGCCCACGGTGCGTAGGAACTGGACCACGCGGGGTTCGTCGCCCCAGCCGCTCTTTCGGAGGCTGTCTTCCAGCTTTACCCATTCGCCGAGGGGATAAACGCGCATGGAGGGCGGGCCATAGGAGGTAACGAAGACCTCGGGGCCGAAGGAGTCCACGAGCAGGGAACGAAACTTGCTCGGGATCTTGAGCCTCCCCTTCTCGTCGATCCTCGCATCGGCGCTGCCTCGGAACATGAGCTCCCCCATCTCGCGACCGAGTGGCACCCCCCCAGCAGGGTTAGTCCACTTTAGACCACTTTAGTCCACAAGCCAATCATAGGGGCCCAAATGGGTCTTGTCAAGGGGTTTAGGAGGGAGCAGGGAGCAGGGAGCTGGGAGGCGGGAGCCGGGAGCCGGGAGCCGGGAAGCGGGAAACGGGAAACGGGAAACGGGAAACGGGAAACAGGGTGCCGACTCCAGGTGCCCGGCCCCCTCAACCCCTTGCCCCGGCCACCGGCGGGGCGTATGGTGCTCCTCTGGAGGTCGAGGACGTGGCCGAGCCGCTTAGAAAGCCGCCCTGGTTCAAGATCAACCGACTGGCCGTGGGCGAGCGCGCCAGCGGAGTCCTCCAGACCATCGCGCGCAACCAGCTTCACACGGTGTGCACGTCCGCCGCCTGCCCCAACAAGGGCGCGTGTTTCGCCGAGGGGACGGCCACCTTCATGATCCTGGGCGACGTCTGCACGCGGGCCTGCCGCTTCTGCAACATCGCCACCGGGCGTCCGGACCTGGAAGACCTGGAGGAGCCGCGGCGGCTCGCTGACGCGGCGGCCAAGATGGGCCTCCGGTTCGTGGTGGTCACGTCCGTGTGCCGAGACGACTTGGCGGATGAAGGGGCCGGTGCTTTCGCCAGGACCATCAGAGCATTGCGTGATCAGATTCCGGGAGTCAAGGTCGAGGTGCTGACCCCCGACTTTTCGGGCCGAGAAGATTGTCTGAGGACGGTTCTCAGCGCCGGTCCGCACGTGTTCAACCACAATCTGGAGACGGTGGAGCGGCTGACGCCGCGGATCCGAACCAAGGCCAAATACAGCCGGTCGTTGTCCGTTCTTAGGACGATACGAGAGATTGAGCCTTCCCTGACAACCAAAAGCGGGCTGATGGTGGGTCTGGGGGAGACCCGGGAGGAGATGCGCCAGGCCTTTCGCGACTTGGCGGGAGCGGGGATTGAACGGCTCACCCTCGGCCAGTACCTCCAGCCCACGCGGCTCCACCATCCCGTGGTCCGCTATTACAATCCCGAGGAATTCGTGGAGATGCGCGAGGAGGCCAGGGAGGCGGGTATCGCCGCCGTCCTCTCCGGGCCCCTCGTGAGAAGCTCGTACCACGCGGGGGA
>JAKAKG010000113.1 GCA_021813555.1 Acidobacteriota bacterium
CGCTCCGCGCAAAGGGCGCTCCGCGTTTTCCACAGGCCCCACAGCCCCTGCTACTGGCGCACGAAGGAAAAGGACAAACGCGCCCCTTGACACGCCACCCTCATAAGAGGGTGGGTAAAAGCGGCGAAGCGGCCGTAGGGCCGCGAACCGCGTTACCCACCGTTATGGTGGAGCCTTGTCATGCGTCGTTGCCAGGATGCGAGGGAAAGAACAAAGAAGTGGGTATCAAAAGGACGATTCCCACGCTACCTCTTTCGGTATTTCGTTTCCACGTAATCGTCCACGAGCTTCTGGAAACCCAGGGCGAGCTCGTCGGCGCTGCCCTGGAGGGTCGTGAACTTCTTGCCGTCGATGAAGACGGGGCACTTGGGGCTCTCGCCGGTGCCGGGCAGGCTGATGCCGATGTTGGCGGCCTTGGACTCACCGGGGCCGTTGACGATGCAGCCCATGACGGCGAGGGTCATGGTCTCCACGCCGTCGTACTCCCGCTTCCACTCGGGCATCTTCTCCCTGACGTACCCGGTGATGCGCTCGGCCAGCTCCTGGAAGGTCGTGCTCGTGGTGCGCCCGCAACCGGGGCACGCGGTCACGCTGGGCATGAAGGACCGCAGGCCCAGGGCCTGGAGGAGCTCGCAGGCGGCGTAGACTTCCTCGCGCCGGTCCCCGCCGGGGCGCGGCGTGAGGGACACGCGGATGGTGTCGCCGATGCCCTCCTGGAGGAGGATCCCCATGGCGGCCGAGGACCACACGAGGCCCTTCACGCCCATGCCCGCCTCCGTGAGTCCCAGGTGGAGGGGTTGTCTCGTCCTTGCAGCCAGGTCTCGGTAAAGGGCGATGAGCTCCTGGGGCCGGGAGGTCTTGCAGGAGAGGATGATCTGGTCCTCGCGAAGGCCGCAGTGGAGGGCCAGCTCCGTGGACTGGAGGGCGGAGAGGACCATGCACTCGGCGAGGACCTCCTCGGACGTTTTCCCGAGGTTTCCGTCCGTATTCTCCTGCATCTTGGCCATGACCAATTCTTGATTCAACGAGCCGGCGTTGACGCCGATGCGCACGGGTTTGCCGTGATTCGCGGCCACCTTGCAGATGGTGGAGAACTGCTCGTCCCGGCTCGCGCCGTGGCCCACGTTGCCCGGGTTGATGCGGTACTTGTCAAGAGCTCTGGCGCACTCGGGCACCTGAGTTAGCAGGAGGTGGCCGTTGTAGTGGAAGTCGCCGATGAGCGGAGCTTCAACCCCGGCATCGAGCATGCGCTTTTTGATGTCGGGTACGGCCTTGGCGGCCTCCGGCACGTTCACCGTGACGCGCACCATCTCCGAACCCGCCTGGGCCAGCTCGATGCACTGCGCCGCCGTCGAGAGGATGTCCGCCGTGTCCGTGTTGGCCATGGACTGGACCACCACCGGCGCACCCCCGCCCACCTCCACCTTACCCACCTTGACGCCCAAGGACGCCCTGCGCTTGATAGGATGCATGTAAAGTCGGCCTCCAGAACTCGTCCAGGGGCCAGTTTAACACCGGCAAGGCGAAAAAAGTCCTCAAACCAGGGCGATGCTCCTGGACTTGAGGCGCTGCCTCATATCAGCGTCTCAGCGTGGGCACACGGTGGGGCCATTGATGATTTCCACCCGGCCTGATGATGCGTACCCTGCCGGGCCCACCAGGGTTCCGTTCACGCCGACCACCACGTAGAAATAGAAGGAGCCGGGCGGGGGGACGGCGGTCAGGCCATCGGCGACCATGGTCGTTCCCTTCCACGCGAGGCATGAGTTGACCTCGCCGGTCAGTAGATTGGGGAGGTCGGCTTGTCCGCCCCTGTAGACCCGGTAGACGGTGGCGTCCGGGTTGACGGCCCAAGAGAGCGAGGCGGAAGAATTCCAGAGCAGGCTCCAGGGTGACGTCTCATCGGGGGCCATGGGGGTGCCCGTGGTGGTGGCGCTCGACTCCGCCGTGAAGTCGCTGAGGACCGTGTTGGTGTTGTTGGCATGGGGATCGCTTCGGGTGCGGACGACGAAGAAGTACTGGGTGCCGGGATGAAGCCCCGTTACCTCCAGGGATGTCGCCGTCTTATCCGCCGTGGCACCGGCATAGGCGAAGGATCCGCCCGAAATGGCGCCGTAAAAGATCTCGTAGCCGCCCGCGGAGCCCGTGAAAGTGATGGGTGTCCACGTGAGGGAGGCGCTCGTGTCCGAAAGGGTGGCGGCCGTTAGGCCCGTGGGCGCCACCGTTTGAGTGCTCTGCCAGTCGCCGCCGGTCTGCTTGCCATTGAGAAAAGCGGCCAGGGCGGCATCATCTGTATAGAGGCCGTTCCAGCGAAGGTCGAGGCCCGTGCCGGCCGTGAGGTGAACGAGGTTGGCGAAGGCGGCGGGGATTGGCCCGGTGATGGCGTTGCTTCGCAGGTAGAGAGTGACAAGGGACGTGCAATTCCCCAGAGACGAGGGCAGAGGCCCCGTGAGGTGATTGGCGTAGAGGCTCAAGCGCGAGAGCTTGGTGCAGTTGCCCAGCTCCGAAGGAATGGTGCCGGTGAGTTGGTTTTTGTAGAGGTACAGGTAGCGGAGGCCGGCGAGGTTCCCAAGCTCGGGGGGAATGGCGCCGGTGAGGGCGTTGCTTCCGAGTTGAAGATAAGAAAGCTGGCTGAGGCCTCCGAACCAGGACGGGATGGGGCCCGTGAGATTGCTGTCGTTCATGTACAGGTAGGCGATCTGGCTCATGCTCTGGATCCAGCCCGGCACGGGACCTGCCGGGTAAGGATTTCCCTCTAGAAAGAGGTTGCGCATCTGGACGAGGCCGGTCAAGTCTGGAAGCGACGTGAGGCCGTCGTAGGAAATGTCCAGAGTCTGAAGAAGAGTGAGGTTCCCGAGGTCCGCCGGCGCGGGGCCGCTCGTAAAGGGGTTCGAACCGATCATCAATAAGGTCAGGCTGGTCATCCCTCCGAGTGCGGGAAAGCTTCCCGTGAGATTGGCGTTGTCCAAGCCGAGTTGTGTGAGGCCGGTCATGGACGTCACCCAGGAGGGGAAAGGCTGGCTGCTGTAAGGGTTGCCCCCGAGGAACAGGGTCCGCAGGCCGGACATGGAGCCGAGGTTGGGGATGGTCCCCGTGAACTGGTTGTAGGAGAGGTCCAGATACGTCAGGTTGGCCATGCTCGCCAACGCGGCGGGGATCGTCCCCGTGTATCCGTGGGCGGGGTAGCTGGCGCACTGGTAGCCCAGGTCGAGTTTGGTGAGGCCGGTCATGTTCCAGAGTTCGGAGGGCAGGGTTCCGGAAAGATCGTTGTAGTCCAGGGAGAGTATTCGGAGGGAGCCAAGGGAGGTGATCCAGGAGGGGAAAGATGCGTCGTTGCGGAAGGTGTAGTCCAGGATCAGCTCTTGGAGGCCCAAGGAGGCGCTCAGGTCGGGGATGGGTCCCGGTGTCAGGCCGCCGTTGCTCGTCAGGTCGAGGGCCTGGAGATCCACCAGCGCGGACAGGCTGGCGGGAAGGCTTCCCGTGAGGCCGTTGTAGGGGAGACGGATGGCCAGCACCTTGGTGTGGCCAGGGTCCGTCGTCACGCCGAACCACGTGCCTTCGGTACCCGGAGCACCGTTCCAGTTGGTCTTGTCGGTCCACGAGTCGCCGTTCGTATCGGCGTAAAGATCTAAAAGGGCCGCTCGCTGGTTTGAGGGAAGAACGGAGACAGGTACGGCCGTGATGGTCGGGGAGGGATCGCTTACCACCTCGTTGACGTTGTTCGAATGGGCGAACGTGACCGTCTGGATATAGATATAGTAAGGCATGCCGGGAATCAGGCCCGGAAGGGAGAGTGCCGTCGTCGCTTTGTCTGGAGCTTCGGCCAAGGTAAATGGGCCGGCGGGGTTGGTGGAGTACCAGAGCTTGTACTTGCCCGGATTGGCGACGTAGTCCACCACCGTCCAGCTCATTTGCAGGGAGGCGTCCGACGGCGTTGCCGCGGTGAGGCCCGTGGGCGCCACGGTCTGCGTGAGCTGCCAGGTACCGGCCTTGGTGGCGAGAAAGGCCAGGAGGGCGGCATCGGAAGTGTGGAGGCCGTTCCACCTGAGATCCAGGCCGGCGCTGGGGGCAAGGTTCACCAAGTTTAAGAAGCTCGATGGCACGTCGCCCGTGATGGCGTTGCTCCTCACGTTCAGGTAGGTGAGGGCCGTGCAGCTGCCGAGCGCCGAGGGCAGAGGTCCCGTGAGGTGGTTGCTGTAGAGGTACAGCGTCTGCAATCCGATCAGGTTCCCAAAGGTGGACGGGATCGTCCCCGTGAGCTGATTGTTCGCAAGGTAAACCTTTCGGAGGGCCGCGCAGTTGCCCAGCTCCGGTGGAATGGCCCCAGAGAGCTGGTTGGAGGAAAGGTAAAGGGTGGATAGGTTCGAGAGGTTTCCCAGCGTCGCCGGGATTGCCCCTGTCAGGGCGTTGTTGTTGAGGTAGAGGTAGGAAAGGTGCGTCAGGTTGCCGAGCCAGGAGGGGATGGTGCCCGTGAGGCTGCACGAGGAGGCCCAGAGATATTGGAGCTCTCCCATGTTGCTGATCCAGGGCGGCAGGGCGCCTGCGGTAAAGGGGTTATACGAAATAAACAGGTTCCGCATCTGAGTGAGGGCGCCCAAGTCGGGAAGGGAGGTGAACGTGCCTGCGGAGAGGTCCAGGGTTTGGAGCTGGGTAAGGTTCGCAAGCTCGGTGGGGGCAGGGCCGCTCGTGAATGCGTTCCCGCCCAAGGAGAGATAGGTCAGGTTCGTAAGGGTGCCGATGGCAGGAGGTATGCTCCCGCCGAGATTGCAGCCCTCAATCCCCAGCTGAGTCAGGCCAGTCATGGAGAGCACCCAGGAGGGGAAGAGCTGGGCTTCGTACGGGTTGCTGCCGACGAATAGAGTCTTCAACGCGGACATGGAGCTGAGGTCGGGCAGGGTCCCCGTGAACTGGTTGTAGGAGAGGTCGAGGTACGTGAGATTCACGAGTTTGGTCACATCGGCGGGAAAGGCGCCCGCAAAACCGTTGGCGGGGTAGGTAACGGCCTGGTAGCCCAGGTCGAGCTTGGTGAGGCCGGTCATGTTCCAAAGTCCGGAGGGCAGGGATCCTGATAGTTCGTTGTAGTTCAAGGAGAGGATTCTCAGAGAGCCGAGCGAAGTGATCCAGGCGGGGAAGGCCGTGTCGTTCCGGTTTGTGTTGTCCAGGATCATTTCCTGGAGGTCCGTGCAGGCGCTCAGGTCTGGGATGGGCCCTGCCAGTAAGGTGTAGTTGTTGGTCATATCAAGGGCTTGAAGCCGCGGGAAGGCGGCGAATATGGCGGGAAGGGTACCGGTCAGGTTGTTCTGCCTTAGCTCGACCCGCGTCACGTGGTCCGCGCCCTCCACGCTGGCGACGGTGACGCCGTACCAGGACCCCTCGGTGCCGAGGGGGCCGTTCCAGCCTGAGTTGTTGGTCCAGGAGGCGCCGCCCGTGGCGCTGTAGAGGTTCACCAGCGCATCGTGTTCCGTCTGGGGTATGGCTGAAAAGCACACGACGGAAAAAGCTGCCGCCGCACTCAAGCACACGGCCCACGTCCAAAGTCCTCTCATTTTTCTCACGGTACCCCCCCTTTCGGTCCGGGGGTCTCGACTTGGCACTGCCCCCGAAGCTAGGTTCACGTCAACGGATAAAATAAGGTTATCGCCGCGAAGACGAGAGCGCAAGTAGGTTCGTGCTGAGAGTTTGCGTCGTTTGGTGCTCTGCGGCGGCGCAAGGCCCCATGGAACCGAGGTTTTGCTCCGCGCGCCGATGTCGGTGACGATGCACGCGTTTGTGACGCGCGTCACGGGTGGCTCTATCCCTGAGGCCGAGGGGAGCTACGTCAGTCTCACCCCTCGGTCCAAACTGCCCTCGTGGCTGTGTTTCTCGATTGCGAGTTCAATGAGGCGGTCCAGGAGCTTGGGATAGGGGAGTCCCGTGGCGGCCCAGAGTTTGGGGTACATGCTGATCTTGGTGAAACCGGGGAGGGTGTTGATCTCGTTCACGAGGGCCGTGCCATCGGATTTTAGGAAGAAATCCACGCGGCCCATGCCGGAACACTCCAGGGCCAAGAAGGCCCGGACGGCCAGGGCGCGGATGCGGTCCGAAGCTTGGGCCTCGATCTTGGCGGGGATCTTGAGGAAGGCGCCGCTTTCGTCGATGTATTTGGCCTCGTAGTCGTAGAACTCGTGGGTGGGGATCACCTCGCCGCAGATGGAGGCCTCCGGGTGGTCGTTCCCCAGGACGGCGCACTCGATCTCCTGCCCAGCGATGGCCTCCTCGATGAGCGCCTTGCGGTCGTAGCGGAAGGCCTCACGAAGGGCCGGCGCCAGGCCGGACGCGGTCTTCACTTTGCTGATGCCCACGGAAGAACCCAGATTTGAAGGTTTGACGAAGACCGGGAGCCCGCCTACGGCTTGGAGGGCGGCGGAGACGTCGAGGGCCTCCATCTGATGCGGCCGCACCTCCACGAACCTGGGGGTAGGCAGGCCGGCCTCTCTCAGGAGGCGCTTCATGACGCCCTTGTCCATGCCCACCGCCGAGCCCAGCACGTCGGCGCCCACGTAAGGCACGTTCAAAAGGCGCAGGAGGCCCTGGAGGGAGCCGTCCTCTCCGAAGGTGCCGTGGATGATGGGGAAGAAGACGTCTACTCCCTGGAGATGAGTGCCGTCCTTGGGAGAGACGAGGGCGAGGCCGTCGCCGGCCCGCTCCAGGGGTATCACCTGAGGGGCCGCGCCGTTCAGGGCGATGAGTTTGGGGTCGGAGGCGTTCAAGATGAAGGACGCGTCGGCGCCCAGATGCCATGCGCCGCCCTTGTCTACGCCCAGAAGGAGTGGCTCGTACTTCTCCCGGTCCAGGGCCTCGAAAATGCTCTTCGCGGATTGGATGGACACCTCGTGTTCCGCGCTTTTCCCGCCGAAGATGATGCCGATGCGCAGCTTCATGGACTCTCCCGTGCGTCATGCTTGGGCCGCCCCGCCTCCGAGGGCGGATAGCGGGCCGTTCTTGTGCGAACCCCGCGAGGCTACTATAGTACCTCATGGAAGAGATTCGGCGCCTCGGTGCACCCTCGCGTCCCGAAGACGGATAGACCTAAAAAGGGGACAGCCCATGACCCGTTGTTCACTTCTCCTTTGTGCCGGACTTGCGTCTCTCACCTTCCTGGCGGTTCAGCAGGCCAGCGCCCAGGCGACACCGGTTCCGGGCGCGCCTTCGCAGGCCGTCCGCCAGCTCGTGGACAAGGGCCAGTACGCGGACGCCCTGAAGCTCGCCGAGGAGGGACTAAAGGCCGCCCCGGCGGATCCATCCCTCCGCATGTGCCAGGTGGAGGCCCTGCTGGGGCTGCACCGCACCATGGAGGCCAGGCAGGTGGCCTTGTCCTCCGCCACCCTCGGCCCCGGATTCCGCTTCATGGCGGGGGTGTGCACGGCGAAGTTCGGCCGCCTCACCGAGGCCGTTGAGATGTGGAAGCCGCTCTATGGAGACAAGGATTGGGCCGGGCCCGCCTATCGCGAGTCGGTCGTGGCGCTTGAGGCGATGGGGAAGGAAGCGGAGGCCAAGGCTCTCCTGGCCGAGGCTCTGGCGAAAGTGCCCGGCCCGCCCGCCTCTCTTTTGAGCCTGAGCCTGGATCTAGACAAGGGACTAGCGTCCGGCAAGGCCACCCTTGAGAAGCTCAAAGCAGTCGATCCCGCCAGCGCCTCCAAGTACGACGCGCTGGGCAAGGTGTACGCCGCCGCGGACGGGGACCTCTTCCAGGAGTCCGTCGCGGGCAAACTGCCTGCCGAGATCACGCTGAAGGAAAAGAGCGAACGCGTGGAGCCGACGTCCCTCACTTGGGGCGGCGGCGTGGGGGGTGGCACACCGGGCCCCGGAGGCGGGGGCGGGGCAGCCGTGCATAGCAGCACCCAGGGGTACGGCGCGGGAACGCAGGACAACAGCGCCCGTGAAGGCGGCAAGACGGCGACCATGTCATCCCCTCCCAGGGTGGTGGTGGAAGCCAAGATCAACGGTGAAAGGAGCGAGCCCTTTGCTCTCGACTCGGCCGGCAGCCAGGTCCTCATCACGGCCAAGGTGGCCAAGAAGCTGAACCTCCAGCGCCTAGCTCCAGGCGAATATGGCGGCGTCGGCCTGTCCGAGCCCGTCGCCAGCGAGTGGGTGCTCCTGAAAGATATGAGCGTGGGGCCCCTTCATTTTAAAAACGTGCCGGCCCTCATCATCGACGAGAAGACGGAGTACTGGAAGGAGACCGGGGGCGTGATCCCCCTGTGGATGTTCCGCCATTACGGGCTTCACTACGACCGGCGGCACGGCAAGCTCACCCTTTATCCCTCGGGCACCTCGCCGGAACAGGTTTTGGGCGTCGGCGCCTTCCCCATGAAAGTCCTCTGGTTCTCCGGCATGCCGTTCGCCGAGACCCGCATCCAGGACAAGCCGTTCTGCTATGTCCAATTGGCCACCGTGAACGTGGGGACGTACATCGAAGCCCGGCGCATCGCCGACCTGGGGATCAGCC
>JAKAKG010000149.1 GCA_021813555.1 Acidobacteriota bacterium
GCTCGGCGTGCTCCACGACCATGGCCGAAGCTTCGGGAAGGTCAACGCCCACCTCCACGACGGTCGTGGCCACCAGGAGTTTCACCCGCCCTCGGTGAACGTCGGCTACGACGCCGTCCTTCGCCTTGGCGGACATGCGGCCGTGCAAAAGAGCCGCGGGGTAGCCGCGGAAGGGGCCTGCCTGAAAACGGGTGAAGGCTTCTGAGGCGGCCCTGATGTCCAGTGCCTCCGACTCCTCCACCAGGGGAAATACGACGAAGACCTGGCCGCCCGAATCCATCTCCCCCCGGAGAAAGGCCTCCATGCGGTGGCGCGATTCCTCGCCGCGGACGGCGGTGACTATGGGCAGACGTCCCGGGGGCAATTCGTCCAGCACGGAGAGGTCGAGGTCGCCGTACAGGGTCATGGCCAGGCTCCTGGGGATGGGCGTGGCGGTCATGACCAGGACGTTGGGGTTGGCCCCCTTGGCCACGAGGCGCGCCCGCTGTTCCACACCGAATCGGTGCTGTTCGTCAATGACCACAAGTCCCAGCCTGGCGTAGTCCACCTTCTCTTGGAAGAGGCTGTGGGTGCCCACCACGAGCGAAATCTCGCCGGAGGCCAGACCGGCGAGGATTTCCTCCCTCGCCTTACCCTTGACGGCGGCAGTGAGAAGGGCCACCTCAAAGGACGTACCGCTCAGAAGCTCCCGCAGCCTGAGCGCCTGCTGAGAGGCGAGAACCTCCGTCGGCGCCATGAAGGCCGCCTGAGATCCCTGGTGGGCGCAGGCGGCCATGGCCAGAAAGGCCACGATCGTCTTCCCGCTCCCCACGTCTCCGTGCAGCAGTCTGTACATGGGAGACGGGGCCGCCAGGTCGTCGAAGATCTCCCTCAGAGCCCGCCTCTGCGCTTTCGTGAGGTGAAAGGGCAGGATGCTCCGAAGGAAGGCTCCCGTACGGGGCATTTTGCGGATCACCACCCCTTGCACCACCGTTCTCTGGGCGCGGGATCGGGCCAAGAGCCATTGGTGGCCGAGGAGCTCTTCAAGAATCAGCCGGCGCTGGCCGGGCGTGGACCGCCTCTCCAAGTCCTCCACCGAAATGCCGGCCCCGGGAAAATGGATGGCGGCAAAGGCCCCGGAACGCTCGGGCAGACCCTCCTCTCGCAAAAGCCTCGCGGGGAGTGCATCGGGCAGGGCGAGTCCGCGGGAAACCAGGTTGAACATGACGGTGCGAATCTGCTTGGAGGTGAGGCCGGCGAGCTTTCGATAGACGGGGACGATGCGGTCCGCATGCGGGTTCTCACCGCTTGCGATTCCGATCTTTTCCACCTCGGGGGAATCCAGTTGAAGCCGGTTCCCCTGCCGGGTAGCGAAGAGGGAGACCTTCCCGTAGGCGAAGATCTCCGTTCCGGCCTCTAAGGACTGCGCGAGCCAGGGCTGGTTGAACCACACCACGTGGATGGTACCCGTGTCGTCCGACAGGAGCCCTTCCGTCAGGTGGACGCCCTTCTGCCCCGTGCGCCGTCCCCGGACGGCGAGCAAGGTGCCCCTGACGCAGGCCCATACGTCGGCCTTGAGACTCCCCACGGGCGCGGGATGGCTCCGGTCCTCGTAGCGGAAGGGTAGCCACCAGAGGAGATCCTCCACGCCGCCGATCCCCTCCGCCGCCAGAGCTCGGGCGCGCGCCATACCCAGGCCGGACAGCCTCAGGAGGCTTTCCGGAGGGGCGCCGGCCCCGCACTCCTCAGGCGCAGGAGACCGCTTCGGGCACGGTGGAGGCGTAGAGCTCTTCAATCTGCTGGCCATACCGCTGGTTGATGACCCGCCGCTTCACCTTCAGCGTGGGGGTCAGCTCTCCCTCCTCCTGTGAAAACTCGCGGGGCAGAAGTTTGCACTTCTTGATTTGTTCGTACCGGGACAGCTCCGAATTGGCGCGCTCCAGCACGTGCTCGAAGAGGTGCTTCACGTGGGGCTCCTCGCAGAGTTTGGGAACATCGGATACCTTGACGCCGTGGCTCTTCACATACTCAAGCACGTTGCCCCAGTTGGGCACGATGAGCGCCGTGATGTAGGGGCGGCGGTCGCCGATGAGCACCGCCTGGACCACGTATTTGTTGGTCTTGAGCAGATTCTCAATGGGCTGGGGCGCGATGTTTTTCCCGCCCGCCGTGACGATGAGTTCCTTTTTCCGGTCGGTGATGTAGAGGAACCCCTCGGCGTCCTGGTGGCCGATATCGCCCGTGGCGAGCCACCCGTCGGGGCTGAGCACCTCAGCCGTGGCCTCGGGCAGCTTGTAGTAGCCTTTCATGATGTTGGGCCCGCGGACGAAGAGTTCGCCGTCCTCGGCGAAACGGACCTCCTCGTTGTCCAGGGGACGTCCGATGGAGCCGAACCGGACCGACTCCTCGGCGTTCACCGTCACCACGGGGGTCGTCTCCGTCAGTCCGTACCCCTCGCAAATTTTCAGGCCGCAGCCCCAGAAGAAGACCGCCAGGTGGCGTGGAAGAGGCGCGCCCCCCGAAACGAAGAACCGCATCCGGCCTCCCGTGCGGGCTTGGAGCTTCTTCGGTACCAGGTGCTTGGCGATGGCGTACTTCAGGGCCAGCCACGGTCCCACGCTCTTGCCGTTGCCCTTGAGTTCCGCCCACGCCGTGGTGGTGTTGACGCTCCAGTGGATGAGGACTTTCCGGAGGAAGGGCGCTTGGGCGGCCCCCTCCATGACCTTGGCGTACACCTTTTCGTAAAAGCGCGGCACGGCGGCCATGATGGTGGGCCGGACCTCGCCCATGTTGTCGGCCACTTTCTCGATGCTTTCAGCGTAAGCGATGCTCAAGCCCTGCCAGAAGTAGACGTACCCCAGCATGCGCTCGAAGGAGTGGCTCAGGGGCAGGAACTCGAGGGCTCGGTCTGCGGGGCTCACGTGGAGGCGCCTTAAGCCCGCCCGGACGTTCTCCACGAAGTTCCTGTGGACGAGCATGACGCCTTTGGGTACCCCCGTGGTCCCGGAGGTGTAAATGATGGTGGCGAGGTCCTCGGGGGTGACCGCGGAGGCGGCTTTCCGGTGCAGCCCGGGTTCGCGCGCGGCGAACTCCCGGCCGCGAGCAAGGATTTCATCCCATTGAAGGAGGCTCCCGTCTCCCGGCGCGGGCGCATCCATGATGATGATGTCCCTGAGGCTCTTGAGAGCGCCCCGCTGGGACTGGAGTTTGGCCGCGTGCTCCAGGTTGGACACGATGGCCACCTGGGCGTCGCTGTCGTTGACGATGTACGCGCTCTCCTGGGCGTTGAGGGTGGGATACAGGGGCACGGTGGCGGCGCCCGAGGTGAGGATGGCGTAATCGGACATGAGCCACTCGGGACGATCTTCGGAGATCAAGACCACCTTGTCGCCGGGCTTGACTCCCAATCCCATGAGCCCGTAGGCCAGATCCTCCACGGCCCGCGCCACCTGCTCCGTGGACCAGCTCTGCCAGGCCCCGTTTCGCTTGGCCATGAGCAGGTCCGGCCGCTGCAGGTGTTCGATGTTGTGAAAGAATACATCGCACAGCGTCCTGATCTCTTCCATCCCCGTGCCCTCCCGTTGGAGCGATCATATCATAGCGCTTCCCGGCCGCGGAGATGGACAGCGCTTTAGCCGGAAAAATAGGCCTCGGGTACAGGGACGCCCAGGATGCCGTCGAGGAAGCGCGCGCCGTCCCTGTAAAAAGGGATGGCCGCGTAAGATAAATCCTCCACCTGGAAACGGCCCTCCACACCCGTCACGTCGGCGGCCCGGTCCAGGTAGGCCAGCCAGGTGAGCCTAGCCAGCTCCCCGAGCACCTCCGGCGGCCTCGCGCCGTCAAGGACGGGACCCGCTGCTCCGTCCAGCCGCTGGGGCCCTCCCTGCAGCGCGTACCGCAGGGTGAGGTTGTCGTAGTAGGCGGCCTTGGGACTCCAAAAGGCGGGAACGAAGAGGGTGCCCAGAGGACGCTGGTTGGCATAGACGCGTTCCTTCTTGGGGTCCTGCGTGGACCAGGTGAAGGATCCCTCCACTTTCCAGAAAGGTGCGTAGAGGTCGGGCGCCGCCTGGCGCAGCAGCGGGGCGGCGAAGCTCAAGGAGTAGGGGCGGCGTGGATCCGAGGCGTGTATGGCGAGGCCGCACGGAAGGCAGAGAAAAATCAGAGCATGGGGGCCTCCATCCAGGTCGCTCCCGCACTTGGGACAGCAGAGAGGAACGAGGAGAGGTCTGCTCACTCGATCCACCTTTCCCGGCGGCGCCCTTGCACCATGGCTTTCACCATGAAGGCCGCGAACGTATTGAGGGGGCCGAAGGGATTCTTGGGCGGCGTCCCCGCGGCCTCCACCCTCAGCCCCGAGGGGGTGAGGCGCGCCACATAGGGGGTTCTGAGGATGAGCCACGCCGCCTGGAGGCCCATGACGAGGACCAGACCCAAGAGCCCTCCCGCCACGAGAACGACCTTCACCGTCTGAGGGGACCCGGCCCACTCCCCTCCGGGCACTCCTGACAGCAGGGCCAGCGCGTTTCCCCCTACGAAGCCGAGCCCCGCCATGATGGGGAGGGCCAGGAGGGGCGCCCAGTCCTTTCGGAAGGGAAGCTGGCCCATAAGCCAGCGCCCCTCCACTTCATCCCGAGCCGCACTCAGGATTTCGCCCCCGTACCGGAACGTAAACACGGCCACAGGCAGGTAGACGAGGGCCGTCCTCATCTCCAGGATTTTGATATCGCCTTGGGTGCTGGGGCCGGCCCCAACTCCCTTATCCACGATTCGGTCCAGGGGGATGTCCACGTCCACGACGTCCGCGTCCCGAGCAAGTTCGGCCATGGTCGTGGAGACGGCCTCATCCAGATGGGCGGCCACCATGTCCTTGAGATCGGTATCGAGGACGTCCCAGTTTTCCAAGGCGGAGGCCGAATAGGCGTAGTGAAAGTCCCCTAATACGACCCTGCTGTCCTCCTCCACAATCACATCGGTCCGTTTCGTCTCGTAACGGGCCGGGCTCATCTGCGCCCCCATCCCCGCGCCTCCAGAGAGACTCTGCACCGGCAGCTTGGTGACCATGCGCTCCTTTCCCACGGCGATGACGCCGCCCCGCTTGCCCGTCAGAAGATAGAAGGGAAGGTAGATGCGCTGGTGCCGGAGGAGCACCGCTCGCCGCCCCAGATCGCCGGGGAGCATGGGGTTCCGGAAGAGCAGCCGGCAGGCCTTCTGGTGGTCCGCCTCTGCCAGCTTGGGAGGGATCATGAACCGGGGCATGAACTCCTCGCCTGTGTAGAGGAGGGCCCGCCCGCAGTACGTGCAGACGAGACGCCGCGATGCGGCGGGAGGCGCGAGGGCGCCGCCGCACAAGGGGCAGCTCAGCGCGCGCGGGGCCGTCACGGGCCGCCCCCTGCGGCGTAACGTCTCACGAGGGGAAAGGCCGCGGCTGCCGTCAGGGCCACCGCGAGCAGGCTCAAGCCGAACCCGGGCACGAGGGCCGCCTCCGCCACGAAGACGAGGAAGAGCGCGACCACCAGCTTGAGGAAGCGGGACGTGATGGCCGTGCTGGCCGAGGGCGGTGTCACGTCGGCGAAGGTCCGCCCGCCTACCCCGTCGATCCAGGCCGTGTAGGGAACTGCTCCTGACCCGTAGGTTATCTTGTAGAAGGGCACGCGGTAGAGGGCGAAACTGGACACGTCCGGGCGCTCCTCCCAGCGCGCCGATGAGCGCTCCGAGCACGGCACGGGCTCGAAGCCCGCCGCGAGACCGTCCTGGTAGAACACGGCGCCCGCCGCCGGGAGTCTGAAACTTTGCAGGGCCGTATACTCGGGACTGTAAGCGGGGATGGTCTCCTGGAGGGCCTCACCGCGCACGCCCCAGTAAGGGAGGAGGATCTTCTGCACGCCCTTCACCGGCGCGGGGGGGATCTCCCGCGTGGCCAGTTCATGGGCGAGCTGGTCCCTGGCGCCCGTCTCGGTGATGGCCGGAGGAAGGAGAAGGCTCTTGAACGTGTGGGCCCTGTCCAGGTAGAGAGAGGAGGCGCAGTAGGGGCACACGAAAAAGGCGTCGTCCCTCTCAAGGTCTATCTGCGCCGAACAGTTCGCGCATCTGATCTTCATGGAGGCTCCCCCGGGCCGTCCCCCCGCCCGTCTCATATTCTACCTCATGGCGCGCCCGCAAGGATCTGGGCCAGCCGGGCGGGAAGGGAGTCGAAGGATCCGCTGGAAAAGAAAGCCACGAGATCGCCCCGGCGCATGAGCCGGGGCAGCTCGTTCAGGTAATCTTCGGACGAGGCCATCACGCGCGCATCCTTGCCCATGGCCACGAGCGCGCCGGCCACGGCCGCAAGGTCCAGGCGCTCGTGGGAAGGAATCTTGGGCGCATAGTGAATGGGCCCCAGGCGGACCACGTCCGCGCCTAGGAACGCGGCGGCCAAGGTATCCTGATGAAGATTCGTTTGACAGGTGAAGGACCTCGGCTCGAAGCACGCCACGAGGCGGGCCGGCTCGAAGCGTTGGCGAAGGCCCGCGATGGTCTCGCGGAGGGCCGTGGGATGGTGGGCGAAATCGTCCACGATGACGAACCCGCTTCCGGCGAACACCACTTCCTGGCGGCGTTTGACACCCCCGAAGCCGGGCAGCGCGGTTCGCAGGTGCTCCCTGTCCGCGCCCGCCACTAGGGCCGCGGCCAGGGCCCCCACCGTGTCTCTCAAATTGTGCGCTCCGTACAGGGGACTTTCAAAGCGGCCCAGGTTGTCCCCTCGGCGGAGGAGATCAAAGCGAGTGCCCGCCGATGACCACGTCACGCCGCGGACCGTCCAGTCCTCCGAACCCGTCAGGCCGAAGGTCTGAACGGTCCGGTCCTCCAGGGCCCGGGCCTGCGGGATGAGCTTGCGCACGGAGGGCGACTCACTCCCGGCCAGGATCGTGCCGCCCGGCTCCACCACGCCCAGGAGCCTCACGAAAGCGGTCTCCAGCGCCGGCAGGTCCTTGAAGTTGTCCAAATGGTCCATCTCGATGTTGTTCAGCACGAGCAGGGACGGCGCGTAGTGAAGGAACTTCGGGCCCTTGTCGAAGAAGGCCGTCTCGTATTCGTCACCCTCCAGGACGGTCCAGGGGCCGCCGCCCCAGAGAAAGGAGCTGTCGTAATTCTTGGCCACGCCTCCGACGATCATGTTGGGCTGCAGGCCCGCCTCCTGTAGAAGATAGCCCGCCAGGGCCGTGGTGGTGGTCTTCCCGTGGGTCCCCGCGACCACGAGGCTCTTTCTGCCTCGGACCGCGAACCGGCCGATGGCCTCCGCCATGGAGAGGTAGGGGATGCCCTCATCCATGACCGCTCGCGCCTCGGCGTTGTCGGCGTGGATGGCATTGCCGATGATCACGAGGTCGGGCCGCCCGTCCAGATGGGCGGGATCGAAGCCCCTGAGGGTTTCGATGCCGTAGCGGATGACATAGTCGCTCATGGGCGGGTAGAGGTCCGTGTCGCATCCCGTGACCTCGTGGCCTTGCGCCTTCAAAAGGCCCGCCAGGGCAAGCATCCCCGTTCCCCCCACCGCCATCAGATGAATGTGCATGAAGCCTCCCGAAGAGGAAGGTTACCACGAAGCCCGCGCGGGCCGGACCGCGGGGCGCCATAGGGCGAGGAGCGATCCTCCGAGGACGGTGGCGGCTCCGGCGGCGCCTCGCAGGCCGTAGTGCTCCCCCAGGATGAGCCAGCCCAGAAGAACGGCCACCAGCGTATTGAGGACGGGCATGATCTGCGCTCTCGTGACGGGAATCGCCTGAATGAGTTGGTACCACAAGACAAACGCCAGGGACGTGCCCGCGAGGGCGAGGTAGAGCAGGCAAACGACGGCTTTGGGCGTCCAGTCGGCGTGAAGCGGATTGCCTTCCACGATCAGGCCCAGCACCACAAGGGGCGCCCCGCCCACGGCCATCTGGACCAGGCTTACAACGGCGGCGTCGATGTGGTTTCCGAAGCGCTTGAGGAGGACGGCGGACAAGGCGCCCAGAACGGCAGAAATGAGGATGGCGGCGCTCCCCGCCATGCCCGTTCCCCCCTCCAGCCGGAGCTGGTCGCCGAAGATGATGGCAACGCCGGCGATGCTCAGCAGGACGCCGGCCACCTTGCGGACGCGGAGGGGCTCGGAGGCGAGCAAGACGTGCGCGAACAGGAGCCCGAAGAGGGGGTATGTGGTGTAGATGACGGCCGTGAGCCCCGAGCTAACGTACTGCTCGCCCCAGAAGACCAGGCCGTATCCCGCCGTGAACGTGAGAAGGCCCGTAACGGCAAGAAGGAGCCAGTCCCGTCTCGCTTTCGGAAAGCGCCATCCCTTGGCCCCCACGAAAAGGAGCAGGGGCACCACGGCGATGAGGAAGCGCGTCCCCGCGAAGGTGAAGGGCGGCAGATCTTCCAGCCCCACTTTGATGGCGAGCCACGTGGACCCCCAGATGAGCGTTAAAGCCGCCCAGACGAGGGCGACGCTTGGCCTTTTCACACCCTGCCTCCCCTCGATG
>JAKAKG010000052.1 GCA_021813555.1 Acidobacteriota bacterium
TTTATATATCGCTCTCCTCGCCGGAGGGTCGGGGACGCGGCTGTGGCCCCTCTCCACCCCCGCGTGTCCCAAGCCCTTCGTGCCGCTGGGAGCCATGGGTTCGCTGTACGCCCAGACCGTGACCAGGGCCAAGGCTCTGGGAGCAGCCAAGATATTCGCGGTCGGCGCCGCCGCCTTGCGAGGCCTCTGCGACGCCCCCGGCGTGGAGTTCCTCGAAGAGCCCGCGGCGCGCAACACGGCCGCGGCCGTGGCCTTGGCGGGCGCACGTGTCTGGCGCGAGGCGGGCGGGGAGGGAACCCTCCTGATCCTGCCCGCGGATCATCACATCCCCGATGAAACAGCCTTTGAGCAGACCGTGGCGTGCTTGGCACGGGCCGCCTGGTCGGTCCGCGCTCTGGGAGTCATGGGCATCACTCCCACGGGTCCCGAGGTTTCCTACGGCTATCTTGAACAGGGGGAGCGGGAAGGCGAGGGCTACCGCATCGCCCGCTTCATCGAAAAGCCGGACCGTGCCAGGGCCGAGGCCCTCCTCGCCCAAGGGAACGTGGCCTGGAATTCGGGCATGTTCCTCTACCCGCTTTCGGTCCTTCGGGAGGAGATGGCCGTCCACACCCCCGGCCTGTGGGATGCCGCCGCGGCCTGGCTGGAGGGGGCCGGGCCCGGCCCGTACCTCGCCTTGCCCAGCATCTCCGTGGATTACGCGCTCATGGAACGCTCCTCCCGGGTGGTTATGGTTCCCGCGAGGTTTCGCTGGAGCGACGTAGGCACCTTCTCGGCCCTCTACGACTTTCTGCCGAAGGACGCCCAAGGCAACGCCGGCTGGGGTCCCGGCTACGTGGAAGGGTGCCAGGGGTGCCTGGTGGTGACGCGGACACCCAAGGCCCTGGTGCGGGGGCTGTCGGGCCTGGCCGTGGTGGAAACCGAAGGGGGCCTCCTGGTGACACCTCTTAAGGGCTCGGAAGGCATCAGGTCGGGCGTCGAAGCGATCTTGAAGGGGAATCCCCCGAGATGAGGGAATGCCGGGATGCAGGGATGCCGGGATGCTGAAATGCTGAAATGCCGAGATGCCGGGATGCCGGGATGCCGGAATGCCGGAATGCCGAGATGGCGAGATGAGGAAATGCCGAGATGCCGATACGGCGGCCTTCCAGCGCGCGCCTCGTTTTTCTCCTCATCCCCTCATTCCCTCATCTCCGCATCTCCAAACTCCCCCTAATCCCCTAATCACGTCCATGGGAGGTATTCATTCATGAAAGGCGTCATCCTCGCGGGAGGCTCCGGGACGCGCCTCTATCCCCTGACGGCGGCCGTGAGCAAACAGCTCATGCCCGTCTACAACAAGCCCATGATCTTCTATCCCCTGTCTACCCTCATGCTCGCGGGGCTCAGGGACATCCTCCTCATCTCCACGCCTCACGACCTTCCTCTCTTCCGCCGCCAACTGGGCGACGGCAGCCAGTGGGGCATCAACCTCCAGTACGCCGAGCAGCCCACGCCCGGGGGTCTGGCCCAGGCCTTCATCATCGGCGCCGGCTTCGTAGCGGGCCGGCAGGCGTGCCTCATCCTGGGCGACAACATCTTCTATGGGCAGGGCCTCACCAAAACCATGGAGCGGGCGGCATCCAACAAGACAGGCGCCACCATTTTCGCCTACTACGTGCGCGATCCCGAGCGATACGGCGTCGTGGAGTTCGATGCCGGCGGGCACGCGGTGTCCATCGAAGAGAAGCCCCTCAAGCCCAAGTCCAACTATGCCGTCCCCGGCCTCTACTTCTACGACGACCAAGTCGCGGACCTGGCGGCGAACCTCAAGCCCTCGCCCCGGGGCGAACTGGAGATCACCGACCTGAACCGGTGCTATCTGGAGCGCGGCACCCTGCGGGTGGAGACCCTCGGCCGGGGCACGGCCTGGCTCGACACGGGCACCCACGAAGCGCTCCACCAGGCCGCCAATTACGTACAGGCCGTGGAAGAGCGCCAGGGGCTCATGATCGGCTGCCTGGAAGAGGTGGCCCTGAACAAGGGATGGATCGATGCGGAGCAGGTGCGCCGCATTGCCGAACCCATGGCCAAAAACAGCTACGGGCGCTATCTGCTCGGTTTGCTGGAGCACCCGACACCCAACGCATGAGGGGAACGCCATGATTCATGACGTGAAGACGAAACACCTCAGGGTCATTCCTGACGACCGGGGCCGCCTCATGGAGATGATGCGGGCCGACGATGACCTCTACGAGGGCTTCGGCCAGGTCTACCTTTCCACCACGTACCCAGGTGTCGTGAAGGCCTGGCACTACCACAAACTCCAGAAGGACAACTTCGTCTGCGTGAAGGGCATGGTCAAGCTCGTCCTGGCCGACACGCGGGAAGGATCGCCCACGAAGGGCCACATCGACGAGTTCGTCCTGGGGGAGCACAACCCCACCCTGGTGCAGGTTCCCATCGGCGTCTACCACGGCTGGAAGTGCATCGGCGCCGAGGAGGCGTACGTCATCAACGTGCCCACCAAGACGTACGACTACAAGGAGCCCGATGAGTACCGCCTGGACCCTCATCAGAACGGCATCATCGCCTACGATTGGGCCACGAAGGACAGGTAGGCAGAGATAAGACATGCCGAGATGCCGGAATGAGGAGATGATGAACGATCCCATGAGCATGCCGTGTGCAGCCCTGGTCCGCGCTTTCCTCATTTTCGCGTGCTCTCATCCCCTCATACCATCCTCACGGCGGGCCTCTTCGTGAGGCTGCTCCTGCTCGGCGCCAGCGGCATGTTCGGCTCCGACGCGGCGGCCGTGTTCAGGGAAGCCGGCTACGAGGTCCTGGGGGCCGATCTGCCCGAGGTGGATATTACCCGCCCCTCGTCCCTGGCCGATTTCCTCGACGCCCATCCCTGTGACCTCGTTCTGAACGCCGCGGCCTACACCAACGTGGACGGCGCGGAGGACCACCGTGAGGAGGCCTTTCGCATCAACGCGTTCGGCGCGGAGGTCGTGGCCCGGGCCTGCCGGGACCGAAATCTGGCCCTCGCCCACATCAGCACGGACTACGTCTTCCCCGGCGCGCGCGAGGCCGGATACGTGCCCTCGGACCCGCCCGGTCCGCCGGTGAACGCCTACGGCGCCAGCAAGCTCGCCGGTGAAGAGGCGATCCGGGCGGTGTTGCCCGAGGACCGGCTGCTCATTTGCCGGACCCAGTGGCTTTACGGGCGGCACGGGAAGAATTTCGTGGACACCATCCGCGGCCTCGCGGCAAGCAGAGCCTCACTCAGCGTCGTGAACGACCAGTGGGGCGTTCCCACGCACACCGCCGAGCTGGCCCGCCAGATCGCCCGGCTCCTGACCCTTGGCGCGCGCGGCGTGGCCCACACCGTGGGTGGAGGCGGGCCCATCACATGGTTTACCTTCGCCCGTGAGATCGTGGCCCTTGCGGGCCTGCCCTGCGAGGTCCTTCCGTGCAGCAGTGAGGCCTTTCCCAGGCCCGCCAAGCGGCCCAGGCATGCTTGGCTCAGAAGCGGCGTCCCCGCCGATGCCGGGCCCTGGAAGGATTCGCTCCTTTCCTACCTGAGGGAATCGGGATCATGACCTCCGGCGCGGCGTTCGTGCTGGCCTTCCTCTACCAGCGCTTCGTGTTCGGAACCAGCCGCACCCCGACGGGGCCGGCCGAAGGGCTCTGACCGCCTGAACGGCCATTGTGAGGAGAGCGTCCACCCATGCACCTTCAGTACGTGTTCCGCCCCCTGGAAGACTTGGAATCGTCCCTGGTAGCCCTCTATCGGTGGTACGCGGACGTCTTCGCCCTGGATGCCGAGGCTCGCGCCATGTTCACCAAGCTGAGCGGTGAAGAGACGGGCCATGTGGCGCTCGTTCGATATGAAAAGAAGCTCGTGACAAAGAACTTGGCCATGTTCGGCGAGGTGGACGTGGACCTGCAGGAGGTCCGCCAGCTCACCAAGGAGGCGAGGGCCCTTGCCAGCCCCGCCGAGAGGCCTACCCTCGAGGAGGCAGTGGCCATCGCACTGCGGTTCGAGCGCAGCGCCGGCGAAGCTCACCTGCGGTCGGCCATGACCCAGGCCAACCCGGACCTGGCCAGGCTGCTGAACGCGCTCTGCCAGGGCGACAAGGGACACATGGCGGGACTCGTGGACTTCGGCAAGAGGCGGGGATTTCCCGTGGAAGACATCCGGGCCTGACGGCCCTAGCAATCCCGGCACGATCGTCAGACTTCACCTGAAAGGATTGGCATGAAAACCGTACTCGTCACGGGCGGCGCGGGCTTCATCGGGAGCAACTTCATCCGTTTGGCGCTGAAGGTCCGGCCCGACTGGCGCGTGGTGGTCCTCGATGCCCTCACCTACGCGGGAAATCTGGAAAATCTGGAGGGCCTTGAAGCCGCCTACCCCGGCCGCTACCGCTTCGCGCACGCCGACGTGACCGACGCGGGCCGCGTGAAGGCCCTCTTCGAGGAGGAATCCGTCGCCGCCGTGGTCCACTTCGCCGCCGAGACCCACGTGGACCGCTCCATCCTCGGCCCCACGGCCTTCGTGAAGACCAACGTCATGGGGACGGCCACCCTATTGGAAGCGGCCCGCGGCGCGTGGAAAGACCGCCCGGGACGCTACCTTCAGGTCTCCACGGACGAGGTGTACGGGAGCCTTAAGGAGACGGGGTTCTTCACGGAACAGACGCCCCTGGACCCCTCCTCCCCCTACTCGGCTTCCAAGGCCGCGGCGGACCAGCTCGCCCTCAGCTACTACCGCACCTTCGGCATGGACGTGGTGGTGACCCGCTGTTGCAACAACTATGGCCCGTACCAGTTCCCGGAGAAGCTCATCCCCCTCATGATCACCCGGGCCCTGGCGGGCGAGAACCTGCCCGTCTACGGCACGGGCCAGAACGTGCGGGACTGGATCCACGTGGACGACCACAACCGCGGGGTCCTCCTCGTCCTGGACAAGGGCCGGGCGGGTGAGGTGTACAATCTCGGTGCCCGCTGCGAAAAGAGGAACCTGGACCTGGTGAAGGAACTCCTGCGCGTGGCAGCCGCGGTCAAGGGGTGGGATCCCGTTCAGACGGAAGGGAAGATCACCTTCGTGACGGACCGGCCTGGCCACGACTGGCGGTACGCCATCGATCCGTCCAAGGCCGAGTCGGAGCTGGGCTACGCTCCCCAGGTGCCCTTCCGCGAAGGCTTGGAGAGCACGGTGCGCTGGTACCTGGAGCACGAAGGCTGGTGGCGGCGCGTCCAATCGGGCGCCTACAAGGACTTCGTCCAGGCCCTCTACGGCGAGCGGCGCTGATGGAGTTCCGGTCGGTTCTCGTCACCGGGGGAGGCGGCTTCGTGGGCGGGAACTTCGTCCGCCTGGCCCTGCGCGAGCGGCCCTCCTGGGCCCTCACCGTCTTCGACAGCCTGGGAGGCCCTCCCAGGCCCGTCCTGCTGGGGCTGGAGGAAACGTACCCGGGACGCCTCAGGCTGGTGCGGGGAAGGGTCACCGATGAAGGAGAGGTGAAGGCGCTCCTGGGCGCCGGCCCCTTTGACGCGGTGGTCCACTTTGCCGCCCGGAACCCCAGCGGCCAAGACGGAGGGGACCCGCTGGCCTTCGCCGAAGTGAACGTGCTGGGCACGGCCATGCTTCTGGAGGCCGCGCGGCGGGCTCCCGGCGGCGGCCCTTCCCGGTTCCTGCATCTTTCCTCCTATGAGGTCTACGGCAGCAGCCGCGAGGGCATCTTTGCGGAGGACAGCCCCCTCAATCCCTCCACGCCGTATGCCGCGAGCAAGGCCGCGGCAGACCAGCTCACCCTCGCCTACCACCGGACCTTCGGCGCGGGGACCCTCGTGACTCGGACCACCAACATCTACGGGCCCTTCCAGTCGGAGGACAAGCTTGTCCCCGCCATGGCGCGCGCCGCCGCCGCCGGCAAGCCCCTCCTGGTGTTCGGCGACGGCTCCAACACCCGAGATTGGATCCACGTGGACGACCACAACCGGGGAGTCATCCTGGCCCTGGAGAAGGGACGCCCCGGCCAGATCTACCACCTGGGGGCCCGCTGCGAGCAGAGCAATCTCACCCTCGTGCGGAGCGTGGCCCGTTTCGCCGCGCAGGCGCTGGGACGGCCGGAGGAGGACGTCCTGGCCCTCATCCGGTTCGTGGAGGACCGGGCCGGCCATGACGCCCGCCGGGCCCTAGATCCGACAAAGGCCGAGGAAGAGTTGGGGTTCGCCCCGCGGGTGAGGTTTGAGGAAGGACTTCGGGACACGGTTCGCGGTATTCTGACGGACCGCTGAGCGCGTGCACAAGGACTGGGGAGAGTGAGCATGGCAAGTCCATCGGAGCATGACACCCTGGGGCAGGAGTCACCGGAGGCGGCCTCGCCGGAAGACAAGGTGAGGCGCGCCGTGGACGGGCTCAACGCCGCCTTCCGTACGGCCGACCCCGACGCGGGGGAGGGCTTCGTCCATCTCCCCACCACCGAGATCATCGAGTGGAAGGGGGCAGCCAACATCTGGCATGCCAGCGTGGACGAGTTCAGGCAGACCGTGGAGGCCCACCGGGAGGAGCCCATCACCCAGGAGACGCTGAGCGAGGCCATCGAGTGGCTTTCCCCCCTCTCGGCCGTGGTGCGGCGCCAGGTGAAGACCACCCTTCCCGACGGCCGGTCCTTCGTCTCCCCGGCCCTCTTCGTCGTGACCCCGGACCGTACCGGAACCTACAAAGTGGCCCTGTCCTGGTGGGGTGCCTTTCCCGACTGGTTTCAGGGATGAGACCGCTTTCTCGGTTCAGCCATGGAGCCACGTCCTGTTCTGGATTTTGGGCCCAAGGGGGGAATTGACGCCTCCACCACTTCGTTGTATATTTCCTCGAACCGGCTCCAAACTCGGGCCGGCGAGGCTAGGTAACAATTTTTATAGGAGCACGGTATGAAGGCAGTCTCCACCATCACCCGGACCCTTTTGATCGCTGGTGTTCTGGCCCTGGTCGCCACGGGAGCCATGGCGCAAGTCAATGACCTTGCGGTCGGCAAGGCCAAGGAGTTCATCGGGCTCCTTCAAAAGGGCGATTTCAACGGTGCCTACGGCAAGGTCGATTCGAACCTCGGGTTTAAAGCCAGCCCCGACACCTTCAAGGCCTACTGGCAGAACCTCATCAACAAGGCCGGCAACTTGGTGGAGTACAAGGAAGCCACCGTCGAGAACAAGGACGGGGTCATGGTGGTGACGCAGGTGGTGAAGTTCGAGAAGGGCCACGTTGACCTGAAGGTGGCCCTCGACAATAGCTTGAAAGTCTCCGGTTTCCAGTACACGAACCACAAGGCGAGCGAGGCCCACGCCTCGGCTTCCGCACAGCCCTCCGCTGGCGGCGCCCCCGCGGCCTCTCCCCAGGCCCAGGCCCAGCCTAAGCCCGCCGCGGCCCCGCCCAGCCCCTCGACCTGAGGGCCCTAGCGCCTCATTCATCCCGATGATCGGATTCGCCGCCCCGGGCTCCCGCCCGGGGCGGTTTGTTCCGTGTTCCCGGGGCCGCCGGTCCCGGGACTCCCTCCCACCGTTTCAACCCGCATAGGGGGCCGGCCATGGCGACCGAGACCGTCCGTCTCCAGCCCGAGGACACACCCGATCTGGTGGTGAAGCCCGAGGAACTCCAGGGGCTCGACGCGAGTCCGGGGACCATGCTGGACATCCCCGGTTCACGCATGTTCGAGATCCGGGACGCCCTCTCCGTGTACCACCGGGATTTTCCCGGCGGGGAGGAGTTCGACGCGAGCCAGGGAGACGGCGGCGCAAGCCTGCCCGGTGTCCCTCCCGAGCTTCTGGACCGCGCGCACCAGCTCCAGAAAGAGCACGGCACGGCCTACGACCAGCCCTTCGGCACGGCGGCCTACCGCAAGGCGGTGGTGGAACCCTACTGGGGCCTGAACGCGGCCACGGGCTGGGGGCCCGCCAACGTGCTGGGCTGCCAGGGGGGACGGGACGCGCTGAACAAGGCCTACGACGCCATGAACTTCCTGGGCCACGGGCGCCGCGGCGACTTCGTGGTGGTCTCCCGCGTCCCTTGGATCTCCTACAACTGGGGTCCCTACAGCGTGGGCGCCAACGTTTTGCTGGCACCGGGACGGGAGGCGGACGCATGGGCCCTTACCCCCGAGGGGATCGCCGCGTGCGCTCAGTGGGCCGCCCGGCAGGGGGGCCGCAAGATCGCGGGCCTCGTGGTGACCTCGCCCGACAACCCCACGGGGCGCACCATCCCCGAGGAGCGCCAGCTCGACCTGGCCCGCGCCGCCTTCCAAAGTGGCATCCCCTTCGTCCTTTTCGACTGGATCTACCACCGGGTCACCGACGGGGCGCCCCACGACCTGAACCGGTTCCTCCTGGCCCTGGAGCCCGCACAGCGCGACCGGTGCCTCTTCCTGGACGGCC
>JAKAKG010000165.1:0-3634 GCA_021813555.1 Acidobacteriota bacterium
TTCTCGGGGTTCTTTCCGAAGGGAGGCTCCTCCTCCACGTCCGGACCCTCCTGCCGGGAGACGCAAGAGACTTGGCCGTCCGCCTGGCGGCGTTCGGAGAATCGGCGTCAGGGGAACGTGATGAGGAGATGAGGTGATGCTGGGATGCCGAAATGCCGGGATGCCGAGATGGCGAGATGCCGAGATGATGGGATGGCAAGACAGCGCCCCCCCCCGTGCGTCGCGGTTTTCCCCTCATCTCTTCATCTCCTCATCTCCTCATCTCGAACAGCGGGCGCCTTCGAAGGGCGTAGAGATGCCGAGATGATGGGATGGCGAGACAGCGCCCCCCCCCGTGCGTCGCGGTTTTCCCCTCATCTCCTCATCTCCTCATCTCGAACAGCGGGCGCCTTCGATGCACTTGGCAGTCCCCAGCCCCCCATTGGGTCACCTGCCCCACCTCAGACGTCATCGGCGTCATCTTGGTAGTTTGCGCCGGGAGGGTGTTATCTTATACTACCCGACCGGTCCTTCGACCGGTTCTCCCAGAAGGGAGCGGGGCATGGATGAGACAACCGGAAAGGGACGAGCCGTGATCAGCGCCGATACGTGCGCCATGGAGCGTGTTCTCTTCCCGCGGCGCGTCACCATCCTCGCAGGACATTTCGGCAGCGGCAAGACGGAAATCGCCCTGAACGGGGCTCTCGGACTGGCCGCTGGCGGGCTTGAGGTTTCCCTCGTGGACCTGGACGTCGTCAAGCCCTACTTCCGGTCCCGGTCCGCTCGAGAGTTCTTGAGGCAGGCAGGCGTCGAGCTTGTGGCGCCGGAGGGGGAATTCTTCTCCTCGGATCTGCCCATTATCCTCCCCCAGGTGCGCGGCGCTCTGGGCGACCGGTCCCGCAAAGTGCTCATGGACGCGGGCGGCGACGACACGGGGGCGCGGGTTGTGGGTTCACTGACGGATGCCATTCCCGTAGGGGAGACGGACTTCCTGCTGGTGCTCAACTTTCGGCGGCCCTTCACCCCGGACGCGGACTCGGCCCTGGTCATGGCCAGGGAGATCGAAGCCACGGCCCGCTTGAAGATTACCGGCCTCATTTCCAATACGCATCTGATGAAGGAAACCACTCTCGATGTGGTCATGGCGGGGCACGACATGGCGCTGAGGACCTCCAGCCTCTTGGGGATTCCCCTCGTGGCCCTTACCGTGAAGGACGCCCTGCTGAACGCCGCTCAAGAGGCGGCACCCGGGTGCCCCGTGATTCCCCTCAGGCCCCTCGTGAAGCCCGCCTTTGAAGAGGAGCGGGGGCAGCGCAAGGTGGGACCGCTCTTCGTGGTGGGATGAGGGCGCGGTAAAGCGTAAGGGGCGCCTGGTGCGTGGCAAGCGAAGAGGGCGGAGATAGCCGCCCGTCATCATAAGGAGTCACCCGTGCCGCAGATCGTCATTGACCGGGATCAGTGCAAAGGGTGCGAGTTGTGCGTCCACGCCTGTCCCCAGAAGATTCTGGGGATGGCTAAGGAGATCAACGCGAAGGGCTACTTCTTCGCACGGGTGGAGGAGCAGAAGCGCTGCATCGGCTGCCGCCTGTGCTGCATCACCTGCCCCGACTTGGCCATCGAGATGCACGTGCATGGCACGATGGTCCACTACTTCGCCTACTGACGTGGAATCTGGGGATTGGGAATTGGGAATTGCGAATTGCGGATTGCGAATTGCGGATTGCGGATTTGGGGTTGGGGTTGCTTTTCACTTTTCGCTTTTTACTCCTCACTCCTCACTCCCCACTCCTCACTTGTGTAGAGGATTCCATCCATGGCTAAGAAATTGATGAAGGGCAGTGAGGCCATCGGAGAGGCGGCGGTTCGCGCGAACTGCAAGCTCTTCTTCGGCTACCCCATCACGCCGCAGAACGAGATCCCCGAGTACATGTCCCACCGCCTGCCCCAGGTGGGCGGAACCTTCGTCCAGGCCGAGAGCGAAGTGGCGGCCTCCAACATGATTTACGGCGCGGCGGGCACGGGGGAGCGCGTCTTCACGTCCTCCTCCTCACCCGGCATCTCCCTGATGGCTGAAGGCATCTCCTACCTGGCGGGAAGCGAACTGCCCGTGGTCCTGGTGAACATCATGCGAGCGGGCCCGGGGCTGGGAGGCATTCTGCCCAGCCAGGCGGACTACTTCCAGGCCACCAAGGGGGGCGGCCACGGCGACTACCGCCTGCTCGTCCTCGCCCCTTGGTCGGTTCAGGAGGCGGCGGACTTGGTGCAGGACGCCTTCGACCTGGCGGACTTCTACCGCAACCCCGTCATGATCCTGGGGGACGGCCTCATCGGCCAGATGATGGAGCCCGTGGAGTTCAAGGAAAACCGCGTACCGTGCAAGCCCCTCAAGCCCAAAGACTGGGCCGCGACGGGCTGCAAAGGCGGCCGGCCCACCAACATCATCAACTCCCTCTTCCTGGACCCGCAGGTCCTGGAGTACCACAACCAGAAGCTCAAAGCCAAATACGACACCATGTCGCGTGACGAGGTGCGGTTCACCGAGTACGGAACCGGCGACGAGTACGACCTCCTCATCGTGGCGTACGGCACCGTAGCGAGGGTCTGCTCCACGGCCATCGAAGACCTTCGGGAGGACGGAATCAAGGCCGCCATGGTTCGGCCCATCAGCCTCTTCCCCTTTCCGTACGAGGCCGTGCGGAGGGCCGCCAAGAAGGCCAAGGCGGTGCTGGTGGTGGAACTCTCCTGCGGGCAGATGATCGAGGACGTCCAGCTCGCCCTGGAAGGAAGCAGGCCGGTCCACTTCTACGGCCGCCAGGGCGGCATGCTGGCCTCGCCGGAGGAAGTCGCACAAAAAGCCAAGGAAGTTCTCGCCGGGACGAGCCAGGAGGTGCGCCATGCCTGAAACGGTCTTTAGCCGCCCGGAGGCGCTCCAGCAAGTCACGACCCACTACTGCCCGGGTTGCACCCACGGCGTCATCCACCGCCTCGTGGGCGAGGTGGTGGACGAGCTGGGGCTGCGCGAACGCACCGTGGGCATCGCGCCCGTGGGGTGCTCCGTGCTGGCCTATAACTACTTCGCCACGGATTTCCATGAGGCCTCCCATGGCCGCGCTCCGGCCGTGGCTACGGGGGTCAAGCGGGCCCGTCCCGACCTCATCGTCTTCGCCTACCAGGGCGACGGCGACCTGGCCTCCATCGGCATGGCCGAGATCATGCACTGCGCCAACCGCGGCGAAAAGGTCACCGTGGTTTTCGTGAACAACGCCATCTACGGCATGACGGGCGGACAGATGGCCCCCACGACCATGCCCGGCCAGATCGCCACCACCTGCCCCTTGGGCAGGGACGTGTCCTTGGCGGGGTGGCCCATCCGCATGGCCGAGCTCATCTCGACCCTGCGCACGCCCGCCTTCGTGGCGCGGGCCTCCGTCCACGCCCCCCTGTACACGGTCAACGCCAAGGCCATGCTGAAACGCGCCTTTCAATACCAAGTCGAGGGCACCTGCTTTTCCATCGTGGAGATCCTCTCCACGTGTCCCACCAACTGGGGCCTTCCTCCCGCCGAGGCGACGGCGTGGCTCGAGGACAACATGCTCCCCTACTATCCCCTGGGCGTCTTCAAGACCCCGGGAGGCGAGGACCGCGCGCCTCTGCC
>JAKAKG010000165.1:3734-8312 GCA_021813555.1 Acidobacteriota bacterium
CCACGTGTCCCACCAACTGGGGCCTTCCTCCCGCCGAGGCGACGGCGTGGCTCGAGGACAACATGCTCCCCTACTATCCCCTGGGCGTCTTCAAGACCCCGGGAGGCGAGGACCGCGCGCCTCTGCCCCTTGAGAGGGGAATCGGAGCTTCCCATGCAAAATGACGTGATCATGGCGGGGTTCGGGGGCCAGGGCGTCCTGCTCATCGGCAAGATGCTGGCCTACGCGGGCATGCACCAGGGCAAGGAAGTCTCCTGGCTGCCCTCCTACGGGCCGGAGATGCGCGGCGGCACGGCCAACTGCACGGTGGTGATCTCGGACCGGACGGTGGGCTCACCCGTCATCCAGTGCCCCCGGGCCGTCCTGGCCATGAACCTGCCGTCCCTGGAAAAATTCGAGTCCAGCATCAAACCCGGCGGCCTCCTCCTCATCAACTCCTCCCTCATCGCCAAGGAGCCCCAGCGCACGGACGTGAAGGTCCTCAAGGTGCCGGCCAACGACATCGCCAACGATCTCCACAACCCTAAAGGCGCCAACATGGTCGCCCTGGGGGCCTACCTGGGCGCCACCCACGCCGTGGCGCTGGAGGAGATGGAAGCCCTCGTGCGGGAGACCTTCGCCAGCAAGCCCAAGGTGGTAGAGGCGAACATCGCCGCCCTCCGCCGAGGGTACGAGCTGGGTGAAGAGGGAATGAAGTGAAGGGGCCCGCCATGGGCCTGAGAGTTTAAGGAGCAGTCATGAATTCAATCTCCTGCGCGGACGGCCAGCCCATGGAGGCCATCCTGGAGCGGCACCCGAGGGAGGAAGCCTCCCTCATCCAGGTCCTTCAGGACGTGCACCGGGCCTACAACTATCTGCCCTGCGACGTGCTCGTCCAGGTGGCCGAGGCCCTGGACGTGCCCGTGGCCAAGGTGTTCTCCGTAGCGACCTTTTATAAAGCCTTCTCCCTCGACCCCCAGGGCAAGACCATCATCAAGGTCTGCACGGGGACGGCCTGCCACATCAGGGGATCAGGCCAGGTCATCGAGGAGATTACCCGCCAACTGGGCATCGGGCCGGGGCAAACCACGAGCGACATGGGGTTCACCCTGAAAACCGTGAACTGCGTCGGCGCGTGCGCCATGGCGCCCGTGCTCATCGTGGGCGACCAGGTCCACGGAGGCGTCAAACCGGCCAAGGTGGCCAAGGCGCTCAACCAGGAGGGCCCTCGCGATGCGCATTGAATCCAAGGCCCAGTTCGATTCGGCGGTCCGAAGCGCCAAAAAGGCCGCCGCGGGGCGAAAACTGGACATCCTGGTGTGCTGCGGCACGGGGTGCCTGGCCAACGGCAGCGCCAAGGTGGCCGAGGCCTTTGCGGCGGAAGTGGAGGCGAGGGGGCTCGCCGCCAGCGTGGGCCTGTTCACCAAGAAGACGGGATGCCACGGATTCTGCGAGCGCGGTCCCCTGGTGGTGCTCAAACCCTCCGGCGTTCTCTACACCAAGGTGAAGCCCGAGCACGTCCCCGAAATCCTGGACAAGACCGTGGCCAAGGGTGAGATCATCACCAAGCTCCTCTACAAGAACCCCGCCACCAAGAAACCCGTGGAGCAGTACACCGAAATCCCCTTCTACAAGAACCAGACGCGCGTGGCCATGCGCAACATCGGGCAGGTGGACCCCACGGATCTGGAGGATTCCCTGGCGCACGGCGCCTACGCTGGACTTGCCCGGGCCCTCTTCCATAAGACCCCCGAGGAGGTCATCGCCGAGGTGGAAGTTTCGGGGCTCCGCGGCCGGGGAGGCGCGGGCTTCATCACGGCGCGGAAGTGGCGGGCCGCCAGGAAGGCGGCCGGGGAGCGCAAATTCGTCCTGTGCAACGGGGACGAGGGCGACCCGGGGGCGTTCAAGGACCGGTCCATCATGGAAGGTGACCCTCACGCGGTCCTCGAAGGCCTGGCCATCGGGGCCTACGCGGTGGGCGCGCACGAGGGGTTCATCTACGTGCGGGACGAGTACCCCCTGGCCGTGGTGCACCTCACCCTCGCCATGGAGCAGGCCCGCCAGCGCGGCCTGCTCGGCAAGAACATCCTGGGCACGGGCTTCGACTTCGACGTAAAACTATCCCGGGGCGGGGGTGCGTTCGTGTGCGGCGAATCCTCCGCTCTCATGCGGTCCATCGAAGGCAAGACCGGCGAGCCCAGGCAAAAATACACCCACGCCACCGACCGGGGCCTCTTCGAGTGCCCCACGGTTCTGAACAACGTGGAGACCTGGGCCGACGTGGGCGCTATCCTGGAGCACGGGGGCCCGTGGTTCGCCGCCATGGGCACGGAGAAATCCAAGGGCACCAAGGCCTTCTCCCTCGTGGGCAAAGTGAAGAACACGGGGCTCATCGAGCTCCCCATGGGCACCACCCTGCGGCACATCATCTACGACATCGGCGGCGGCATTCTGGACGACCGGCCTTTCAAAGCCGTTCAGACGGGTGGACCATCCGGCGGCTGTCTGCCCGAATCTCACCTGGACAGTCCCGTGGACTACGAGAAGCTCACCGAGGCGGGCTCCATGATGGGCTCGGGCGGCATGATCGTCATGGACGACCGCACCTGCATGGTGGACGTGGCCCGGTACTTCCTGTCCTTCCTGGTGGAGGAGTCGTGCGGCAAGTGCACGCCCTGCCGCGAGGGGCTGAAGCAGCTTCTCATCATCTACGACGACTTGGTGGCAGGCCGGGGCAAGGCGGGCGACGTGGCGCGCATCGAGCGTCTCGCCGCCGGCATGCAGCTCGGGAGCCTGTGCGAGCTGGGCAAATCCGCCCCCAACCCCGTCCTTTCCACCCTGCGGTACTTCCGGGAGGAGTACCAGGCTCACATCGAGCAGAAGGCATGCCCGGCGGGCATCTGCCGCGACCTGACCGCCTACGAGATCATCCCCGAGGACTGCAACGGCTGCCACGCCTGCTTCAGGGCCTGTCCCGCCGACGCCATCACGGGCGAGCCCAAGAAAGCCCACACCATCCATCAGGGCCGGTGCATCGCGTGCGGAGCCTGCTACACGGCCTGCCCCACGGACGCCATCCGGTTCTTCCCCAAGGTGGCGCTCGCCGCCGCTGCCTCCGGGCAAGGAGGTGCCTCATGAACACCCTGATCGTCAACGGACGGCACGTAAAAGCCCGCGAGGGAGCCATGCTGCTGGAAGTCATCCGCGAGGCGGGCGTATCTCTCCCCACCCTGTGCGACCACGCCGCCCTGGAGCCATGGGGCGGGTGCCGCCTTTGCCTCGTGGACGTGACCCGAAACGAGTGGGACGGCTGGGCCAAGATGGTGGTCTCCTGCATGTTCCCGGCCGAGGACGGCCTCATCGTCCGAACCGACAGCCAGCGCGTAGTGGAAACGCGGAAGGTGGTCTTGGACCTCCTTTTGGCCCGGTGCCCCGACACGCCCCTCGTCCAAAAGCTGGCGCGCGACCACGGTATCGAGCAGACCTCCTACCAGCCCAACCCCGAGCCCACGGATTGCGTCCTGTGCGGGCTGTGCACCCGGGTGTGCGACCACATCGGGGTGTCGGCCATCGCCACCGTGAACCGGGGCGCCGGGCGCGAGGTGGCGCCGCCTTTCCACGAGGCTCCGCCCGACTGCATCGGGTGCCTGGCCTGCGCGGAAATCTGCCCCACCTCGTGCATCCCTTTCACCGCCAGCGATTCCAAGCGCACGATTTGGGGGAAAACCTTTGAGATGGTTCGGTGCACCCTGTGCGGACGCGCCTTCATCACCAAGGAGCAGGCCGCCTTCTACGACGGCCGGAACGGGGTTCCGGCGAGCTATTTCGACACGTGCGACGAGTGCAAGCGCAAGGCCCAGGCGAAGCAGTTCAGCCGGCTGTCGGCGGGTGCGGGACGGTGAAAACGATGAACCACCAAGGCACCAAGACACCAAGGTTCTAAAGGTCTGGCCCTTGGGGTGCCCTGTGTCTTGGTGATGAATTCCTTCGGAGCGCATGGATGGAGAAAATCTACCGAGTCATCGTCGAGCGGTGCATCGCCTGCGGCAAGTGCGAGCTGGCCTGTGCCTTCGCCCACGGCAGCGAGGGAAAGCCCAGCAAGACCCGCATCAACATTTATAAGCGGGGACCCGAACTGGGTACTCCCGTGGTGTGTTTCCAGTGCCATGACGCCGCTTGCGTCGCCATTTGCCCCACCCAGGCCCTGGTGCGCAACGAGGCCACGGGCGCCATCGACATGGCCCGCGACCGTTGCATTTCGTGCCGCCTCTGCGTGGCCGCCTGCCCCTTCGGCAACATGCTCTGGGATGAGGCCTACCAGTGCGTCCAAAAGTGTGACCTGTGCGGGGGAGACCCCAAGTGCGTCCCCTTCTGCCCCACCCACGCCCTTGAGTATGTCCCCGCGGGAGAAGCCGCGATCACGCCCGAGCCGCTGGTCTGGGAGGAAGTCGGGAAGTTGGGGAGATAGGAAGTTAGAAAGTTGGGAAGTGAGGAAGGGTACACGCGGACGGACCTCTTGTCCCCTGTCCCCTGTCCCACGCAAAGCGAGGAACCCATGAGCGACCCGAAGGACCAAGTCCGAGACATTCTGCGGAAGGC
>JAKAKG010000078.1 GCA_021813555.1 Acidobacteriota bacterium
AACACGATCCCCAGGGCCCTTCCTCGCTTGGCGGGGTCCAGGATTTTGGCCATGTAGTCCATCCACACCGGATACAGGAGCCCGATGGCCGCGTAGAAGCAGCCCCACAGGACGAGGACCGTGGGAACGGCCGGAAGCTTGCCCGACAGGAGACAGAACCCCGTCAGAACAAGGGGAAGGGGGGCGCCCACGTGGAGCCAGAGGACGAGCGGCCGCAGGGTTCCCCGGTGCCCGGCCAAGATTCCCGTGAACGCCTGGAATACCCCCGCGCCCAGGGCGCTCAGGGCGGGAAGAAAGGCGATGACGGCGTTGGAGGCACCCCGCTCCTGAAGAAAGACGGGCAGAACGGTGCCCATGGAGAGCAGGTTCATGCCCAGGCCCCAGAAGGCTTCCACGAACCCGAGGAACGTGGTGTTTCTGGCGTGGTGCGGCGTGCCGTCCAAAGTCGCCCCCTTCCGCCTACTTTATCGGAGCGGCCGGCGAATGGCCAGAGCGCTGGGATAGCGGCGGGACCCCCTTGACTTTTCCCGTCACGGGACATATCGTTATATCGCCATGTAACGATATGGTATCGGAGATAGGCATGCTGAGCGACCTGGAGAAAACCTTGAAAGCGGCTGCGGACGAGACGCGCCTGCGGATACTGAAGGTGCTGGAGACTGGCCCCCTGTGCGTGTGCCAGATCGTGGAGGCCCTGGGCCTGTCCCAATCCACGGTGAGCAAGCACCTTTCGGTGTTGGAAGGCGCGGGCCTTGTGTCGGACGAGCGCCGGGGCAAGTGGACGTTTTACCGGCTGGGCAAACCGGCAACCGCCAAAGCCCGGAAATTGCTCGCCCTCGTGCGAGCCTGCGCGAAAGAAGACCCTCGTGTAGCCAAAGACCTCGCGAACCTGGCGAGCGCTAAGGCGCGATCGTTACCCCGATGCGGCCCGCCGCGTCAAATCGAGAGGAGAGTGACCGCATGACCACCGGAATCGTCCGCAGGCTGTCCTTTCTTGACCGGTATCTGACCCTCTGGATCTTCGCTGCCATGGGCGCGGGAGTCGGCCTGGGGTACCTCGTGCCCGGCGTGGAAGGGTTCATCCATCGCTTTCAGGTGGGCACGACCAACCTCCCCATCGCCATCGGCCTGATCCTCATGATGTATCCGCCCCTCGCCAAGGTGAGATACGAAGAACTGGGAGACGTCTTTCGGAACTGGAAGGTGTTGGTGCTGTCTCTGGCGCAGAACTGGGTGGTGGGACCGATTCTTATGTTTGCCCTCGCCATCGTCTTTCTGCGCGGCTACCCGGAGTATATGGTGGGCCTCATCATGATCGGCCTTGCTCGCTGCATCGCCATGGTGATCGTGTGGAACGAGCTGGCCCAGGGCGACACCGAGTACTGCGCGGGGCTCGTGGCCTTCAACAGCGTCTTCCAGGTTCTCTTCTACAGCCTTTACGCTTGGATTTTTATTACCGTCCTCCCGCCGCTGGTGGGTCTCAAGGGCATGGCCGTGCATGTGAGCATCGGCCAGATTGCCGAGAGCGTCTTCATCTACCTGGGCATCCCCTTCCTGGCCGGAATGATCACCCGTTTCGTTCTCGTGAAGGCCAAAGGCAAGACCTGGTACCACGAGCGATTTATTCCCAAGATCAGTCCGATCACCCTCGTCGCCCTTCTCTTTACCATCCTGGTCATGTTCAGCCTCAAGGGCAACCTGATCGTCCAGATCCCCATGGATGTGATACGCATCGCCATCCCGCTCCTCATCTACTTCGTGGTCATGTTCCTCGTGAGCTTCTGGATGGGCAAGAAGGCCGGGGCGACCTACCCACAAACCGCCACCCTCTCGTTCACGGCGGCCAGCAACAACTTCGAACTCGCCATCGCCGTGGCCGTGGCCGTCTTCGGCATCAACTCCGGCGAGGCCTTCGCCGCGGTCATCGGTCCGCTGGTCGAGGTTCCCGTGCTTATTGGCTTGGTGAATGTTTCACTCTCCCTGAGACGGCGCTGGTTCCCGTTGGAGGCCACCGCTTGATTTGGGGCGATTCGCAAAATGGAGGGGATCATGTTTGAGCATATCCTCGTTGCGACGGACCTGTCGGAGGCATCAGAAACGGTCTGCCGGAACCTGCACGGTCTCAAGAAACTGGGCGCACGCCGGGTTCTTCTGGTTCACGCGCTGGACATCCGGCACATGGAGGCCATGAAGTATCAGCTTGAGCCTCTGGTTGAACCCCGCCTTCTCCAGATCAAGGAGATCATCGAAAGGCAAGGGTTTGAAGTGGAGACCCAAATCCGGCCGCATTCACCTTCATGGGAGGTGAAGTTGGCCGCCCGTGAAAAAGCCTGTTCCCTGATCGTGATCGGGACACATGGGGCAACTCTGGCCCGGGAGGTCCTTCTGGGCAGCGTGGCCCACAGTCTTCTTCAATCCGCGGAGAAGCCAATCCTTCTGCTCCCCTTCAACATTCTGGCCGAAAAGGATGAGGACCGCTGCCAGGTCATTTGCGGCGACTTCCTCCGGCACATCCTCTTCGCCACGGACTTCTCCGATGTCGCGGAGAAGGCGTTTGGTCATCTCCGGGACATCGTGCGTGCCGCCAAGCCCGAGGTAACTCTTTGCCATGTCCAGGACGAGGCTCGCATCGAGCCCCACCTGAAGGACAAGCTGGAGGAGTTCAACCGGGTGGACATGGAGAGGCTCGAACGACTGGAGAGAGAACTCATCGGCGCTGGAGCGATGAAGGTCCACAAGGCCCTCGAATACGGACGGCCCGCAAAACTCCTCGTGGAGAAGGCCAATAGCGGAGCCTACAGCCTGCTCATCATGGGGAACCAGGGGCGAGGCTATTTGGCCGAGGCCTTCTTGGGCCGTGTAGCCCACCATGTGACGCACCACGCCGATATCCCGGTGCTGCTCGTACCGATGGCCGCCTAGGGGCGCCCGCGCGGCCTTGAGATAGGAGGTTCACCATGTCCACCAACGAAAAGAAAGCGTTGCTCTTCTGCTCGTGCAGCGGCGCCTGCCCGAGCATGGCCAAAATTGACTTCTGGGCGCTCTCCGAGAGGGTCCGCCTGGAGCTCGGGGACAAGGTCGAGTTCATGGCCCTCCATCCCCGTCTCTGCGAGGAGGACGGGGAGAGGCTGATGAAGCAGATCCTCAATCCCAGCATGAAGTTCATCACCCCCGCCTGCGCCGAAAAGCGGCAGGAGAAGCTCCTCAGGGACGGCTTCGCCAAGGCAGGCGTGCCCATGGACGAAACGCACTGGCTGCCCGTCAGCATGGCCCAGGAAGACACCAACGCGGTCTTCGAGAAAATCAAAACCGCGCTCGAACAATAGGAGGCGGCCGCCATGGCTGGCAGGCCTTACATGGGCATCCCGCGGGAGATGATCCCATGGGAACCCACCGTTGATCCCGAGAAGTGCATCGGCTGCGGGGAGTGCCTGAACAACTGCCCTAACGGTGTCTTCGTCTTGAACGAAGAGGAGATGAAGGCCGAAGTGGCCGTGCCCGACAACTGCGTGGTCCTCTGCGACAAGTGCACAGGATTCTGTGCCACGGACGCTATTGCCTTCCCGGACAAGGAGGAAACCAAGAAACTCGTGATACGCCTCCTGCGCGACCTGCGCGCCAAGGGCGTGACGCGAGAGGCTCCCTGAAAGTGTCAAGAGGAGATCAGCATGAATGCGACTGAAAGTATTGACGCCGCGGCTGTAGCCGCCCTCGCCGCCGCCATCAAGCAAAGCCTTGCCTGGAAGGCCTTTGAGGAGTCCAGCCTCCGCTTTGACACCGACCCCGACCTGCAGAGGCTCATGGACCACTACCGGGAACTCTCCGACAGGGCCCTCAAGGCTAGAAGCCGGGGTGATCAGCTCTCCTCGTATGACATGGCCGACATCCAGAATACGCAGCGAGCCATCCAGAACAACGAAGCCTTCATGAAGCGGCAGGCGGCCTATGAGAACCTGGCCACGGCATTCCGGGCGGTCAATGAGGGGCTCTCCCAGCAGCTCGGCCTGGACTTCGCCGGCCTTGCCGCGCCGTCCGGCGGAAGCTGTTGCGGCTGAGGACACGCCTATGATGCAAGAGGCCCTGAACATTCTGAAGACGGGGAAAACCTTTGCCCTTCTTGGCGCGTCGGCGGAACCGGGGAAGTACGGCTACAAGGTCTTTTCGGCGCTGAAGGACCGTTACCGTGTGCTGCCGGTGAATCCCAAGCGGTCCGAAATCGAGGGGACGCCCTGCTATGCTTCCTACGCCGCGCTTCCAGAGAAGCCCGACGCCGTCATCCTCGCCCTCGCTCCCGCCGTGACAGAGACCGTCGTGCTCCAGCTCATCGCCCAGGGCGCGCCGACCCTGTGGCTCCCGCCCGAATGCTTCACGGATGGGGCTGTTGAGGCGTGCAAAGCTGCCGAGGTTCCCGTGATCTGCGGCGTCTGCCCCTTGGCCGCGCTGTTGACGCTGGACCGGATGAGAGGAACCCTCGTCTGAACGGGCGCCGCGCTGAAAGGAGCCGCCATGACAAGAACCGCCGAGCATTCACTGGAAGAGGCCCGCGCCTTCACGCTTCACCTGCTGGATGACCTGTTCGGTGGGCAGGGCGAGGGGGCAATCGGCGCGCGGCTGTGGGACGGAACTCTCTGGCCCGACGGGCGGCCCCGCCCCGCCACGGTGGTCCTGAAGCACCCAGGGGCCTTGCGCGCCATGCTGCTTCCAGGAACCGAACTGGGACTGGCCGAGGCCTTCCTCTACGACGACTTCGACGTGGAAGGCGAGGTGGAATCCGTCTTCGCGCTAGCGGACGGGCTCGCCGAAAGAACTCAAGGGTGGAGGAGGAAACTCTCCATTGGACAAGACCTTCTGAAGCTCCCGCGCCGAGAAGCTTCCCGCACCGGACGCGGGCCGGCGAGGGCGAGCGGGAAAATCCACACCCTGGAACGCGACCGGCAGTCCGTCACGTATCACTACGATGTCTCCAACCAATTCTTCGGCCTCTGGCTGGACCGCCGGATGGTGTACTCCTCCGCCTACTTCCACGCCGAGAATGAAGCGCTGGATACGGCCCAGGAGCGCAAGCTGGACCTCGTCTGCCGAAAATTGCGCCTGAGACCAGGTCAGCGGCTCCTCGACATCGGCTGCGGTTGGGGCGCGCTTGCGCTCCACGCGGCCCGGCATTACGGCGTGGATGCTACGGGCATCACCCTCAGCCGGCCGCAGGCGGACCTGGCCAACGAGCGGGTCGCGGCCGAGGGTCTACAAGCCCGATGCCGGGTCAAGGTGCTCGACTACCGCGAGATGGAGGAGGGGGAAGGATTTGACGCCCTCGCCAGCATCGGCATGTTCGAGCATGTGGGCAGCGCCCTTTTGCCCTCGTATTTCGAAAAGGCCTTCCGCCTGCTCAAGCCCGGCGGCGTTTTTCTCAATCACGGCATCGCGAGCCGCGCCAAGGACAAGCCCGTGAGGGGGGCTAGCTTTACCGACGGGTATGTCTTCCCCGATGGGGAACTGGCCCCCATCCACGTCACTCTACGGGCGGCCGAAGAGGCGGATTTCGAGGTGCGTGACGTGGAGAGTCTTCGCGAGCACTACGCCTTGACCCTGCGCCACTGGGTGCGGCGTCTGGAGGCGGCCCATGACGAGGCGCTCCGTCACGTGGATGAACCGACCTACCGGGTCTGGCGGCTCTTCATGGCCGGTTCGGCCTACGGCTTTGCGACCGGGCGGCTGAGCATCTACCAGGCCCTCTTGGTCAAGGCCGCCGAGGGCGGCCGAAGTGGCCTGCCCCTGACCCGCCGGGACTGGTATATTTCCAAGGAATCCTAAAGGAAAAAGGCGCCGGGGGAGAGCCGGGAAGGGAAGAGCCCCGTCGATCCCTTTCCTTGACAGCTCGGTCGGCGCGGCATATACTTCAACCGGTGTTGAACCAAATGCCGCCCGCTGAAGGTCGGCACGGGAGGCTGGCAATGAGCGTAGCCTGGAGACGGGAAAATGCGAGAGCTTACCTGGCCATCCTGTTCGTGGCGTCATTGCTCAACCCTTGGAAGATGCGGGCGGGATTTCGGGAGCTCGCGGCAGGAAATCCGGCGCCCCACATTCCGACCGTCCGGTGTCCCGTCCTCACGGAGGCCCGCCTGAGCGCGATCGAGCTTGCGGCCAAGATGGCGGCGCCCCGTCTCTCGGCCGCTCCCTCCGTGAGCGGAGACGGTCAGCCATGACCACTCGGCGCCCCAACAGCACAACCACGGCTCCCACGGAGCCATCGCTTCCATGCTTGGCGGAAGCCTTTCGCCTGCTGGCGGACCCCACGCGCCTTCGCATCCTCGAGTGCCTCATGGGCGGCCTCCAGTGCAATTGCAACATCAAGGAGATGCTGGGACTGCCCATGAACCTCATATCTCACCACCTCAAGATCCTGAAAGAGGCGGGGTTCCTGCGCGCCGAGCGGGATCCCTCGGATGCCCGCTGGATCTACTATGAAATCGAGCCCGAGGCGTTGGCCTCGCTCCGCGACGCCCTTTGGGCGGCTTTTGATCCAGGGCGCCTGAAGCCCCGGGGGGAGAAATGCGGCCCTCCCGCCTGTTGCCCTCCGGCCAAGCGCACCAAGAAGTCCCGCGCCGATTCTTCCGGAAGGAGTACCCGATGACCAACCCCTTTGTCCCCTCCGCGCCCTCTCGCGACCCGGTTGCCGGCGCCGCGCTTCGCGTGGAGATCTACGATCCGCCCATGTGCTGCTCGTCGGGCCTTTGCGGGCCCGTGTTGGACCCCGTCCTTGTCGCCATGAACGATGCCGTTCTGGCTCTCACGAAGCAGGGCGTCGCGGTGACGCGGTTCAACCCCGTCCAGCAACTCAAGGAAGTCATGGCCAACGAGGAAGTCGCTAAGGCCATTCATCAAAACGGCAAGAAGGTCCTACCCATGGTCTTCGCGAACGGCCAGCTCTTAAAAAGTGGCTCCTATCCCAGCTACGAGGAACTATGCGAAGGTCTCGGCCTGAAGCCTCTTGCCAAAGTCCGGCCGCTGACCGTCCTGGCGATGCCCGCCAACAACGCCGACCCCAAGGTTAAGGAGTAAATCCATGGTAACGATGACCAGCACTGCCGCCGAACAGATGAAATCCTTCGCACAGGCCTCCGGAATCCCCGGAGCTGCCCCCCGGCTGTATCTCACGGGAGGGGGCTGTTGCGGTCCGGGCTTTGCCATCGACGTGGTGCCCGCGCCGGACCCTGCGGATATGGCAGTCGTCCAGGACGGGACCACCCTTTACATCCAGAAAGAGGCGGCGGTGCTCCTCGAAAACGTCATCATCGACTTCCAGGACAACTTCATGCTGCGCGGCCTTCAATCATCGGGCTGCTGCGGCTGATCCCTCACCCAAGGAGAACCCCGTGCGAATCTTCTTCTCAGGAAAGGGCGGAGTTGGCAAGACCACGATGGCCTGTGCCACGGCCCTCCACCATGCCCGCCAGGGCAAGCGGACCCTGCTCGTCTCGACGGACCCGGCTTCGAACATCGCCGACGTCCTAGAACAGCCCATCGGCTATGGGATCGTGCCCGTTGCGGGCGCAGAGAACCTATGGGCCACGGAGATCGACCCGGACCAAGCCGTGAAAGAGTACAAGTCGAAAGTCCTGGACCCGTACCGCGAGATCATGCCCGAGGACATCCTCGCCTCTCTGGAGGAGCAGCTCTCCGGCCCGTGCACGGTGGAGATCGCCGCCTTCGAGCGGTTCATCGATTTCATGGACGCCGACGACTACGACGTGGTGGTCTTCGATACGGCCCCCACGGGCCATACGTTGCGCCTGCTGGCCCTGTCCGTCGACTGGTCCCGGTACATCGAGGCGGCGGCCCAAGGCAGCGGCCAGACGTGCCTGGGGCCCGTGCAGGCCATTCAAGGCGCGAAGGCCAAGTACGATGAGGCCACGGCCCTGCTGAAGGACCCTTCAAAGACCCAGTTCGTCTTCGTGATGCGTCCGGAAGCGCTCTCGGTCTACGAGACGCTTCGGGCAGCCAAGGAACTCGGCGGCCAGGGTATTCAGCCGGCCCACCTCATCGCCAACGGTGTCCTGCCGCCCGAGGCGGGCCAAGGCCCCGACATGGAGCGAAAACGACGGGAGCAGGCGGAGCGCATTCAGGAGGCCGAGGAGGGCCTCGGGCTCGCCTCCCATCGAATCCGCCTCCGGCCCGAGGAGGTCAAGGGATCGAAGGGCCTTCTGGGCGTTGCAGCCGAGCTCTACGACGGCTTGCAGCCCTCCTTCGGTAACGCCGAGGAGCGTCCACCCGCGGAGACGGTTGCCATTCCCGTGCC
>JAKAKG010000075.1 GCA_021813555.1 Acidobacteriota bacterium
GTAGCGGCGTTGGTACGGACGGTGTTCGCGCAGAGCAGCCACGACGAGGCGGTAGCCCAGTTGGGCTGGGTTGTGGGCCAACTTGAGGCGGCCTATCCCGAGGCGGCGCGAACGCTGGAAATGGCAGGGGGGGACGTGCTCTCCTACATGGCCTTCCCAGCGGCGCACTGGTCTCACATCCACTCCACGAACGTCCTGGAACGGCTGAACCGCGAGCTGGCGAGGCGCACCCGCCTGGTGGGGATCTTCCCTTCGAGTCAGTCTCTGATGCGCTACGTGGCGGCCCTGCTGTTGGAGATCGACGACGACTGGCAGGTAGAGGAGCGCCGGTATCTGTCCCAGGAGTCCATGGACCGGCTGGACGCTAAGCGGTCTTCGCTGAACGCTCCGGCCGCTTAGCGTCGGAGGAACCAACATGCCTCATCACCCACAGTGGCTGTCGGCGAAACTACACACTTGACGGGACACGAGCTGGAAAGGGTTGTGGGCCAGGATGACGGCGGCGGCGTTCTCCTAGAGAACTTCCTTGACGACCTCGCGGGGATGGACTGGGGACGCATGAATGGAGCCCCGGAAAAGCTCCCGGTCGGCCAGGCCGCGTGAATGTGCCGCCGTGGTCCGACGCGATGGGGATCTGGTACACTTTCGGCATGACCCGGTGCGGACATTGTGGCGCTTTGATCGAAAACGGCTCCTTTTCATGTTCGATTTGTGGCGGGACGGCCATGCCGTCTCACGCGGAGCGAGGACTGCAGCCGCTGTACGCCGTGGGCGAAACGCTCTCGGGGCGGTTTCGCATCGAGCAGATCCTGGGGTCGGGGGCCTCCGGTATGGTCTACGGGGTCCACGATGCGCACACCGGGCGCCGGGTGGCGCTCAAGATACTCTGGGAGCGGGCCCGGGAGGGCGACCCGGTGCTGGAGAGGCTCAAGAGGGAGCTCCGAGCCGCCCAGCAGGCACCGAATGCCCACTGCGTAACCGTCTACGATCTCCTCTTCGTACAGGATCACCCCGCCATCCTTATGGAGTGGGTGGACGGTGAGACCCTTCGCGCCAGGATTCTCGGACGCGGAGCCCTGCCCATCGAGGAGGCCGCGGCCCTGGCGGAGCAGGTGCTGGAAGCGGCGGCGCACCTGCACGCCGTCGGCGTCGTCCACCGGGACATCAAGAGCGGCAACGTCATGCTCGCCGCGGACGGGACTGCCAAATTGGGCGACTTCGGGTTGGCCAAGGGCGAAGCGCTCGGTGGGACCCTCACGGAGACGGGCGTGGCCCTTGGAACGCCGGGCTACATGGCCCCGGAGATCATCCGCGGCGGGCCCGCCGGCCCGGCGTCGGATCTCTACAGCATCGGGACCCTGCTCTTTGAGATGCTCACGGGGCGCATGCCCTACCAAGGCAGTTCGGCCCTCGAAGTGGCCAGCCGCCAGATCAGCGAATCTCCTCCGCTGGGCCTGCTCAGAGATCATCGGGTGCCCCGCTGGCTCGCCCGCATCAACGCCCGTCTTCTGGAGCGAGACCCGGCCGACCGGTTTTCTTCTGCAAGAGAGGCGCTCAAGGCCATGAAGAGCCATTCCGCCGGCTTCGCGGTTGCCGGGCGCTGGCGATGGCGTGCCGCGGCCGCCGTCCTCCTCCTGGCCCTGGGCCTCGCGGCGGTTCTGTGGGAACGGCACGCCGCGCGGGAGGCGCCCATCCATCTGAACTTTCAAGACAAGATCCTCGAGGCCAGGGACGCCTCGGGCCGTCTGCTGTGGACTCGCACCCTCCCCCAAGTCATTCAATCGGCGGTGGGCGGCCACTTCGGGCCTGGCGGCACGAGGGCCGTCGCGTGCGCCGTCCAGTGGGATGCCGCGTCCGCCTCCCCCTTCGACACGAACCAGATCGTCACCTTCACCTCGGGCGGGGCGCCCCTCCAGACGCTGGGCATCGCGGCGCGAGCCTCGGGGTACGGCAACCATTTCCGGGTGGACCTGCAGGTCCACCGCTTCTCTCGAAACGATCGCGAGAAGCTCGTCGCCTATGCGCGGCACACGACCTGGTATCCGTCTGTCCTCGAGGTCTACGCCGACGACGCCCTGGTCCACTCCTACCTGCCCCTCGGGGTCTCCGATCTGACGTTTCAGAATTCGGGGAGCATGAGCGGCTATATCTACCGCGACCTGGACGGCGACGGCGTGGACGAAATCATCTGTGCGGGCGTCAACAACCGGCTCTACCGGCTGACGTTCGCCGCCGCCGTGCGCCTCGACCCGGCCGCAAGCCACACCGACGCCGCGCTCACCTCGCCCGACCTGACCTGGAGGCGGGACAGCCGGATGTTGTTCTATAGGCTTTTTGACTCGGTCGAGTACGGTCGTCTGGCTCTGCGCGCAGATCTTGACGGTCCCCCGGAAATTCAAGTCGCCGGCGGCCACGAGAGATGGGTAGTGGACCGGTTCGGATTGAACCGCGATGGTGCGCCCCTGCCCCCGGACCGAACGACGGTGGAAAGCATCAACGCCAAGCTCGGCAACCTATGCTCCCTTCGCGATGAGGGAAGGTTTCGGGACCTGGAGCTGGCCTGCGAGGGCCTGCCCAAGACCGCCGCCCAACCTTATGCCTGGCTCGGAACGCTGTTCCGCGCGCACGCGCTTCTGGGCCAAGGTCGATACGCCGAATCAGACCGGCTTCTCCACGCGGAAATCGCGCGGAGCGCGAGCGGCCGAGTGCCCATCTACGCGTATCAGTTCTGGGCCGACGACGCCTTTCTTTCCTCCGCGTATGAGGAGTGCTTGAAACGGGTCGACCAGATCCCGCGCCTGGAACGGATGGTGCGATGCGAAATCGGCCACACGGCTCTGTGGGCGGCCATCTATCGCGGCGACCCCGGCGTGCGAACCCACGTCTTCGACAACCCCGACCTGACTTTCTTTCCCTGGTACCCCAAGATGTTCGACGGGGTCCTCAAGCTCCTCGACGGGCGGCCTCGGGAGGCGGAGGTCGTCCTCAAGAATCTGCAGGACGGATTCTCGGAGGCCGGAGATATCCGCCTGTGGTTGGTCCGGGCGCTCTTGGCGCAAGGGAAGGCCTCCGAGGCTCGGGAGCTTTACGACCGTTCGGCCGTCGCCTGCCCCGGAACGGGCATCAAGAAGAGCCTCGTCGGCGTCGAGGCGAGGTGCATGAGCGGCGACCGCGATCCCGCCCTGGTCCAGGAGGCCGACGCGCTCCTGGCCAATTTCCGCAAAGAGGCCGTGCACTCCGTCGAAGCCCGCGCCGTGCTGCCCCTGGAACTGGCCGCGGCTTCACGCATTCATCGCGCCGCCGGCGATCGGGCGGAGGCCTTGAAGCTTGAGACAGAAGCCCTCCGCCTGGCCCCGAAACGCTGGAAGGCGGGATTGGCGTTTTGACCCGAACCGACCTCAGGACCTGCTGCCCGTGAAATAGCGGAACCCCGTTTGCGCGGGAAAGGGTCACGCGGATCGCCGCCCCGGCTCGGCAAAGGGGGTGACGCCCGTGCCCTTTGTCAGAGGGGTAACAAACCTTCGGTGGCCGGCGAGCCGGCGCCTGATCTGCTCGTCCTCAAACACCTCGCGGGCCCCTTCCCACGAGAGGTGCCGTGCGCCCGTCGAGACGCTCCTCGCCGACATGGCGCCCCCGCCCGGCCTGCCTCCTCCTGCGACGAGGCCGGGGCCTGAGGGAAATTCCTAAGGGGAGCCGCTCGTTTGTCAGATCCAGGAGGCTTTGCCATGTTTTTCGGCCGGAGCTGGGACGAGTGGATCGAGCAGTACGCCCGGAGCCACCAGCACCCCGTGAACCGCTTCTGCCACACCGTCGGCATCCCCCTCATCGCCCTATCGCTGCCGCTCTTCCTCGTCGCGCCGTTCGTCCACGGCTTCTGGGTCATCCCTTCGGGCCTCTTTGTCGTGGGGTGGATCTTCCAGTTCGTGGGCCACGCCTTTGAGGGCAAGCCGCCGGAGTTCTTCCATGACTGGCGGTTTCTGTTCGTGGGCTTGCGGTGGTGGTTCGCCAAGATGGCGGGGCACGCCTGAGAGCCAGGTGCCCGGACGATGGCATCACGTCAGGGACAGCCCGGCCGCGGGAGGAGCGCCCGCGGGGCGGGCTCAGCGCAGCGCAAGTGCTGCCCTCAGCAGAAAGGCGCCCTCCATGAACAGGATCGGCAACCTTCTCCTCATTCTCTCCCTGTCCGCGGCCACCGCGGCTTCTGCCGCCGCCCCTAGCCTTCACGTGACCCAGCGCATCCCCATGGGCGGGACGGGAGGCTGGGACTATCTCACGGTGGACGGAGGCGCTCGCCGGCTTTACGTCTCCAGGGGCACCCACGTGGCGGTTGTGGATCTCAAGACGGGCAAGCCGGTGGGCGACATCGTGGACACCCCCGGCGTTCATGGCATCGCCCTGGCGCCCGAACTGGGCCGGGGCTTCATCAGCTGCGGAGGAGCCGCCACCGCCCTGATCTTCGACCTGAAGACGCTGAAAGATTTGGGCCAGGTGAAGACCGGGGCCGGCCCCGACGCCATCGTGTACGACCCGGCCTCCGGTCGGGTCTTTACCTTCAACGGCCGCGGAGAGGACGCCACCGCCTTCGACGCCGCCACGGGAGCGCTCGCGGGAACCCTCCCTCTGGGCGGCAAGCCGGAGTTCGCCGCCGCCGACGGAAAGGGCAAAATCTACGTCAACATCGAGAACACCGGCGAAGTCGCGGAAATCGACACGGCGAAGCTGGCCGTCCTGAGACGATTCTCCATCAAGCCGGGAGAGGAGCCCTCGGGATTGGCCCTGGACGTGAAGCGCGGCCTCGTGTTCTCGGGCTGCCGGAACAAGCTCATGACGGTGTTGGACCTCCACACCGGGAGAGTCGCCGCCACCGTCCCCATCGGCGCGGGCGTGGACGGGGCCGGGTACGACCCGGGCACGGGCGAGGTGTTCAGCTCCAACGGCGAAGGGACCCTCACCGTGTTCCGGATCTCAAAATCCCTCAAGCCTGAATCGGTTCAGACGGTGCCGACCCAGCGCGGCGCGCGCACCATGGCCATCGATCCCCAGACCCACGACATCTACCTCCCCACGGCCCAGTTCGGTCCGGCGCCCGCCCCTTCGGCGGAAGATCCCCGTCCCAGGCCAGCCATCGTGAAGGACAGCTTCGTCGTGTTGGTGGTGGGCCGGTGAGGGCCGCTGAAGGAGCGTGAGGCGGCCGTTCTTCCCTTCGGCCTTCCCCTGGGCTATACTTTCGGTGTGGGCGGGTACCATTCTCGCCCGACGTGTGGGGTTTGAGCCCTGTGCAACGAGCCCTGTGAACCCCGCCAGGCCCGGAAGGGAGCAACGGTAAGCAGTAAGCTTGTGTGCCGCAGGTAGCTTGAACCCCATCACTCTTTTCTGGAGCAGGAGTCCGACGTGACCACCCCGCCCCGCCTTCCTTCCCCGCCCAGCTCCTTCCGGCCCGTGGCCTCCCTCTAACCATGGCCTACCAGGCGCTGGCCAGGAAGTACCGGCCCCAGACCTTCTCGGAGATGATCGGCCAGGGGGCCGTGGTGAAGACCCTGCAAAACGCCTTGGCCCTGGGCAAGATCCATCCCGCGTACATTTTTTCGGGCATCCGGGGCGTGGGCAAGACCACCGCCGCCCGCCTCTTCGCCAAGGGCCTCAATTGCGAGAAGGGCCCCACGCCAAACCCCTGCGGTGAGTGCGCCTCCTGCCAGGAGATCAAGCGCGCCTTCTCCATGGACGTGCTGGAAATCGACGCGGCCACCAACACGCAGGTGGAAAAGATCCGCGACATCATCGACGCCTCGAGGTACACGCCCAGCCGGGACCGCTTCAGGGTCTTCATCATCGACGAAGTCCACATGCTTTCGGGCTCCTCCTTCAACGCCCTGCTCAAGACCCTCGAGGAGCCCCCGCCGCACGCCGTGTTTCTCCTGGCCACGACGGAAGCCCATAAGATCCCGGAAACGATTCATAGCCGGGCCCAGCACTTCCAGTTCCGCCGGGTCCCGGAGCACCGGGTGGCGGAGTTCCTGGCCCACGTGTGCGCACAGGAGTGCCTGACCGTTGAAGCGGGAGCTTTGTCCCTCATCGCCAAATCGGGCGAAGGTTCGGTCCGGGACAGCTTGACCCTGCTGGATCGAATCCTCGCCTACGCCGACGGGCCCATCACGGAAGCCGCGGCGGTGGAGATTTTGGGGGTCGTGGGCCGGGAAGGCCTGCTGGCGCTGGCTGAGTCCCTGGCGGCGGGCGACGCGGCGGCCGTGCCGGGTTTCGTGGACCGACTCCTGGAACGGGGCCAGAGCCTGGAGCGGTTCCTTTCGGACCTCACGAGCCTGGTGCGGGACATGGTGCGCGCGCGGTTGGGCGTTCCCGGCGCGGACGGCGACGACGAGCGCCTCCGGGCATGCGCCTCACGCTTTTCGGAGGAGGACATCCTGCGCCTGTGGGATTTGCTTCTGGCCACCCAGCAGCGTTTGAAGGGCACGCCCGACGCGGACGCGCTCCTGGAACTCCAGCTCGTGAAGGCGGCCCTTCTCCCCCGCATCCTCCCGCTGGACCGGCTCATGGGGCGCGTGGCCGATCCTCCGCGAGAGGACCCTTCCCAGCCGGGCGCGCCCCGGCCCGCCGGCCCTGCGTCCGTCCCGTCGGAACCCAGAGGCCCAGACCCGCCGGAGGGCGTCAAGGCGCCCCTGGAGCCCCCGCCGGAAGGGTTCCGCTTCAAGGCCATCATCCCCTTCAAGCGGATGGACGAGGAGGAGGCGCGGTCCTTCGAGGATGGGAACGACGATCGCATCCACCGCTTTCGCGAACAGGCGGCCCGCCGCCTTCCCCTGCTGGTGGAGACGCTCAAGGGCGCGGCCCTCTCCGTAGATCCGGACGGCGTCCTCCACGTGGCCCTTCCTCCCTCGGACGCTACCGGTGCGGCACTTCTGGGTAACCGGGAGCGCCGCGAGGCGCTGGAGGCCGTCGCAAGAGAGGCCGGACTGCCCGGTCCCGTGGCCGTGGAGGGGTCCTCCGCCGCCGCGGGCGAGAGCACCGTTACCCGTGACTCCCTCGTCCCCAGTCGCGACCCTGCCGTTGACAACGTATTGCGGGTGTTCGGAGGGCGCGTGGTGAAGGTCACGGCCCCGCCCCCGGAACCCGACGATGGAGGCCCCCATGGCGAACCTGAATAAATTGCTCAAGCAAGCGCAGAAAATGCAGGAACAGATCCAGCAGGAGATGGATGCCCTCGAAGTGGAAGCCTCCGCGGGAGGCGGCATGGTCACGGTCAAAATGACGGGGCAGAAACTCCTTCGCTCCGTCTCCGTGGACCCCTCCCTGATGACGCCCGGCGAGAAGGAGATGCTTGAAGACCTGCTCGTGGCCGCCGTGAACCAGGCCTCGCAGAAAGTGGACGAGACGCTCCAGTCCAAGATGGGCGGCCTCGGGGGCGGCCTTGGGCTCCCGGGCATGTAGGCCCAGGCCATGAGCGCCTTCCCCGAGCCCCTTCTTCGGTGTCTCGAAGAGCTCCAGAAGCTCCCCGGCATCGGTCCCAAATCGGCCCAGCGCATCCTGTTCGCCCTCCTGGACCGGGGGCAGGAACCGGCACTGGCCCTGGCCCGGTCTCTGGAGAGCCTCGCCCGATCCGTGGAGCGCTGCCCCGCGTGCCGCGCCTACCGCGAAACGGGCCGGCCCTGCCTCCTGTGCGAAGACCCCCGCCGCGACCGCAGCCTGCTGTGCGTGGTGGAGAGCGCCGCCGACGTCCTCCTCATCGAGGCCACGGGCGAGTATTCGGGGCTCTACCACGTCCTTCACGGGCTCCTCTCCCCCATGCGAGGCGTCCACGCCGAGCACCTGGGCGTGGATGCCATCGAGGCGAGGCTTTCGGGGGGAGAAATCCGGGAAATCATTCTGGCGACCCCTCCCACGGCGGAGGGCGAAGCCACCGCGTCCTTCCTGGCGAGCCTCCTGGCCGAGCGCGGGGCGGCCGTGAGCCGGATTGCGTTCGGAATGCCCGTGGGCGCCGATTTTCAGTTCGTGGACGCCCAGACCCTCGGACGGTCGCTGTCGGGAAGGAAGACCATGGCCGGATGACGGGAACGGGCGGGGGGCTCACGCCCTTTCCTCAAGCGGCACATTGGGTTGCATCCGTGTGGCGCGGTGTGTTATACACATGGGTTAAGAGGAGAGGCCCATGGGCGCGTCCGACCTCATCATGTATGAGGAAGAGTTCCAGAAAATCAAGGAGATCATCGGCAAGCTCAAGGTCGACGCCAACGCCGGAGTG
>JAKAKG010000171.1 GCA_021813555.1 Acidobacteriota bacterium
CCGCGCGGGAGAGCGGCCCATGATGGTCCGCCTCCACTCGGCCGACTTGAACGGCATTGACGCCGTTCCCGTCGAAGTGGAGGTGGACGTCCAGCCGGGCATGCCCAACTACGTTACCGTAGGGTTGCCCGACGCGGCCGTGAAGGAGAGCCGCGAACGGGTCCGCGGCGCCTTGCTGAACTGCGGGTACCAGTTTCCCCTGGAAGTCGTGACCGTCAATCTGGCTCCCGCCGATATTCGCAAAGAGGGATCCCAGTTCGACCTCCCCGTGGCCCTGGCGCTCCTCATCGCCACGGGGCAGATTCGCCGGGAGGACGCGCACGGCGGTTTCCTTTTCGCGGGTGAGCTGGCCCTGGGAGGCAACCTCCGTCCGGTGCGCGGCGCCTTGGCCATGGCGCTTCTGGCCAGGAGCCAGGGGAAAACCTTGGTGTGCCCCGCGGAGGATGCCCCCGAGGCTGCCCTCGTGGAGGGATGCACCGTCATTCCCGTGCGAACCCTCGTGCAAGCCGTCCGCTTCATGCGCGGTGAGGAGGCCGTTCCGCCCGAGCCTCACCGCGATTACGACGCCCTTCGAGCCGACCCGCCGGATCACCTGGACTTCGCCGAGGTGCGCGGCCAATCTCTCGTGAAGCGCGCCCTGGAAGTGGCCTCAGCGGGAGGCCACAACGTCCTCCTCCTGGGCCCCCCCGGATCGGGCAAGAGCATGCTCGCCAAGCGCTTTCCCACGATCCTTCCGCCCATGTCCTTCGAGGAGGCCCTGGAAACCACCCGGATTCACTCGGTTCGCGGGGAGCGAAGGCGAGGCGGGTCCCCCGTGGCGGCCATGCGGCCCTTCCGGGCCCCCCACCACACCATCTCCTACGCGGCCATGGTGGGCGGCGGCGCCTCCATTCAGCCCGGCGAGATCTCACTCGCCCACAACGGCGTCCTCTTCCTGGACGAGCTGACGGAGTTCAAACGGGACGTCCTGGAGAGCCTCAGGCAGCCCCTGGAGGATCGTGCCATCAGCATTTCCAGGGTCAAAGGGAACCTCACGTTTCCCGCTTCCTTCACCCTCCTGGCTGCCACAAACCCCTGCCCTTGCGGGTACTACGGCGACCCCTCGCGCCAATGCCGATGCACGCCTCCGCAGATCGCCCGCTATCTGAGCAAGCTCTCGGGCCCCCTGCTGGACCGCATCGACATCCAGGTGGAGGTGAGCGCCATCCCTCCCGAAGACCTTCGCCACGCCGCGCCCGGTGAGCCTTCCTCTGCCGTGCGTGCCCGGGTGGCCGCGGCGCGGGAGCGCCAGCGGGAGCGGCTGAAGGGGACGGGAGCCCACGCCAACGCCCAGATGAGCGAACGGCACGTGGAGCGCGACTGTCCCCTGGCGCCCGAGGCCGAAGCCTTCCTCATGAACGCCATGAGAGCATTGGGCATCACCGCCCGCGGCCATCACCGCATCCTCAAGGTGGCCCGCACCATCGCCGACCTGGCGGGAGAAGGCGCCATCGCCGCCCCGCACATCGCCGAGGCCGTGCAGTACCGCACCCTGGATAGAAAGCTGTTCGCGGGGTAGATCGGGAGCCGAGATGAGGGGATGGCGAGATGGCGAGATGGCAAGATGGCGAGATGCCGAGATGAGGAGATGAGGAGATGAGGAAACAGCGGGATAACCCCGCTGCTCCTGCACCGGCTCGGTCCTTTCTCATCACTGGGCCACCCCGTCACACGATCACCTCCTGACAAAAACGGGCCGCCCGAAAGCGGCCCGCTGATGTGCCTTGGAACCCGCATGGTCCCCAGCTATTTGCGGCCCTCCAGCCTCCAGCTCAACTTGCCCAGCAAGGCGTTGATGGGATTATTCCGGGAAAGAAAGCCGATGGGCGGGTTTCGGCGGCGGCCGATGGTGCTGTAAAAGGCATTGAGGTATTCCCTGTGCGGCGAGCGGAGCTTGAGGCCTTTGTTGACGGCGCGCACGCACTGGTAGCGGTCTCCCATGGCCAGGTAGGCGCGGGCCAGGTTCAGGAAGCAAAGGGCCTCTTGGGGGTCCCGCCGGGCCGCTTCCCTGCACATGTCCAGGCCCTCGTGGATCAAACCATCCTTGACGGTTCGGAGCATGCCCGCATAGGAGAGGGCAAGGGCGCTTTCGGGGTGGATCTCCAGGTAACCCTCGAAGACGGCGCGGCCTTTGTCGAGGGCGCCGCGCTCAACGAGTTGCACGCCTTCCTTGAGGCGAAGGGGGAGGTCTTGAAGTTCCAGGTCCGCCATCGTCTACCCTCGCCATGCCGGGGCGGCCTCATGGCCGCCCCGCCTCAACCCGCCGCCGCCCTAATTTAACACCTTGAACCCTTCGTGCTCAATGGCTCTTTCGGCGACGCGGATGGTGCGCGCGTCCCCATTGCGCTCCAAGAGGGCGAGCTCGTCCCTCACCGTACGCCACGCCTTGGCGAAGAAGGCCTTGGTGAGATCGGCCTCATAGGCGCACGCCTCGGGTCCCTTGGCCTTGACCAGGGTGTCCAGGCGCGACAAGGTGGCGATCATGCCGTAAAGCTGAATCGCGGCGTTGGCCACGCGCTCTTGCAGGAAGCCCATGCTCACGACTTTTTTCCCGTGGGCCACGAGGAGCTTGTCCACGGCGATGGCGAAGGCCTTGGTCCCCTCCTCGATGCGCTCCACGTGCCACGCCAGGGACGGGTGGGCGCCTTCCAGGTGGTTGGCCGAAAGGTGCTTCTTCATGGTATGGGTGCCGTAACCCACGAGAGCTCCCACGCCGCCCCGCTTCTGAATGGCCTTGAGGACGTCGCCGGGGCGCTTCATGCCCGCGAGGGTGATGTAGAGGCGCTGGATTTCGTTGGTGCCCTCGAAGATCATGTTGATGCGGCTGTCGCGCATGAGGCGCTCGTAGGGGTATTCGGTCATATAGCCGATGCCGCCCACGATCTGCATCGCGTTGTTCGCGGCGTCCCACAGGCGTTCGCTGCAGTAGGCCTTGCAGCAGGCGCTCTCGATGGAGAAATCGGTGACGTCCCGGTCCACCAGCGACGTGGCGAGATAGACCATGGAGTCGCAGACCCAGGCCGCCACGGCCATCTGCGCGATTTTGCCCCGGATCATCTCGAGGTCGCTGATGGGGGCGCCGAACTGGCGGCGCTGCTTGGCGTGGCCGATGGCCAGCTGCATGAGCTCCTTGATGCCCCCGGCGCACCCCGCTCCCAGCGAGAGGCGGCCGTAGTCCAGGACCTCCAGGGCTACTTTGAACCCCTTGCCCCGCTCGCCCAGCACGTTGGCCTCGGGCACCTCCACGTTCTCGAAGTTCAGCTCCGTGGTGTTGGAGGCCCGGATGCCCATCTTGAGCTCGGGCTTGCCCCGGGTGAGGCCGGGCGCCTCACCTTCCACGATGAACGCGGTCATGGCGTCCTTGCCGTTGATCTCCTCCTTGGCGAAGACGGTGAGGAGTCCGGCGATGGCGCCGTTGGTGATCCATAGCTTGGATCCGTTGAGGGTGAAGGACTTGGTCTTGGGGTTGTAAACGGCGCGCGTCTTGACGGAACCCGCGTCGGAGCCCGCCTCCGGCTCGGTGAGCGCGTAGGCGGCGATGCGGCGGCCGTCGGCGCACTGAGGCAGGTACTTCTCTTTCTGCTCCTCGTTGCCCGCCAGGAGGATCGCTTTCATGCCGATGGACTGGTGCCCGCCCACGGTCACGGCCAGCGAGGCGTCATGGCGGCCCACGGCTTCCATGACCTTGCAATAAGCCGTCATGGAGAGGCCGGCCCCGCCGTACTGCTCGGGGATGGCGAGGCCCATGAGGCCCAGTTCGAAGAGGCCCTTGAGGACCTCGGGGGGCGTCTCGTGGGCCTGGTCCATCTTCACGGGGTCCAGCTTGCGTTTGGCGAATCCAGCGAAGGAGTCCAGAAGCATCTCGACGGTCTCGGCTTCATCGGCGGACATCTTCGGGTAGGGGAAGATGAGGTCGCGGTCGAAGTGGCCGGCGAAGATTTGGGGCATGATGCCGAGCTTTTCGGCTTTGGCGGATGCGCTCATCTCAAGCCTCCTGTCCATAGAACGTGGCGTTGTGTTTGGCGAGGTCCAGGATCTGCGGGGACGGGGCGAACCGGGAGTCCACCTGCTGGGCGAGGGCGGAGAGCCTTTCGGCCAGCCTGGCCGCGCCCAGCGTGTCGGCGTACCGGAGAAGGCCGCCGCGGAAGGGTGGGAAACCCGTGCCCATGATCATGCCCAGGTCCACCTCCCCGGCCGTGCGCACGATGCCCTCGGCGAGGAGGCGGCTCGCCTCGTTGATCATGGGCAGGACCATGCGCTCCTGAAGGGACCCCTCGGGAGGCGCGGGCTTGGCCGAGGGCAGCAGGTTCTGAAGCTCGGGGTTGAGACCCGTCTCCTTGCCCTTGTCGTCGTAGAAATAGAAGCCCGCTCCACCCTTTTTGCCGAGAAATTTGGTCTCCGAGATGGCCTTGAGCAGGGGGGCGCCCTTCATGCGGTCCTTGAAGCAGGACTCCAGATAGGTGCCCACGTGGTAAGCCACGTCCAGCCCCACCTCGTCCATGAGGCGCACGGGACCCATGGGCATGCCGAAGGCGAGCATGGCCTTGTCCACCACCTCCACGGGAACCCCCTCCAGCAGCAGGTAGGCGGCTTCGTTCATGTAGGGCATGAGGAGGCGGTTCACCAGGAAGCCGGGGCCGTCCGAGCAGACCACGGGAACCTTGCCCATGGCTTTGGCCAGGGCGTAGACCGTGGCCGCCGCCTCGTCGGAGGTTTTCTTGCCCCGGATCACTTCCACGAGGGGCATCCGGTGGACGGGGTTGAAGAAGTGCATGCCCACCACCTGGCCGGGGTGGGCCGACTCGGCGGCGATCTCCGTGATGGGAAGGGAGGAGGTGTTGGAAGCGAAGATGACCTTGCCCCCGGTGAGGCTCTCCACCTCCTTGAGAACCTGGCGCTTCACGGGAAGTTTCTCCACGACCGCCTCGATGACCACGTCGAGAGTACCGAAGCCGTCGTACGCCAGCGTGGGGCTGATGCGGTCCAAGCGGAACTGGGCCTCGTGCTTCTTCAGTCGCCTGCGCTTCACCTTGGCCTGGAAGAGCCTGTTGGCCTCGGCCAACCCCTTGCCCAGGAACTCCTCCTTGATGTCCTTCATCCGCACGCTGATGCCCCGGTCCGCGGCGAGCTGGGCGATGCCGCCGCCCATGACCCCCGCGCCCAGGACCCCCACGCGCCCCACGGGCAGCGCCTTCGTATCGCCGGCCACGCCCGTGGCCTTCTTCACCCCCTCCATGAGAAAGAAGAGGTGGATCAGGTTTTTGCTCACGTCGGAGACGATAAGGGGGGCGTTCTCCCGGGCTTCGATCTCCAGCCCCTGCTCCACGGGCATCCCGTGCGTCTTCCTGATGACCTCCAGGGCCGCGAGGGGTGCGGGATACTGGCCCTTGGTGGCCTTGAGGACCGCCTCCCTGGATTTCTTGAAGACCAGGTTCCGGCCGAAGGGCGTTTTCTCCAGAACCCAGTTCATGGCCCCTTTGGGCTTGAAGGGCCGTCCTTTGGCGGACGAGTGCGCGGCCTTGAGAGCCAGGGCGGCCGCCTCTTCGATGAGCAGCCCCGCCGGAACGCAGGCGGAGACCAGCCCGGAGCGCAGGGCTTTCTTGCCGTCCACCGTGGAACCGTTGAGGATCATTTTGAGGGATTCCTGGAGTCCCACCACCTTGGGAAGGCGCTGAGTGCCACCGAACCCGGGGATGATGCCCAGCTTCACTTCCACCAGGCCGAGGCTGGTCTTGGGGTTGTCCGTGGCGATGCGGTAGGTGCACGCCAGCGAGAGCTCCAGCCCGCCGCCCAGGCACACGCCGTCGATGGCCGCCACGCTGGGGACGGAGAGCTGGGCGATCTTGTGGAGGATGAGCTGGGCACGGCGGGCCGACTCGAAGGCCGCCTTCTCGTCCGTGACGCCCCGGATCTCGTTCACGTCGGCGCCGGCGATGAAGACGTCTTTCTTCCGGCTGGCGATGACCAGGCCCTTGATGCGCCCGTCCTTGGCCACGGTGTCAAGGGTGGCCTCCAGTTCCTCCATGACGGGCGAGGAGAGCTTGTTCACTTTCTCGCCCGGCAGGTCAAACCAGAGGACGCCCACCCAGTCGGGACGGATTTCCAGGCTCAGCGCGCCCATGACTACCTCCTCTCCACAAGCATGGCAGCACCCTGTCCGCCGCCCACGCAGAGGGAAGCCATCCCCATGCCAAGGCTCCGCTCTTCCATCTCATGCAGAAGGGTGAGGATGAGCCGGTTGGCCGTCTGTCCCACGGGGTGTCCCAGGGCGATGCCGCTTCCGTTCACGTTCGTGATGGCCCGGTCCATGGCCGCGAAGCGCCCAGAGCCCAGGTTGGCCTGGCACCAGGTTTCCGAATCGAGGGCCTTTTCGCAGGCGATGAACTGGGCCGCGAAGGCCTCGTTGATCTCGTAGAGATCCACGTCCTTGTACGCCATGCCGGCCCGCTTCATGAGCTTGGGGATGGCGTAGGCGGGGCCCAGGCCCATGCGCGCCGGATCAAGCCCGGCGGTGGTGAAGCCTTTGATGCGCCCCATGACCTTGAGGCCCTCGGCCTTGGCCTTCTCGGAGCTGGTCAGGATGAGGCAGCAGGCGCCGTCCGTGATCTGGGAGGCGTTGCCGGCGGTGACCGTTCCGTAGCGCCGGTCGAAGGCGGGCTTCAGCTTGGCCAGGGCCTCCATGCTCTGGCCGTTTCGGATGCCGTTGTCCTCCTTGGCCCACTGGGTGAATTTGGGCGGGAGGGGAACGGGCGCCATTTCCTTGAGGAGGCGCCCGCGCTTGGTGGCCGCCTCGGCTCGGTTGTGGCTGAGCATGGCCAGTTCGTCCTGCTCTTTTCGGGTGGTGTTGAACTCCTTAGCCAGGATCTCCGCCGTCTGGCCCATGTTGATCTTGGTGTTGTAATCCGTGAGGCCCTGGAGGAGGCCGATGACGGGGCCGAAGTCGGCGGGCCGGAAGGAGGCCATGACGCCCAGGCGCTTGCCCAGGGTCCGCGCCATGCCCAGGGCCGTGAACTTGTCCTGCGCAGCCCTTTTGAAAAAGAGGGGGATGTTGCTCATGGATTCCACGCCGCCCGCGGCCACGTACTCCGCGTCTCCGCACGCGATCCGGTAGGTGCCCTCCATGATGGACTCCATGCCCGAGGCGCAGTTTCGTGCCACCGTGAAGGCGGGCACGCGCTCGGGAACCTGTGCCATAAGAGCGATGACCCGGCCCACGTTGGAGGCCTCCGGCGGGTTGCCGATGCAGCCGAAGATCACCTCATCGAGCTGGTCGGGCCGCACCCCGGCACGGTAGAGGGCCTCCGTGAGGGCAATCCTCCCCAACTCCTGGGCTGGGATCTCTTTGAAGAGCGTGTTGAACCGGATGTTTGGCGTCCGGGCGCCTCCGACTACGACCACGTCTCGCATGGGCTACCCTCCGACAAGGGGCAAGTATACTCCGAGATCACGTGTGAGTAAAAGCTCTCCCATGGAAAGAAGGACCCCAGCTTGACAGTAGCGGCGCCCCGATGTACCTTGCAGGCTGATAGTGAGTGATTACACTCTCGGAGGGAGGCCATGGAGCTCATCATCGACGACCGCAAGAGGGACACCAAGCTTCCCGCCATCCTCAGGGCGGCCCTTGAGCTGTTCACCGAGAAGGGGATCCACGCCACCACCACCAAGGATATCGCGCGACGGGCCGGTGTCTCGGAGGGCGCCCTTTACCGCCACTTCCAGGGCAAGCAGGAACTGGCGGAGGATCTCTATATCACCCACCTTTCTCACTTCACGGCCCAGCTCGACAAGAGCGTCCTGCCTCACCCCGGGTTCAGGGATCGCCTAGAGGCCCTCGTAGACGGCTGTTTTCGTTTCTTTGACGAGGACCGGACCCTCTTCACCTACCTCATCCTCAGCGAACACAATGAGCTGGGCCGCACGACCAAGCGGGTGCGGCACATCCGCCATCTGGTGAGGGACATCCTCGTGGACGGGCGCCAGTCTGGCGAGGTGCGCGAGGGCGACCTGGAGGTTTTTGGCGCCGTCATCATCGGGACCATCCTCCGCGTGGCGGTCTTCCGAATCTACGGGCTCTTGCAGGGAGACCTGCGGGGGCAGTCCAAGGAAGTGGCGGAGGCGTGCTACCGAGCCGTGGGGAAATAGG
>JAKAKG010000010.1 GCA_021813555.1 Acidobacteriota bacterium
TGGGCACGGGTGGCCACCTACTCGCGGTCGGGCCAGGCGCGCGAGTGCCTGGCCTCGGCCCGGCACGCCGGGCTCCAGGGCGTCCTTCTCTCCGAGGCGCGCCCCTCGGGCGAAGGAGTCATCCTGGCGAAGGAACTCAGAGGCGAGGGCCTGGAAGTGATCCTCACGGCCGATGCGGCCCTGCCGTCGCTCCTGGGCAAGGTTCAGGCCGTGGTCGTGGGGGCCGATGCGTGCTTCGAGGAAGACTTCGCCAACAAGGTGGGCACGGCGGCCATCCTTCGCGAGGCCAGAGCCGCGGGTCTGCCTGCCGTTGTCCTCACGGTTCCGGAGAAATCCCTGTTCGGTGAAGGGGCGCGCGCGTGGCGAAACCGCTCGCTACCAGCCCCGCCCAGACTCGGCAAACTTCCCAAAGGCGTGGCCTGGGCCGGAGACCTCTTCGAGACGGTCCCCTGGACGCTGGCCACCCATCCCATCGGGCGGGCATAGCAGGCCCTCGGATCTTCCATGTGGTGGCTTCGCCCTCCCAAGGCCAAGCCTCTCTTGAGGTCAAGATGACGCTGGGGCGGAGTTCGGAGGGTCCGGTTCCGTGGTGCGAGGACCCGGCTCCTGCCGCCTATTTCTGTTTCACGGCTTCCAGATCGATGGTGATCTCCACGTCGTCGCCCACGAGAGTACCGCCCTGGTCCAGGATCTTGTTCCAGGTAATGCCGTAATCCTTCCGGTCCAAGGTCGTGGTTACCGAGAAGCCCGCCCGCTCGTTGCCCCACGGATCCTTGGCCAGGCCGGAGAAGGTCACGGGCAGGGTGAGTTCCTTGGTGACTCCGTGCATGCTGAAGGTACCCGTCACGTCGTACTTGTCCCCGCCTTTGGGTACGATCTTGGTGCTCTTGAAAGTGATTTCGGGGTATTTCTCTACATCGAAAAAGTTGGGAGATTTGAGGTCCGCGTCGCGCTGTGCGTTTTGCGTGTCGATGGAGGCGCTCTTGATCGTAAAGGTGACAGAGGCGGCGGCGGGGTTCTTCGGATCACCCGTGATGGTGCCCGTGAAGTCCTTGAAGTCGCCGCTGACTTTGGAAATGAGGTGGCGGATCCTGAAAGCGACGTGGGAATGGACGGGGTCCACCTTGAAGGTGGCGGGAGGTTCAGCGGCGAGAATGCCTATACCCAATAGAACCATGGCGCTTGAAATCAGCGCGAATCTGCGACGGGATCTTCCAACCATGCCTTCCTCCTGCGTAGGGGGTGTCTGCCTGTCATGGCCCACGACTGGGCGGGCGCCCTCGCCCGTCCTTTGCCCTCTAAACGGCAGAAGGCGCTCCTTTCATTCCGGCGAAAGGGCGAATCCATGCTTGCCGAGCGCCGTCCGCGCTCCGTTCGCGTCCCTCGCTAAACTTCCGGCGTGCCACACCGGTCTATGGAGCCTTGTATGGAGGTTCACCATGAAACGAGTTTGGATCGCCGGAATCGCCGCAAGCCTCCTGGCCATCGGGTTCGCCGTGATGGCCATGGATCCCTTCCAGAATCCCAAGGTCGTGCAGGCACTGGGGCTCACATCGGAGCAGCAGCAGAGTCTCGAGGCCCTTCGGTTCCAGCAGCAGAAGGAGATGATCAACCTTCGCAGGGACATGGCCCTCAAGCGCTTGGACCTGGAACAGGAGATGGACAAGGCCGCCCCGGACCGCCAGGTGGTGGACCGCCTGCTGGACGAGCAGGGCGCGCTCCGCTCCAAGATGATGAAAGCCCGGGTCAACCACCTCCTGGACGTAAGAAAGGTCCTCACACCGGAGCAGTGGGCCAAGGCCAAGGCTCATTTCCAGGCCATGCGCGCCAATGGAATGGGCGGCCGGCTCGGACGCGGGGGCCAGGGCCGCGGCTTCCTCCGGGGCGGCGGCCAAGGCACGGGCCCGGGCTGCGGCATGGGCCAGGGCATGAGGCGCGGTGGCGGCCCGGGTTCGGGCCGGCCAGCGGGTCCTCCCGCTCAGGGTGGTCCTGGATTTGGTCCAGGCGCCGGCGCCGGTGCTCCGGGACCCGCTGAACCGGGTTCCTGAACTTTACACCCTCTCACACTCCTTCTTTTCTCCACAGGGCGGGCTTCGGCCCGCCCTTCGGCGTTAGCAGGCTGCTGAGGAACTCGCGTGGGCCGCGTTGCCAGCGCCACGGGCCCGCCTGCCGTGTTGCCGCTCCTAGACGATGTGCAAGGCATCGACGGCGTCGCGGCGCCTTGCATCCGGGCCCGTGGCGCTTAACCCTCACTGCGCGGCTCCCTCGGAAGCCGGGCGATTTTTCTGGTATCCTTTCCCTTTAGACGACGAGGCGGCCCATTCGCGAAGAACTTTTTACTCCGCGTCCCCGTATGACCTCTCTCCGCGGAGCGTGTTCGTGCGCCCGCGGTCCCAGGGAAAGGAGCTTTCATGATCCGACACGGTATAACCTTCTCTCTCGTGGTGGCGGTGATGGCCCTCGCGCCCGCCGTTGAGCGCCCGTTCTCCGCAACGGAGCGCTCCCAGGTTCCGGAGCGTCTGACCTGGAACCTGGCGGACCTCTACCCCTCTGACGCGGCTTGGACCGAGGCCAAGGACGCCTTTCAAAAGCGCCTGCCGGAGATGGCGCCCTACAAGGGCCACCTGGGCGATTCGCCGCAAAGCCTTTACGCCGGCCTCTCCACCATGATGAGCATGGACAAGGACCTGTCCCGGCTCATGTCCTACGCCAGCCAGCTGGCCGATCAGGACACCAAGGTGTCGAAGAGCCAGGAGATGCTCCAAGGCATCGAGCAAGTGGCCGCCTCTTTCGGTGCCGCCGTGGCCTTCGTGCGCCCCGAGATCCTGAGCATGGACCCGGCCAAGGTGGACCAATTCGTGGCCGCCGAGCCCAAGCTGAAGGACTACAAGCCTTACCTGGACAACATCCTGCGCATGAAAGCCCATACCCTGAACGCGGAGGGTGAGAAGCTCGTGGCCCAGGCCAACGGCCAGATGGGCGGCTCCGCCGAATCCATCTACAGCATCTTCACCAACGCCGACCTTCCCTATTCGAAGGACGTGAAACTCTCCACGGGCGAGACCATTCCCCTGCTGGACGCGGCCGCCTATACCAAATATCGTGCCTCGAACAACCGCGCGGACCGGGACGAAGTTTTCAAGGCGTTCTGGACCCGGTACAACGACTTCCACCGCACCCTGGGCACGTCCCTCTACTCCCAGGTGAAGGCCCACATCTTCAACAAGGAAGCCCGGCACTACGATTCGTGTCTCCAGGCGGCGCTGGACCGGAATAACATTCCCGTAGAGGTGTACACGCAGCTCATCAGCGACGTCCACGCCAACCTGCCCACCCTGTACCGGTATCTCAAGCTCCGCCAGCGCATGATGGGCGTGGACCAGCTCCGCTACGAGGACCTCTACGCTTCCATCGTGAAGGACGTGGACCTCCACTACACGCCCGAGCAGGCCATGGACCTGACCCTCAAGGCCTGTGCCCCCCTGGGCAAGACGTACGTGGACGACCTGAAGAAGGGTTATGACAGCCGCTGGGTGGACTTCATGCCCTCCACGGGCAAGAAGTCGGGCGCCTACAGCAACGGCGCCGCCTACGACGTGCATCCCTACCAGCTCTTGAACTTCATGGGCGGATACGACGACGTCTCCACCCTCGCCCACGAGTCGGGCCACTCCATGCACAGCTATCTCTCCAACACCCACCAGCCCTACGTCACGGCGGACTACTCCATCTTCGTGGCGGAAGTGGCCTCCACGTGCAACGAGAACCTCCTCCTCCACTACATGCTCAAGAACGAAGCCAAGGACGACGCCACGCGCCTCTACCTCCTGGGCAGCTACCTGGATGGCCTTCGCCAGACCCTCTTCCGCCAGACCCTCTTCGCCGAATTCGAGATGAAGATCCATCAGATGGCTGAGAAGGGTGAGACCCTCACGGGCGACAACCTCAGCAAGCTCTACCTGAGCCTCCTCAAGGAGTACTACGGGGACGCCCAGGGCGTGTGCAAGGTGGACGACCTTTACGGCGTGGAGTGGGCCTATATCCCCCACTTCTACTACAATTTCTACGTGTACCAGTACGCCACGAGCCTTGTGGCTTCCACATCCATCGCCAACATGATCCGAGAGGGAGAGGCGGCCAAGCCGCCCAGCATGAAGGCCCGCGATGCCTATATCACCATGCTCTCCAGCGGATCCTCCAAGTACCCCATCGACCTGCTCAAGGGCGCAGGAGTGGACATGACTACGAGCGCCCCCTTCAGCGCCGCCATGAAGGAGATGAACAAGGTGATGGACGAGATCGAAGCCATCCTCAACAAGCAGGCCGCGGCCAAAACGGCGGGGAGGAAGTAAAGCGAAACGCGAGACGCCAGACGCGAACCGCGAGACGCTAGACGCAAGGCGGGGCCCTCCGGGGCCCCTCTTGTTTTATACTCGGCCATGCCAAGGAGGGACCCATGGGCACCAGACTGATCCAGGTGGACGCCTTCACCGAGACGGCCTTCGCCGGCAATCCCGCGGCCGTGTGCCTGCTTGAGAAACCGAGGCCCGATGCGTGGATGCAGGACGTGGCGCGCGAGATGAACCTCTCCGAGACGGCCTTCGTGCTGCCGAGGGAGGACGGCTTTGCGCTGCGCTGGTTCACCCCCGCGGTGGAGGTGGACTTGTGCGGGCACGCCACCCTGGCCACCGCCCACGCCCTCTGGGAGGAGGGGATCGCTTCGCGCGATGAGGCCTTGCGGTTCCATACTCGAAGCGGGCTCCTTTTGGCCAGGAGTGAGGGAACGGGGATCGAACTGGACTTCCCCGCCACGCCGGAGACGCCCTGCGACCTACCTCCCGGGTTGGCCGACGCCCTCGGTGCCCGGCCCGCCTACGTCGGGCAGAGCCTCTTTGATTACCTCATTCTCATGAAGGACGCCGCAAGAGTGAGGGGCCTTCGCCCCGACATGGGCCGGCTGAGGGACCTCTCCACCCGCGGCGTTATGGTCACGGCGCTCTCGGACGATCCCCGGTTTGATTTCGTCTCCCGGTTCTTCGCGCCCGCGGCGGGGATCGACGAGGACCCCGTCACGGGCTCCGCGCACTGCTGCCTTGGCCCTTTCTGGGGGGGGCGCCTGGGCAAGGACCACATGACTGCGTTTCAAGCATCGGCCCGAGGCGGCGTGGTCCGGGTGCACCTGGAGGGCAGCCGCGTCCGGCTGGGCGGTAACGCCGTCACGGTCTTGAGAGGAGATCTCCTTGCCTGAGGCCACCCGACCAAACCCTGACCGTTCGGAGAGTTTCGAGGTGTTTGACCGGGCCGGGTCCCAGGCCTAAAATGGGGGCTTTCAAGGAGGGGGTTCCATGGACAACTTGAAGCAGACCCCCCTCAACGCCGAGCACCGCGCGCTGGGGGCTAAAATGGTGGACTTCGGCGGGTGGGACATGCCCGTCCAGTACACCTCCATCATCGACGAACACGTGGCCGTCCGCACGCGCTGTGGCATGTTCGACGTGAGCCACATGGGGGAGATCTGGGTCGAAGGGCCCCAGGCCCTCGACTTGGTCCAGTTCCTGTCCAGCAACGACGCTTCCAAGCTGGCCCTCCACCAGATCCAGTACAGCGGCCTGCTCACGCCCCAGGGCTGCTTCGTGGACGACATGCTCGTCCACAAGGACGCGGACGACCGTTACCTCCTGGTGGTGAACGCCTCCAACACGGACAAGGACTTTGCCTGGATCCTGTCTCAGGCTAAGGGCTTCGATGCCAAGGCCACCAATGCGAGCCCGGTGACGGCCCAAATTGCCCTCCAGGGCCCCAAGTCGCTGGAGATCCTCCAGCCCTTCGTGACGGGGCTGGACCTGGCGCCCATCAAATACTACTGGTACGGCTACGGCACGGTTCTGGGCGAGAGGTGCCTCATCGCCCGCACGGGCTACACGGGGGAGGACGGCTTCGAGGTCTACCTTTCCCCCCAAAGCGCTCCCGCCTTGTGGCGGGCCCTGCTCGAAGCGGGCAAGCCCCATGGTCTCGTGCCCGCGGGCCTGGGCGCCCGGGACACCCTCCGCCTCGAAGCGTGCATGGCCCTCTACGGCAACGACATCGACGACACCACGACGGTGCTGGACGCGGACCTGGGCTGGATCCTCAAGCTCGGCAAGCCGGGGCCCTTCAACGGCCGTTCCGTTCTCGAAAAGCAGAAGGCCGAGGGCACGGCGCGCAAGCTCGTGGCCTTCGAACTGACAGAACGGGGCATCCCTCGGCACGGCTTCGAGTGCTTCGCGGGCGGCCAGAAGGTGGGGATGGTCACGAGCGGCACCCAGGCGCCGTTTTTGAAGAAGCCCCTGGGCATGGCCTACCTTCCCGTGTCCCTCTCCGAAGCGGGGACCGCCTTCGAGGTGGACATCCGAGGCAAGAAAGTGGCGGCCAAGGTCGTTCCAAAACCCCATTACAAGCGTTCGAAGTGACGGAGATCCTTGGCCAACAGCCAATAGCCGGAGGGTTACCATGAATATCCCGAGCGACCTTAAGTACACCAAGAGCCACGAATGGATTCGAGTCGAAGGAAACGTAGGCACGGCGGGCATCACGGACTTCGCCCAGCAAGAATTGGGCGACATCGTCTTCGTGGAAGCTCCGGCGCAGGGCTCCGCCGTGGCGGCGGGCGCGCCCATGGGGAGCGTGGAAAGCGTCAAGGCGGTTTCCGAGATCAATGCCCCCGCGAGCGGTACGGTTTCCGCGGTGAACGCCGATCTGACCGACCATCCCGAGCTCCTGAACGCCGACCCCTACGGCAAGGGATGGATCCTCAAAATCACCTTCGCCAACACCGGAGAGCTCTCGGGCCTCATGGACGCCGCGGCGTACGCGGCCTATGTGGCTGAATCGGCGCATTAACTACTCTCACCTCGGAGCACGCGGTCGAAGGGGAAACCATCTCACCGCGAAGACGCAAAGAGCGCCAAGAAAGGAATGCGTTCGGATTGAACCGCCATGGGGGACCCTTGCTTACGGTTTTCTTTGTCCCCTTTGCGTCTTTGCGGTGAATTTGTTTCTTGACCTTCTGGATTTCTCCGCGGTCCGTGGTGAATAGTCTTTAGGGAGAACCCCCATGCGATACCTTCCCGCGAGCGAGGAGGATATTCGGCAGATGCTGGGCGCCATCGGCGCGGAGCGCGTGTCGGACCTCTTCGCCTCCATCCCCGAGGATCTGCGCCTGAAAGGGCCGCTGGACCTGCCCGAAGCGGTGGCCGAGCCAGTCCTGCGCGAGCGCTTCGTGACGCGCTCCATCCGGAACAGCTCCCCCACCTGCCGGCCGTGCTTTTTGGGCGCGGGTGCCTATGACCACTACGCTCCCGCTCCCATCGACCAGCTCCTCATGCGGGCCGAGTTTTACACGGCCTACACGCCGTACCAGCCCGAAATGGCCCAGGGCACATTGCAGGCCATTTTCGAGTTTCAGACCATGATGGCGGACCTGACGGGGATGGACGTGTCCAACGCCTCCCTCTACGACGGCGCCTCCTCCGTGGCCGAGGCGGCCCTCATGGCCCACCGCATCCACAGGGGCAGCACGGTTCTGGTGGCTCGCTCCGTGCACCCGGCCTACCGGGAGGTCCTCCGCACCTACACCAAGCATCTCGGGTTCACCATCGCGGAGGTGCCTTACGGAGCCGACGGCCGCCTGGACTTGGCGGCCCTGAAGGGGGCCCTGAATCCCGACGTCTGCCTGGTCCTCGCGGGGCAGCCCAACTTCTTCGGCGTGGTGGAGGACCTCAAAGCCGTTGCGGGCGCGCTGGAGGGGGACAAGAAGCCCCTGCTCGGCGCCGTGGTAGCGGAGGCCCTCTCCCTGGCCCTCATCGAGCCCCCGGGCGCCTGCGGCGCCGACATGGTGTGCGGCGAGGCCCGGTCCTTCGGTTTGCCTCTGGGCTACGGCGGCCCCTACCTTGGATTCATCTCCACTCGGCAGGCCCACATGCGCCAGCTCCCCGGCCGTATCGTGGGCGAGACCGTGGACGCGGACAACCGGCGCGGCTTCGTGCTGACCCTCACCACCCGGGAGCAGCACATCCGGCGAGAGAAGGCCACCTCCAACATTTGCAGCAACGAAGGCCTCTGCATGCTCGCCGCCACCATCTACCTCGCCAGCATGGGCCGCAAGGGGCTCCGTGACCTGGCCCTCCAGAACCTGAGCAAGGCCGAATACCTGAAGGCGGCCCTTAGGGCCAAAGGGATTCAGCCCCTCTTCGGTGCCCCGACCTTCAACGAGTTCGCCGTCAGAGTGCCCTCGGCTGAGAAGGCCACGGACGCGGCCTACAAGGCGGACCTCCTGGGGGGCTACGACCTGGGCAGGGAGTATCCCGAGCTGGAGGGAGGCTATCTCCTGTGCGCCACGGAACGGGTTTCCAAGCTTGCCTGCGACCGCTTGGCGGCACTTTTGGGAGGACTCTCATGAGCCGGCCCATCGAGGAAAAACTCCTGTTCGAGAAGGACCACCCGGGCCGCGTGGGAGCCTCCGTTCCACCCTCCGATGTGCCTGAGGTCGATCCCCGAACACTCTTCGGGGATATGGTCCGGGGGGCGGCTCCCGCCTTCCTGCCCGAGATGAGCGAGGTGGATGTCGTGCGCCACTTCACCCGGCTGAGCACCTACAACTACGCGGTGGATTTCGGCCTTTACCCCCTCGGCTCCTGCACCATGAAGTACAACCCCAAGATCAACGAGGAGGTGGCGCGCCTGGAAGGCTTCGCCCGCCTCCATCCCCTCCAGCCCGAGTCCACCACCCAGGGGGCCCTGGAGCTCATGGCCACGCTCCAGAACGCCCTGTGCGCCATCACCGGCATGGATGCCTGCACCCTCCAGCCCGCGGCGGGAGCCCACGGGGAGTTTACGGGAGTCCAGCTCATCCGCGCGTACCTGGAGAATCAGGGCGACGCCCGGAAGGTCATGCTCATCCCCGATTCGGCCCACGGCACGAACCCCGCCAGCGCTCACTTCTCGGGCTATGCCGTGGAGCAGATCCAGAGCGGGCCCGACGGCTGCGTGGACCTGGAGGCCCTGAAAGCCCGCATGAAGCCCGACGTGGCGGCCATCATGCTCACGGTGCCCAACACCCTGGGCATTTTCGAGAAGAACATCGCGCAGATCTGCCGAATCCTTCACGCCAACGGCTCGCAAGTCTACGTGGACGGCGCCAACCTGAACGCCCTCATGGGCATCACCCGGCCCGGGGATTGGGGCGCCGACGTGATGCACATCAACCTCCACAAGACCTTCAGCACGCCGCACGGCGGCGGAGGACCGGGGGCCGGCCCCGTGGCGTGCAAGGCCCACCTGGAGCCCTATCTTCCCCGCCCGGTCCTGGCCAAAAAGGAAGGCCGCTACCTCTGGGACCGAGACCGGCCCAAGAGCATCGGCAAGGTCCTCGGGTTTAACGGGAACTTCCTGGTTCTGGTGCGGGCCCTGTGCTACATCGAAACCATGGGCGCGGATGGGCTCAAGCGCGCCTCCGAGCTGGCCGTCCTGAACGCCAATTACATGCGGTCTAAGCTCAGGCCCCTTCTGGAGCTTGGCTTCGACGGGCCGACCCTTCACGAAGTCGTGTTCTGCGACAAGGGCCTGCCCGGCGGCGTCACCACGCTGGATCTGGCGAAGCGGCTCATCGACTACGGCTTCCACCCGCCCACCGTATATTTCCCCCTCATCGTCCACGGGGCCCTCATGATCGAGCCCACGGAGACGGAGCCCAGGGAAGAGATGGACCGGTTCGTGGAGGCGGTGGCGGCCATCGTGAAGGAGGCTGAGGAGAATCCCGCTTACGTGAAGGCGGCTCCGCACAACGCCTACCGGCGGCGCCTCGACGAGGTGGCCGCTGCCCGAAACCCCAGGCTCACCTACAAGCCGTAACACTCATCCCCGCATCGTGAGTCGCCGGAGGCGGGCCCGCAAGGGTCCGCCTTTCATTTGGCCTGGCGTTCTGTAACAGCCGGTTCGCCGAATCAATCCGGACGGTTTGACAGGACACGAAGGGGTGCGGGGAAGGCACTTTCCCGCTCTTTCGAAGTAACAGCCTGCCGAAGTTATTAAGGTTCTTCTGAGGCGCCACACCAGCTGCGCGGCTCTCACCGGACCGGGCCGGAGGAAGACGGGACGGCACAGGCAAGCGAAGGTGTGCCTTCGCCCCGTCCCTTGGCTGAGACTCGGTACCCCGGCGGGGGACCACGTACGCCGTGATGGAGTACGTCCAGTCGCGACGGACGCCAATGAAGGCAATTAGCTGAAATAGTATACAATTCGGAAGGGCTGCGTGGTGAAAGAGGCATTCGGCCTCGTTCCTCTAAGGGGGAAACGCCCCGTTGAGGATCTAGCTGAAGAGAAGCGTGATTGCAGCAGGGTTATTTGCCCCCGAGGTGGGGCAAATGGCTCCAGACATTAAAGCCCCATTCGCTCTGTATGGCACTCTCGCCCCCCCCTCCTTACACTAATGGCCCGCTGCGGGGTTCCTTGGTATCGGCCTTGCTAAGGAACATCGCGCAGGGGCTTGGTTTAAGCACAACGATGACATCTGGGAGAGCGGCGTCATGAACAACTCTGCATATCGGCTTTTCGTAGGCTTCGCCCTTGCTGGGCTTATCACCATGGGATCATCGGGTCCCGCGCGGGCGGCGGTTCCGGCGGCGCCCACGTCCGAAGACTGCCTCCAATGCCATGACGATCCCGGCATGGCCGCGACCAAGGCCGAGCGGCCAGGGGCGCTGGGCGCGACGGTGGTCGCCAAGGAGGGCCTCACCCTCCAAGTCACAAAGAGTGCGCTGAAGGGTTCGGTCCACGAGGGCCTCTCGTGCACGGATTGCCACACCGGCATTCAAGAACTGCCCCACGGGGACAAACTTCCTCCGCCCTCCTGTGACTGCCACTCGGATCTCCAGGCGGAGCTGAAGGAAGGCGTCCACGCCCCATCGGGGCCCGCCTCGGCCCTCGTGCCCCGCTGCGCCGATTGCCACGGCGCCCACCAGATCAGGGGTAAAAGCGATCCCGCGTCCTCCATCTATCCGGCGAACATTCCGTCCACATGCGGGGCCTGCCATGGCAACACGGAGGCCATGAAGGCCCTGGGCGTCCGGCAGAGCAATCCCCTGGAGAACTTCCTCAAGAGCGACCACTGGAAGTCCATCGAGGGAGGGGTGACACGCAAGGCGGCCACGTGCGCCGACTGCCACGGCGCCCACAAGGTGCTCTCGGCGACCGATCCCAAATCTCCCGTGTACAAGACCAACGTTCCCGCGACCTGCGGAAAGTGCCACAGGGGAATCGAAGAAAAATACCTGGAGAGCATCCACGGCAGGGCCCTCGAGGAGGGCCACATGGAAGCCCCCTCGTGCACCGATTGCCACGGCGAGCACGACATCGAGAAAGCCAGCCGGTCCACGAGCCGGGTGAACGGAGCGAACCTGGCCACCGTGACCTGCGGAGAGTGCCATTCCTCCGTGCGCATGGCCAAGCGCTTCAGCCTGCCCCAGGGCATGGTCAAGTCCTACCAGGCGTCGTTCCACGGCCTCGCCACCAAGTACGGCGATACGGCGGTGGCCAACTGTGGAAGCTGCCACGGGGCCCACGATATCCTCCCCAGCAGCGACCCGAAGTCGAGCATCAATCCCAAAAACCTTCAGGCCACCTGCGGGAAGTGCCACCCCGGAGCGGGAGCGACCTTCGCGCAAACGCCCATCCATCTGAAAGTGACGGCCTCCGACAGCCCCGTTCTTTACTGGCTGCAGCGCTTCTATATCATCCTCATCGTCCTCACGCTGGGCGGTATGGCGCTTCACAACTTGCTGGACTACATCCGCCACTACAAGGAAACCCTCAAGAAGCTTCGCCCCGTGGCGGTCTACCTGCGCATGACCAAGTCGGAGCGCATCCAGCACTTCTGCCTCCTTACGAGTTTCCTCACCCTCGTGGTGACGGGGTTCGCCCTCAAGTGGCCCGACTCCGTCTGGGCCGCGCCCTTCCAGGCCCTCCCGGGAGGGTTCGAAGCCCGCGGCCTGCTCCACCGGATCGCGGCCGTGGTCATGGTGGCGGACTCGTTGTACCACGTGGTCTATCTGCTGGCTACGAAGCGCGGGCGGCGGTTCATGAGGGACATGATCCCCACCCTGCAGGACGCGAAAGATCTCGTCATCCAGATCGGCTTCTACCTCGGGTACCGCGACCGCGGAGCCCGGTTCCCGCGCTTCAGCTACGCCGAGAAGGCCGAATACCTGGCCCTGGTGTGGGGCACCGCCGTCATGGTGGCGACGGGCTTCGTGCTGTGGTTCAAAACCTTCTTTGTCCGCTTCCTGCCCGACTGGGGCTACTCGGCCTCGGAGATGGTCCATTTCTACGAGGCCGGACTCGCCTTCGGCGCCATCGTCATCTGGCATTTTTATGCCGTGTTCAGCCACACGGAGAAGGCGCCCTACAACCCCACCTGGATCACCGGCCAGCTCACGCGGCACGAGATGGAGCGGTACCACCCCCGTGAGCTCGAGGAACTGCAGGCGCGGGAGCGCGAGGCGGCCAAGACGCCAGAGAAGAAGCCATGAGCCAGTCACAACAGAAGGAGCGGGGCATGACGAAGCAGCGGCCGGTGCCCATGGTGGAGCGGATGTCCCTGTGGCAAAGGGTGGTGCACGGGATCCTCATTCTGGCCATCCTCATGCTGGTCGTTTCGGGCCTGGCTTTGGTTTACCACCAGCACGGCTGGGCCCAGGCCCTCATCGCCGCCATGGGCGGTCTCGGCGGCCGCGCCGCGGTCCACAAGGCGGGGGCGGTCCTCCTGGTCCTGGTGGGCCTCTCCCATCTCCTCAGCCTCATGGTCTCGCCCCGCTACCGGCGCGACATGCGTGAATCGGTACCGCGCCTGTCGGACCTGCGGCAGGGCTGGTCCGGGGTCCTCTGGCGCACGACGGGCAAGGGCCAGCCCCCGCGGTACGGCCGGTTTACGCCCATGCAGAAATTCCAGTACTGGGGCCTCCTCGCGTGCTGCCTCGTGATGGGCGCCTCGGGCGCGGTTCTCTGGTCGCCCCAGGCCTCCGTCGGCCTCTTCTCCAAGAGATTCGTGGATCTCATGCTCGTGGTCCACTCCAGCCAAGCCCAGGTCATCTTTATCCTTTTTATCCTGTGGCACCTGTACGACATCCATCTGGCCGGGGGGAACTTCCCCATGAACCCCGCCTGGCTCACGGGCAAGATGCGCGAGGATCTCTTCAAGGCCCAACACGGCGCCGAATGGGATGCCATGCAGAAGGGGACCAAGGAATGACGGGCACCTCCATGCTTCGCCTGCGCCGGATCCTCTGGGCGGGCCTGGTGGCGGCCGCGTTCGCCACGGCAGCCTACGCCCAGGAAGACGTGCGCTGCCTGAGCTGCCACGGCAAGCCCGGCTTCCGAAAGACCCTGCCCTCGGGCCAGGTCCTCGAGCTCTTCGTGGACCCCAACCTCCTTCGGCTGTCGGTGCACAAGGACAAGCACTGCGTGGACTGCCACGCGGACGTGAGCGAGGTCCCCCATCCCACCACGCCCCAACCGGTCAACTGCCGCCGCTGCCACTACAACGGCAACACGTCGGGGGCTCCACAGCTCGCCAAATACCTTGAATTCGAACGCAGCGTTCACGGGAAGGCGCTGGCGGCGGGAAACCCCAAGGCGCCCACGTGCCAGGACTGCCACGGCGGCCACTTCATTCTGCCCGGGTCTGATCTGCGCTCCCGGGTCTTTCGCACCAACATCCCCCAGGTGTGCGGTACGTGCCACCTGAAAATCTTCGCCGAGTACGAGGCGTCCATCCACGGAAAAGCCCTTGCCAAGGGAAATCCTGACGCCCCCGTGTGCACGAGCTGCCACGGCGAGCACAACATCGAGAAGCCCGAGGAAAAAACCTCCACGGTGAACCCCGGGCACGTGGCCAACACCTGCGCCAAGTGCCACGACAAGGTGGTCATCATGGAGAAATACGGCGTGAATGCCGAGCAGGTGGCCACCTACGAGGAATCCTTCCATGGCATCGCCAACGAGTTCGGCGTGCTCAAGGCGGCCAATTGCGCGAGCTGCCACACGGCCCACGACATCCTGCCCCCCAGCGATCCTCTCTCCAGCGTGAATCCAGCCAACATCCCCAAGACGTGCGGCAAGTGCCACCCAGGGGCCAACGCCAATTTCGCCAACGGCCGGATCCACATCGACGCCAAGGACAAATCGGCGGGCATCGTCTACTGGGTGGCCCTGGGGTTCAAGATCCTCACCCTGTCCACCCTGGCGGGCCTGTTCATCCACATCGGCCTGGACCTCTACCGCAAGATCCGCAACCACCAGAAGGCCGGCGGGGCAAAGCCCGGGGCCCCCTCCTCGGAGATTCAGCCATGAGCGAGGCTGTCAAGAAGGCGTGGAGCGACCAGGATACGCGCGCCGTGTCGGAAATCGTACAACAGGCGGCATCCTCGGCCCTTCAGGGAGAGATCCCTCCCGCCGTGACGGAGGATCAGGCCAAGCGCCTGCGCGAGACCCTCGCCTCCGCGCTCGCGACGGAGGTGGCCCTCGACGTCCGGCGCGCGGCCCACGCCTTCTTCGAGGAGGAGCGGAGGCGGGAGAAGGACGCCGCCAAGGAACGCGCCAAGGCGGGGAAAGACGCGGACATGGTGGAGCGCCTCAGCCTCCACGTCCGCCTTCAGCACATGGTCCTGTTTTCGTCCTGCATCCTCCTCATCCTCACGGGGCTGCCCATCAAGTTCCACGAGGCCGCCGTGTCGGTCTTCCTCATCGACATCATGGGGGGGCCCGACGTGACGAGGGTCCTGCACCGAATCGGGGCCGTAGCCCTCACGTTCATCGGCCTCTACCACCTGTTCTACTGCCTGGCCTTCGAGGAGGGGCGCAAGACCTTCGGCCAGCTCATCCCCAAGCCTCAGGACGCCAAGGATGCCCTCCATCAAATCCTTTACTTCCTCGGGATCAAGAAGGACCGACCCCTCTTCGGGAGGTTCTCCTACGTGGAGAAGTTCGACTACTGGGCCGTGTACTGGGGCATGGTGGTCATGATCACCTCCGGGTACATCCTCTGGTTCAAGGACGTGACCATCAACCAGTTCGGCAAGTTCGTCTTCGACATCGGCCGCGAAGCCCACTCGGACGAAGCCCTCCTGGCCACCCTGGCGATTGTGATCTGGCACTTCTACAACGTCCACTTCAACCCTCACAAATTTCCCGGAAGCCTCACGTGGCTCAACGGAAAAATCACCCTGCGCGAGTTCAAGGAGGAGCACCCCCTGGAGTATGAGGAGTGGAAGGCCTCCCACGACAAGGGGAGCACGCCATGAGCCCTCGCACCCAAAAAATCATCTGGGGCGTGGCTGCGGCCGTGGTGGTTCTGTTCGCGGCGGGCTGGGCCTTCGTGGACGTCACCGCGCGGCGCGCCGCCTTCTGCCCCAAATGCCATTACATGCAGCCGTACGTTGACCAGTGGAAGGCCTCCAAACACAGCGGCGTGGAATGCGTGAAATGCCACCCCAGCGAGCGCCGCGCCATGTTCGGCCAGTTCGTCAAGTACGTCACCGGCACTTACAACCCCAAACCCCGGGCCTTCGTGCCCGACTCGGCGTGCCTGGCCAGCGGCTGCCACGCGGGCATGCAAGCCAACAAGGGCGTCAAGTTCCTCACGGTCACGTTCCCTCACCAGCCCCACCTCGTCAAGGACCGGCGCGGCATCGCCCTCCACTGCGCCTCGTGCCACGGCTCCTCCCAGGAGGCGGGCCACGTGAGCGTGGACCCCAAGGTGTGCTTCCTCTGCCACTTCAAGGGCCAGCCGCCGGGCGGCACCGTGGCCGGATGCGGGGCGTGCCACGGGGCGCCTGAAGGTATCTCCAAGCATGGAGGGTTCAGCTTCGACATGAAGGCCTACGTGGACTCGGGCGTGGCGTGCAGCCGCTGCCACTTGTCGGTCCACGAGGGCGACGGCAGGGTCTCCAAGGACAAGTGCTACTCGTGCCACGTCTCCCGCCTTGAGAAGATCGGCCAGCCCGTCATGCTCCACGACGTGCACGTGGGCCGGAAGGAGATCCGGTGCCTGGAATGCCATGAGCCCATCCGCCACGGCAACATCAAGCTCATCTCCGTCATGGACGTCTCCTGCGAGTCCTGCCATCCCAACCTCCACGGCGGGCCAAAGGAGATGTATCTCGGCGTGGGAGGCAAGGGCGCCGCCTCCACTCCCAGCCGCATGTTCGCCGCCCAAATCAACTGCACCGGATGCCACACCCAAGTCACGACCCAGGGGAGCATGTCCTTTCTGGGCCAGGGCACGGCCAAGGCCGACCCCAAGGCCTGCGCCGCCTGCCACGACTCGCGCTACGTCCCCATGGTGGACCGCTGGAAATCGCAGGGGAAACTCCTCGCCGCCGAGGCCCGCCGCATGGCTTCGGAGGGCTCGCGTTTGGCGGGCCGAGCACCCGCCGGATCGGAAGCCGCCAAGGCGGCGGCGGACCTGGACTTCAACGCCCGGTTTCTCGAGACGGGCGAGCCCGTGCACAACATTGAATACGCCATCCGGGTCCTTCAGGGCAGCTCAGCCATTCTGAAAAAGCTGGGCGAGGCCCGAGGCGACAAGGAGGCGGGCGAGATCCGGGCCCCCTTCGCCAAGGGGCCCTTCACCTACTGCGCCGACACCTGCCACACGTTCATTCCCCGGCCCGAACCCTACGAATGGAAGGGCGTGGATTTCCCTCACACCTACCACGTTCAGAAAGCCGGCCTGAGCTGCGACACCTGTCACGCTGACACGCGCCACACGGCCATGAATCTGGCCTCGCCCGCGGACTGTGCGGGATGCCATCACGACGATGCCAAGGCGGACTGCGCCCGGTGCCACGTGCGGCAGGCCGCACTCTTCAAGGGCACCGTTCCCGCGGCGCTCGGCCTCCACGCGCGGCCCGACGTCATGGCCGAGGCGGTGGGATGCGCGGACTGCCACGATCCCGCCAAGGCCGATGCGCTCAAGACCGTGGGGAAGGCCTGTGCCACATGCCACGACGCCAAGTACGAGGCGACCCTCCAGGACTGGAAGACCAAGCTCAAGGAGGGCCGGGATGCCGTGAACATTCTCACCGTGGAAGCCAGCCTCGCCGTGGCCAACCTCAAGCGGCAAGGCGCCGATGCCGGCTCCCTGGAGTCGAGGCTCGGGGCCGTCGAGGCGCGCATGGACTATTTGGACCGAGCTCGCGGCGTTCACAACATGACCGCCGCCCTCGCCGCCATGGACCAGGCGAAGAGGGATCTCCACGCCATCGAGGACGCCGCCTCCAAGGGCGTGCTCTCGGCACCAGGATCTGCGGCCAAGCGGCCATCGGCGAAGTAAGGAAACTCTGTCCCTAAAATTGAAAAGGGCAGGCCACCGGGGCCTGCCCTCTTGCCCTAATCGACCGTGGTTCCTCGTGCCCTTGGCGCCTTGGTGGTGGCCTTTCTCAGGGCGCTATGGGCTTGCCGCAGGCGCTGCAAAAGCGCGCGCCCGCGAGGTTCTCGGTCCGGCAGGAGGGGCAGGTGACGGTGGCCGGAGCGAGGGGCTTGCCGCAGGCGCCGCAGAACTTGGCGCCGGGCGCGTTGGGTGTTTTGCAGGAGGGGCAGACGGTGCCGGGGGCAGCCAGGGGCTTGCCGCAGGCGTCGCAGAACTTGGCGCCGGGTGCGTTGGGCCTGCCGCACGCGGCGCACAGAACCGACGTGCCCGCGCCGCCGCCCTGAACCTGTGCCGCCTGCTGTGAGGCGGCCTGCTGGGCCTGGGCCATGGCTTGTCCCACCATGCCAGGAATCATCATGCCCATGCCCGCGCCCATGCCTAGGCCCATGCCGCCAGCGGCGCCGCCGCTCGTATTCTTGGCCGCCTCCTCCATGGACTTGGCTGCCTTGAACTGCATGTAGGTGTTCATGTTGCCCACCGCGGCCATGCCCGAGCGTTCGTCGATGACTTTTTGAACTTCCTCGGGCGGCGTGATGGCACCGATGAGGAAGTCCACCAATTCGAGGCCGTACTTCTTGAAGTCATCACGGACGCGGGCTTTGAGCGCTTCGCTCAGCTCGTCGTAGACCTTGGCCAGGTCCAGGATGGTCTTCATGTTCTCGCCCAGCACGTCGTTGAGCCGGGCCACGATCATGTCCTTGGTGTAGGACTCGACGCCGTCGCTGTCTTGAACACCGGCGCTTCCCACGTAGGTGGCGATGAAGAGCTGCGGTTCGGCCACGCGCACGGCGTATTTGCCGAAGGCCCGCAGGCGGATCATCTGGAACTCCGTGTCCCGGAACAGCACGGGCTCCTTGGTGCCCCACTTCATGTCCGTGAAGACCTTGCGGTTGACGTAGTAGACGTCCGCCCGGAAGGGGGACGTGCCCCCGAAAGGCAGGTTGATGAGCTTGCTCAGCAGGGGAACGTTGAGGGTGGTCAGCGTGTGGCGCCCCGGCCCGAACACGTCCAAGGCTTTGCCGTCTCTGAAGAAGACGGCCCACTGCGTCTCCTGCACCACGAGCTGGGCGCCCACCTTGATCTCGCCGCCCATCTCAAAGCGGTGGACCATCTCTTTTCCCGTGTCGTCCAGCCACTCGATGACTTCAAGGTATTGGGCCATTGGGCACTCCATAAATAGCAGTCAGCCATCCGCGGTCGGCTTTGGGCACAAGAGAACCGGGAGCGGGTAGCGGGGAGCTGGAAGGAACCCGCCATGCTCCAGCCCTGCCCTCATGCTGCCGACGACCTGCTCCCGAACCTAGGCCGTAGGCGCATCCCACAGGTGTTTTCGCTCGGCCACCAGATCATCCAGCGCCTTCACCGCGGCGAGCGCGTCCGAAGGGGTGTGAGCCGGATCCTCGACGACCTTCTGGAGGGCGTCCACCGCGTCCACCATTTTCAGATCATAGGCATAGAGCTGATCCAGCTCGGCCTCTCGGATTTTCAACTGGTCGAAAAGGCCGGAGTATCCGTAGGAGGCGAACCGGATGGAGTCGGTGACGCCCTGAAGGCGGCGCTGGAGCAGGCCCACGTCGTTGAGCGCCTGCAGGTTCCCCGCGTTGGTGAGGGCCAGCTTTGCGTCTTCGATCCGGTCTTTCACTCGGTCCAGACGACCGGCGAGGAATTCGCGCAGGCGCTTGTCCGTGTCCCGCCTTCCCTCCCGGGCCTGGTAGCCCGAAAGGCCGGGGAGCTTGTCCGCCAGCTTCTCCAGCCAAGTCTTTTCGCTGATGTCCATAGGGCCCTCCCCAGGGAATAGTGCAGTGACCGGGTAACCGCGTGATCAAGTGACTTCTACGAGGGCGGGCCGAAGGGGGTTTCATGGGTGCGCCAAAGGCCCGTCGCCGAGTCCTTCTCCCCGGCCCTCTCGATGCCTCAGTTATCGTGCGTCTCCCGCCTTCCAGATGAGGTGGATGGCCCTATTGGCGGTGCGCACCATCTTGATCAGATCCTTCTCGGATGTGTACTTGGTCACCTGGAGGTTGATGACGATCTGGTACCCCGTATGCTTGATGCGCAGGGGTTCGTCCTTGGCGAGCCCTTCCAGGGACGCGGCCACGGCCACGTTGTCCACCTCCTCGCCGTGCGCCGTCGGATGCACCACGTGCCGGTGCTCCTCGGGAGGCAGGGAGGGCGTGCCGCCCTTCACCAGATCGATCTTGGCCTCCTGGGCGAGGTACTGAAAGAGCGGAAACGCCGAGTTGATGACCCGGTCGCTTAAGTCGTAGACCTCCTGGAAGCGCGTTTTGAGGGCGTCCAGATCGGCCGCGGGGAGAGGAACGGCCTCGAAAAAGTCCGAGTAGGCCTTCCGGACGAGGGCCTCCTGGGCCTTGACGTCGGGATTGTCCCGGTTGAAGGCCTGATGTGTGCCGGTGAGCTGGTCGTGCTCGTCCAGCACGCCGATAAACCGCAAGGCCGCGAGGGCGGGATAGGTGAGATGGGAGGAGAGGCCTCGCTTGTGCAACTCCTCTCGGGTCAAGAGATCGCCCTCTTTGCGGGCCTGGATGTGGTCCAAGACGGCCCGCAGGCCCTTGCGGGGAACGTAAGGAGGAGTGGCCGTTCGCTTCTTTGCCATGGCGCGCCTTTCAAGCCTCGTAACGGAGTGAGCCTAACAGCGGCGGGGGCCGCCGTCAAGCGTTGGCCCCGTGACACTTCTTGTATTTCTTGCCGGACCCGCAGGGACAGGGGTCGTTGCGGCCGATCTTTTCCGAGTGGGCCACCGGTTTGGAGGGCTTCTTCTCCTCCTTTTCCGGGGCCGAATAGGAGTAGCTTCGCTCTTTGCGCTCAACGCGCTTCTCCTCCTGGGCCACGGCCGGCTCGAGGAGGAACAGGTAGCGGACGATCTCGTCTTCCACGCGCTCCATCATGGCCGCGAACATCTCGAAGCCCTCGCGCTTGTACTCCACCAGGGGATCCCTCTGGCTGTAGGCGCGGAGGCCCACTCCCTCTCGCAGGTGGTCCATGGAGAGGAGGTGGTCCTTCCACTGATTGTCGATGACCTGAAGCATGACCATGCGCTCGTAGTCGCGCATGACCTCGGGCGGGAGCCGGTGTTCCTTGGCTTCATATTTGGCCACGCAGGCCTGTAGGGTCCTTTCGCGGATCTCGTCGCGAGTGGCTTCGTCCAGGTTGAGCCCCACTTGGTCGAGGTCTACGCCGAAGTTGTAGGCCAGCTGCGTCTTGAGGCCCGGCAGGTCCCACTCGCCGTTTCCGTTCTCGCCGCCCAGATACTGGTCCGCGAGGCCGTCCAGGATGAAACCGGCCGTCTCGAAGAGATACTCCCTGAGACCTTCCTTGGCGAGGATGCGGCGGCGCAGGCCGTAGACGGTCTCGCGCTGCTTGTTCATGACGTCGTCGTACTCGAGCAGGTGCTTGCGGATCTCGAAGTTCCTGCCTTCGACGGAGGTTTGGGCGCGCTCGATGGATCTGCTGACCCACGGGTGTTCGATGGGCTCGCCGTCTTCCATCCCCAGCTTGCCCATCATGCCCTTGAGGCGGTCGCCGCCGAAGAGGCGCATGAGGTCGTCTTCGAGGGAGAGGTAAAACCGGGAGGAGCCCGGATCGCCCTGGCGGCCCGCGCGGCCCCGGAGCTGGTTGTCGATGCGCCGGGACTCGTGCCGCTCCGTGCCCAGGATGTGGAGGCCGCCCAGACCCACCACTTCCTCGTGCTCCCTGGAGAAGGCCTCCATGAAGTGGGCAAGGTGCTTGGCGTAATCCTCGGGCTGGAGTTCGGGATTGGCCTTTGCCCTGGCTTGGCCTTCGGCGTTGCCGCCCAGCAGGATGTCGGTGCCTCGCCCGGCCATGTTGGTGGCGATGGTGACGGCGCCCTTCCGGCCCGCCTGGGCCACGATCTCCGCCTCCTTCTCGTGGAACTTGGCGTTGAGGACCACGTGGGGCACGCCGCGCTTTTTGAGGAGGGCGCTCATGCGTTCGCTCTTTTCGATGGAGACGGTGCCCACCAGGACAGGCTGTCCCTTCGCGTGCAGCTCCTCGATCTCGCTGGCGGCCGCGTCGAACTTCTCCTTGTCGGTCTTGTACACCGAATCCGCGAAATCCGTGCGGCCCAGGGGGCGGTTGGGAGGGATGACGACCACGTCCAGTTTGTAGATCTTGTCGAACTCAGCCGCCTCCGTGTCTGCCGTGCCCGTCATGCCCGCCAGTTTGGAATACAGGCGGAAGTAATTTTGGAAGGTGATGGTGGCCAGCGTCTGGTTCTCCTGCTGGATCTTCACGCCCTCCTTGGCCTCGATGGCCTGGTGGAGGCCGTCGCTCCAGCGGCGTCCCGGCATGACGCGGCCCGTGAACTCATCCACGATCAGGACCTCGTCGTCCTTGATCATGTACTGGTCGTCGCGGCGGTAGAGCTTGTGGGCTACGAGGGCCTGGTTGACGCAGTGCAGGATCTCCATGTTGACGGGGTCGTACAGGTTCTCCACGCCCAGCATCTTCTCGGCCCGCGCGATGCCCTCCTCCGTCAGGGTGGCCGTGCGCTGCTTCTCGTCCACCGCGAAGTCCTTCTCTTTCTGGAGGCTGGGGATGATGCTGTTGGCCGAGTAGTAGCGGTCCGTGCGCTCGTCCGAGGGGCCCGAAATGATGAGGGGCGTGCGGGCCTCGTCGATGAGGATGGAGTCCACCTCGTCCACCAGGGCGAAATGGTGGCCCCGCTGGACCATGTCTTCGATGCGGTACTTCATGTTGTCGCGCAGGTAGTCGAACCCGAACTCGTTGTTCTGGCCGTACGTCACGTCGGCGTTGTAGGCCACCTGCCGCTCCGGGTTGTCCATCTCCTGCTGGATGCAGCCCACCGTCAGGCCGAGGAACCGGTACACCTGGCCCATCCATTCGGCGTCGCGCCGGGCCAGGTAGTCGTTCACGGTGACCACGTGGACGCCCTTGCCCGCCAAGGCGTTGAGGTAGACGGGAAGGACCGCCACGAGGGTTTTTCCTTCGCCCGTTTTCATCTCGGCGATCTTGCCCTGGTGAAGGACAACGCCGCCGATGACCTGAACGTCGAAGGGGCGCATACCGAGGGTCCGCTTGGCCGCCTCGCGGGCCGTGGCGAAGGCTTCGGGTAAGAGCTCCGTGAGGGCTTCCTGGAGCTCCAGGCCCTGTTCCTCCATGGCCGCCAGGCGCCCCTTGAAATCGGCGGTCTTGGCCCTCAAGTCCGCGTCGCTGAGTCCCGCGAGTTTGGGCTCCCATTCGTTCACGGCGAAGACCAGGGGCTGGATGGCTTTGATGTCGCGTTCGTGTTTCGTACCGAAAATGGCGGCGAGGGTTTTATCTAGGAGCATAAGGCCGTTCTCCGTAAGGCGGCCCCCATCGTCCCCTGCAGAGGCGGGGGCCGGGCGGGTCCGCTGGGACGTCGGGGCTAAAAATGCAGGTAGCGCTGAGGATTGACGGGCTGGTCATGGCGGCGCACTTCGTAGTGAAGGTGGGGCCCCGTGGAGCGGCCGGACGTGCCCACCAACCCGATCTTCTGCCACCGCTTCACGTTCATCCCGGGTTTGACCAGAATCTTGCTCAGGTGCGCGTACCGGGTTACGAGGCCGCCGCCGTGGCTGATCTCCACGCAGTTCCCGTAGCCCTGCTTCCACCCGCACCAGATAACGAGCCCTTCGGCGGGCGCCTGCACGGGGCTGCCGTAAGGCGCGGCGATATCAACCCCTTCATGATACTCGGTGCCCTCTTCGATGGGGTCCACCCGCCGTCCGAAACCGGAGGTGATGAACCCCTTCACGGGCCACAGGTTGGGCGTGTGGGCGAGCTCGTCCAAATGGGGTTTGAGCACGTTGCCAACGCCCTGGGTCTCTTTGTAGATGAGGTCGGCCCGCTGCTTGAAGTCTGCGATGCCGGAGGCCAGGGTTCCCACCTCGGCCGAGGGGAGTGCGGGAGCCGCCACGGGATGCGGTGAGGGGCCGCCCATGCCGGCGGTCTTGGGCAGGACGAGGTTCTGCTGGCGGGCCAGCTCCTCCATGGAGGAGAGTTGCTCCTGGCTCTTGCTGAGGCGGGTCTGGGCTTCGTCTAAGGTTTTGGTGAGGACGGCCAGGGAGGCCTGGAGCTGAACGTCTCGCTTAGATAGCTGCTGGTTCCGGTGGAGGAGGCTGCCCGTCCAGCCGGCCATCATGACGGCGCTCACGCCGCACGCCACCAAGAGCCCCGCCGCACTGCCAAGAAACGTCAGATGGCGCCTCACCTGGAACCACTCGAGGACGCGGTTGTGCACCTGCTTGCCGTCCTCGCGGATGATCATCACGTGATAACGCTTTCGCTTCATCCTTGTTCCTGTCTTTAGGAGATCCCCCCGCGGCGCGGATCCCGAACGGAGTTCAAGCTATCATGCCGTAAGTCCCATGTCAAGGTGGCATAAGTCCATGGCGGGCAATGAGTTGCGGGCGTATTAGGGGGCCGGGCCAGGAGGGGCGGCGGCACGGTCAGGCGTTTTGAACCGAGGGCTCTGGAACCTTGGGCCGCGCAGAGGAGCAGGGATCGAAGGGGTGTATCTGCGCCATCGCGGCGTCGAGGGCGGCCACCAGATCGCTGGCCGTGGTGTACCTATCGCCGGGCTTGATTTGAAGCAGTTTGAGGACGATCGCGTCCAGGGCACGCGGAACGTCCGGGTTGAGGGACGAGGGAAGAGGGCGGTCCGCCAGTTGGTGCTTGCGGAACGTCTCCATGATCGTGTCCGCTTCGAAGGGGCGTTTGAGCGTGAGCATCTCGAAGAGGATCACACCAAGCGAATAGAGATCGCTCGAGGCGCCATACGGCTCTCCGATCAGAGGTTCAGGTGGAAGGTAATTGGGCGTACCGAAGATCTGCCCCGTTACGGTGAAGGAGGTGGCGTCCGAGAGCTTGGCGACGCCGAAATCGGCCACTTTCACATGGCGGGAGCCCCGGAGGATCATGATATTATCCGGTTTTAAATCCCGATGAATAATCCCTTGAGCATGGGTGTAGTGCAGGATCATGGCAACCTCGCGGGCGATGCGAACCGCCTCCTGGGAGGGAAGCGGGGCCTCCAGCCCCGCCAAAAAGGCCTTCAGGCTCTCTCCCTCCGCGACTTCCATGGCGATGAAGAGCCGTCCTTCGGTCTGCCCTGTCTCGAAGATCCGGAGAATGCCTTCATGGATGAGCTGTTGGCCGATGGTCCCTTCTCGGATGAAGCGGCTGGCGAATCCCTCGTCGTCCACAAGACGCGGCTGGGGCACTTTGAGCGCCACTTGGCGGCCGGAGCGTTCGTCCGTGGCCAAGTAGACGTCGCCCATGCCGCCCGAGCCCAATTTTCGCTCGATCACGTAGGGGCCCAATCTCCCCGATGGGATGTCAAGGCCCGCCGGGGAGGGTTCGGAGGAGGAACCACGCCGGGCCCCCAGCCATGCCGGCAGCCACGGTATCCATCCGTACCGGCGGAGAAGGAGGACGGCCAGCGCGGCCAAGAGCCCCGAGGCTCCAAAGGTGGCCGCCAGCCATGCGGATACCTTCGCCTGCGGTCTCAGCGAGCCTACGGCGCCCGCCCGGTCCGAGGCGGGGCTCAGGTCCGTCTCGAAGTGAACCTGGACGCCTGCTTGGATGTGCACGACGAACGTCTTGTCCGAGTAGCCCGACAGGTGGAGTTCGACACGGTGATCGCCGGGAGAGAGGCCCGAAAGGAGCAGGGGCTCCGTACCCGCCGTGCCCCTGGAGATCCCGTCCAGGACGACCGACGCGCCGGGGGGACGAACTTCCAGGGCGAGGTCTCCCGTGAGAGGCTGGGAGGAAGCGCTTGGTGCGGCAGGCGCCGATTCCTTCAAAGGGAGGAGTTCAGCGGGGACGGTGAGTTTGTCGCCTGGACGGACCACGAAGGCCCGCTCGGCGGGGGAATAGCCGGGATGTTCGAAGCGGACGCGGTGGGGCCCTTCCGCCGCAGGGTCGAGGGTGAGGGGCGAGGCGCCAAGGGTTCGGCCATCCAGGCTCACGGTGGCTCCTTCCGGCGTGGACCAGAACACCACGGAGGCAGAAGGCGTTCCGGAAGGTCCCTTGGCTGATCCCTCTCCGGCGGGAGGCGCGGCCGTGGACGGCGCGGGTTCGTGGCTCGCGGCTTGAGAGGAGCCCTCGCCCGAGGGGGCGCCTCCTGCAGCCTCGGCGTTCCGGGCGGACTTGAGGAGGACCTTGATTCGGTCTTGGGGTTCCACCCCGGCGGCCAGGGCGCCCTCAAGCTCCCTCTGGGCGTCTCGCGTCCGTCCCAGTTTGAGGTAGGCGTAAGCCAGTTCGGTGTGGGGAAAGTAACCGTCCACGAAATTGGTGCCATAGAGCCGGACGCGCTTGGCGGACCCTGGCCTGAGGGCGATAGCCTGTTGGAGGGCCTCGGCGGCGGCCGGGTAGCGGGCTTCCTCGTTGGCCTTCTTCCCTGCCTGGAAGAACTCCCAGTACGTCGTCTGCGCCGGAACCGCTAAGGGTACGAGAACGGCAAAAAGCATGAAAAGGAAAAGGCGCGGTCCCAAGGGCCGCGGCAAGGATCCCGCGGGACCGCGGGATCCGGTTGGCGGTTTGCTGGGACCCATGGCGGTCAGTCTCCCACGAAGACTTTGTGGAGGATTTTGGAGAGGCCCTCGGAGCGCGAGATCCGGTAGATCAACGACATGTTGACGCGCCATTCTTGGGCCCGGGCGCTCCCGAAAGCGTCGGGGGTACGGGGATAGCGGAGCATGCCTTCGGGTTCCATGAACTGCCCCGTTCGAAAGTTCGCCCACCTGTACTGCACCGCCACGTCTAGCTTCCAGGCGTTGGTGTTGAATCCCGTTCCGCAGGCCAGCACCCAGTAGTTCACGGAGGAGCGAAGGGTGGGGTCCATGCCGCCCTGGGGTTCGTAAGCTATGCCGAAACGGATGGGGATGACCGAGTGCTCTCTCACGATAAGATATTCGGCGCCGGCGTTGGCGGAGAGCGTGTTGCGCGTGGAGGTGCTTCCCGCGGGCTGAAAATCGAGGAAATTGAGTTCGGGAAGGTCGGGCGGGACCGCCGCCACGGTCATGTCCTTCCATTGGTTGTACTGGAGGTCCAGGGCCGCGGTCCATGTATCCGTCGGGTGCCAGGCGAACCCAAGGCCCAGGCGTTTGGGAAACCGCAGCGTCGTCTGCTGGCTCGTATCTCCCTGAAAAGGGTTCGGCAGGTTGGACAAGGTGGTCGTGGCGATCTGGTAGTCCGCGAAGAAGGGGCTGTGATAGACGAGGCCCACGTTGAACTTGGGATAGGTGAAAAGGAGGCCCAAGCTGAAGTTGCGGCCGCTCATGTGGTTGGATTGCCTGAAGAAGAGGAAGTTGGAGGAGGGCGGCCCCCCGGCGATGCGATTCGCCTGAATGTCGGCCTGGGTGGACCAGTCGCCCTTCCAGATATTGAAGCTGGCGCCCAGGGCCATGCGCTGGGTGAGTTGAACGGCTCCGCTGAGCGAATAGAGACGGATGTCACCGGCCAGGTCCGTTCCTTGATGGAGGAGGAAGGTCTGGCTCGCCGCGCCTCCCGCGTTGACCCGTTCAGTGATGAAGGGATCGGACTGGAAGTTAAGGTCGTACATGCGTTGCCAGCTTGCCTGGAGCGTAACGGGTTTGGAGAAGAGGTCGAGGGGGATGGCCGCGCTGGCGAAATCGAGCATGCGGTTGGAGTCCGCTGCCCGGAAGGACGAGAATCGGCTCGATCCATCCAGGGCGGTGAAATCCTTCAGCGACATGATCCGGTGGTTGCCCCCGAAGACCACGGAAAATTCGGGGGCCCTCAACTGGGCCAGCCCAGCGGGATTCCATGAGGCGGCGGTGCCATCGTCCGAGACGGCGATGAACGCGTCCGCCATGCCCGCGGCGCGCGCGCCCGCACCTGTGGGCGTGAAGGAGTAGCGCCAGAGGTTCGCAAGAATTTGCCCCTCCGGCACGTCGGCGCGCACCGGGGAGAACAGGAGGCAAAAGAACACACCCAGCCACGCCCGTCTCATGAGGGCCCTCCAAGGAGCACTCTCACCATATCAGAATCGTTGAGGCGTTGCCAGGAGGCGTGTCGGCGCCAGCGCCGGCTATCCAGCGCCGCAACGGCATGCGGGGGCCCAGGGATGGCCGGCGGGCGGGTGTACCCTCGTGCACGGGATAGGCAGGATCTCGTTCGCGAGACATCAGCCCCGAAGGACGGACCGGTTCGCGGGTTGACAGCGGGTTTGGAAGCGGGCCTTCAGCAGGCAAAAGGCCTCTTCATCCCCTTCATGAAGCACGTCCATGGGGCAACGGTCCGCCAGGGAGGGATCGAGGGCGCACAAGAAGCTCGCGAGCATCTCGGGGTCCATGGTTCCGCATGCCAGATCTATCAGTTCCGCGAGCCTCTCCAAGTCACGGTTTCCCATCGCGAGCGACTCCTTTGGATGTGGTTTGAGCACAAAGAAGGGGGGAGGAGCTTTGGCTCCACCCCCCCAAGTTGGGCTGCTGGCACAAGGTTCGGGCCGCGCCTTGACGGCTTTCCGGCACGTTCTCAGTGGCGGGTATACGTGAAGCAGGCTGAGGTCTGGCCGTCTGCGTTTACGACCTTGACGCACATGGCCGTACCCTTGGGAAAGAGTCCGCGGAGGCTCTTTCCGTCCTTGTAAACGAGGGCTCCCTTTTTGGCCTTGTACGTCGCGGCAAGAGAGGCCGTGCCCACGGAAATCTTGGAAGTGGAGGCGAATCCCGTGCCGAATACCTTCAGCACCCACCCACCCGCGTGGTGCAGTTTGACCTTGCTGATGGTTGGAGCCGCCAGCGCCACGAATTCGCGGGACTGGGCCACGGGGCGTCCAGCGTAGTCTTGCGCCAGGACATCCAGCCGGTGAAGCCCGGGGGCCAGCAGGCCCGTGTTGATGGCGTAGCTGAAGGGCGCGGCCGTGGCGGTTTTGCTCAGGTGGCCGTCCAGGTAGAAGTTGGCGGCGGTTACGCTGCCCGGCGAAGTGGCTTTCACCAGGAATTCAACCGTACCTGCCACGTCGGTGCCGTCTTGGGGGCCGTCCAACTGAGCCACGTCGTCAAAGTTGTCGCCGAATCCCGTGAAGTTGGCCTGCACTTCCTGAACCGACGCGGTGGCCGGCACGGTGACCGTCACCGGATTGGCGGTTCCTGAGGCGCCCTCGGACCAGAAGGCAAAGGTGCCTCCCGCCGCGGGCACGGCCGTGAAGGTCACGGTGGACCCGGCGGGGGGGCAAGGAGTAGAGGGGCTCATGGTGACGGTGCCTCCCTGCTCGGGGTTGGCTGTGCCCTGGAGGCACCCTGAAGCCGGGTCGCTCGCCATCACGGCCATGGCCGAGGCGAGGACGAGCCCGCCTGCGAGGGCCAAACGGAGGAACAGTGGGGCCTGAGGCGATCGAGTCTGGTTCGCGCGTGATTGAGAAGCGTTCATTGTGGTTTTCTCCTTTCGTGTCAAAACAAGCGTGATTTCTAGAGGGTGCCCCGTCCAATGCCTTTCGGGGAGGTTCAAAGCACGTTCCGTGCCAGTGCGCCTGCGCCTCGTCCGAGGCGTGGCCGAACCTGGTTTATGGCATACTCCACGGGAGAGGTACGCATGGCCCATCGGCCAAGTATGAAGCTGGTAGTTCTGGGCAAGGAGAAGGTCTCGCACCTTCTCAATAAGGATCTGTGGTTCCTGGGCCGCGTTGCCGGGAACGACGTAGTATTAAATTCCCCCACCGTTTCCGGGCACCACGCACGGCTCTTCTTCACGCCCGAGGGGTGGAGGATTCGGGACCTCAAGAGCCGAAACGGTTTGAGTCTGAAAGGGGTGAAGGGAGAGGAATTCCTCCTGGAGCCGGGAGATGAGATCAAGCTGGGTGACGTCATCCTCAGGCTCGAACCCGCTGCGGAAGATTCGCCTCCCCCGGAGGACAGCCTGGCCCTGGCGGCGGTCCCATTTTCGGAACAGTCCGGTTGTCCCAATTCTGGGAAACGCAGGGCTGTCACCGAAATGATCGAAGCGTTGGTGGCCGAAGACCCCACCGCCGAAGACCTGGATCACCGCCTGGCCCTTTCGCTCAGGCGGGAATTCGGCGCGGAAGGCGTATTTTTCTTCTCCGTGGTTGGTGGTGCCGGAGCACGGCAGGCGGCCGACGATGACGCGGTCTGCAAATACGAAGCCTCATCCGAAGGGGCGGGGGCTACGATCCTGAGCCACAGCACCCTCCGCGAAGCCCTCAGGCAGAAGAGCCCCCTCCTCTCCCCCGTGGAACTGGCCAAACCCGGCCGAAGCCTGAAGGGGCTCACGGGTGCCCAGATCCTCATCTACCCACTGCTCGCGGGCCAAAACGTGATGGCGATCCTTTACATGGATTGGGGGCGTCCTTCGCCGGAGCTCATTCCGGCCATGCGCGAACTCGCCTCTTGGCCCGTATGGGCCACTCTTCTCTTGGGCTCCGTGTGGGGGCGGCGGGCCTTGGCCGCGCGAGTGGAAGAGGAGACCCGCCACCAGGAAAACCTCTCCCAGGCGTTCCGGCGCCAGATTGATCCCGGAGAAATTCTGGGGAACAGCTTGGCCCTGAAAGATTCTCTGGCCCTCGCGGCGGCGGCGGCGCCCTCTCCCTATCCTATCCTCCTGCTGGGAGAGACGGGCGTCGGCAAGGAGGTCTTCGCCCGCTGGATTCACCTCAACAGCGCCTGCGGAGGGGGGCCGTTTGTGGCGGTGAATTGTGCCGGCATCCCCGCGGGCACGGCCGAGAGCGAGCTTTTCGGCCACCGCCGCGGAGCGTTCACGGGGGCGGACCGGGATCACGCGGGGGTCTTCGAGCAGGCCGAGGGTGGGACCCTCCTGCTGGATGAAATCGGCGACATGGACTTGGCCATGCAAGCCAAAGTGTTGCGGGCCATCCAGTTCGGGGTAGTGCGCCGCCTTGGAGATGATCGTGAGCGCCGCGTGGCCGTACGCCTCATCGCGGCGACCCACCAGGACCTTCGAGCGAAGATCGGGGAGAAGACGTTCCGGGAAGACCTCTTTTACCGCCTCACCACCTTTGAACTCAGGCTCCCCCCTCTCCGCGAACGCTCCTCGGACATCGCCTTGTTAGCTTCCAGCTTTTTGGCCAAAGCCTTTAAGAAGCCTGGAACCGCCGCGGGCTTCTCTCCGGGCGCCATGAGAGCGCTGAGGGAGTTTTCGTGGCCCGGGAACGTGCGCCAGCTCCAGAGCGCCGTGAATCACCTGTCGGCCAGCGCCGCGGAAAGCCTCATCCAAGAAGATGACGCGCGGCGGCTGCTGGGCCTCGGGAAACCAACGCTCCATGAGTCCCCGGGAGAGATGGGGCTCCTCTCCTACAAGCATGCCTTGGAGCGGTTCAGGGCGGACTACTTGCGCTCGGTGCTCGACAGGGCGGGGGGCAATGCCGCGGAGGCGGCCCGCTCCAGCGGCTTGCCGCGAAGCACCTTCTACCGCCTCATGGAGCGCCACCCCGAGGCCAAGATGCCCGAAGCCTAGATAGCCAGACTTCCAGCAAGAAGTCCTCCTCCACGGGAACAAACTTGGCATCATGTATGCTTATGTAAGCTTCTGGAATATCCTTAAATATCCTTAGGGCCAAGGAGAATGCATTTGGTGACTGCACTGCGCAAGATAGTCCCGGGGAAAGGGACCTGGTGGCACCTGGTGCTCCTGGTGGCGCTCGCGGGGCCCTTCTTTTTCGTGGGCCAGGCGGGACGCTCCTATTGGCTCTGTGACGAGCCCTTCGTGGCGGAGGTTGGCCGCGAGATGGCGGCCTCGGGGGACTGGCTCATCCCGCGGCTGAACGGGCAGCCCTTCCTGGAAAAGCCTCCGTTGCACTACGATCTCGTGGCGGCCTCCTTCCGCCTTTTTGGGGAGACGCCCTTCGCCGCCCGCCTGCCCTCCGCCCTCGCGGGGCTTCTCACGGCGGCGGCGATTTACGCCCTGGGCCGGATGCTTCTGGGGCGCCGGGAAGGGTTCTTCGCCGCCCTGCTCTTTCCAGTGCTGTACCTCCCCTTCTACCTCGCCCACTACACCCTCGTGGATGCCAGCCTGGTTCTCTTCGTGACGGCGGGCCTGGCGGCCGCCGCCTTTGCCTGGAAGCACTCGTCTTCGTGGGCCGTGACCGCCATGTGGGCCTTCGCTGGCCTGGCTTACCTAGCTAAGGGGCCCGTTGGACCCGTCCTTTTGGGAGCTGGACTCGCAGCCTTTGCCCTCGCGGAGGGAAGGAAGGACATGCTTTCACCGAGGCGGCACATGGCGGGGATGGCCGTCTTTGTTTGCATGGCGATCCCGTGGTGGTTGGCCCTCTGGGCCGAAGGCGGATGGCCCTTCCTTCGGGAATCGCTCCTCGTGAACACGCTCGGGCGGGCCTTCGCCATCCCCTCCATGGTGCCCGCCCATGATTCCCTAGGCACCCATGCTGCTCCTATCTACGATTACCTAGGAGGCCTTCTCGGAGATTTTCTTCCCTGGACCCCTTCGCTTCTGCTGGCCCTCGTACCGGCCCTCGCGGAAACGGTGGGGCCACTCCTTCGCCAGCGAAAAGAGGGCGGCGACGATGAAGGCTTGCCCGCGGGCGTCCGGCTGCTTGCGTGGAGCTTTCTCGCCGGATTTATCCTGCTCAGCCTGGCGCACAGCAAGCGGTCCATGTATCTGGCGCCCCTCTTCCCCTCCCTGGCGCTGATCGTGGCTTGGCGTCTGGTGGGCCTGGGGACGCGGCCCTTGCGGCGCTGGGAACGCGCGTTGATGGCAACACAAGCGGCAGTGCTTGGGATCTTCCTGCTGGCCGTGCCCGCGGCGGGGATCTACCTGCAAGGCGCTCGTGAGTGGAGGAACCTGCCGGCGGGGACCTGGGCCCTCATGGGCCTCGTGTGGGCGGTCGCCTTGGGTGCCGGATGGTTCTCCCTCAGGTGGACGAGGCAAGCCCGGTTGGAGCGCCTTCCCTTTCTCTTCTGGGGAGAAGCGGCCGCCGGATTCCTGGCGCTCGTGGTGCTGTGCTTTCCTGCCATGGAACGGCAGAAGAGCTTTCGGGCATTCTTCGAAGAAGCCCGGGCCATGGAGACCGCCAGAAAATCGGTTCCCCGCCTGCTCACTCCGAACGAGAGCTACGTGGGGCTGGCGGGCCTCTACTTCGGGCGAACTCTGCTCCCCATGGAAGGCCCGGTCCCAGCCACTGAACTGGATGTGCTGACGGACGAGGATGGCCTCCGGGTTCTCCCGCCTCGCCGCCTGAATGTCTTGCTCTCCGAGGAGATCTCGGGGCCGGGGCAGCGGCGCGGCCTCTATCTCGCCCATATCGGACCCAAGGGGACGGGTCTCCCTCAAGGGACTCCCGTCTTGGAGCCCATGGCGGAAGATCTGCCGCGAAAACCCACCCTGATCCGTCAACGTCCAGGGTGGACTTCGGCGGCCCGGTGGTCTATGTTGGCGGCGGAGGGGACCGGGCAGCCGCGGCGGGGTAACCTGCCGAGGAAAGTCCGGACTCCTTAGGGCAGCAAGCCTGCTAACGGCAGGGCGGAGCGATCCGACGGAGAGTGCCACAGAAAAGATACCGCCTGCCTCGCCCTCGGGCGCGGCCGGTAAGGGTGAAAAGGCGGGGTAAGAGCCCACCGCTTCTCCGGTAACGGGGAAGGCACGGAAAACCCCTTGCGGAGCAAGGCCAAATAGGGAGGCGCACCAGGGCTTGCCCGGCCCAGGCCTCCGGGTAGGCCGCTTGAGGCCGCCGGCGACGGCGGTCCCAGAGGAATGGCTGCCACCCCGGCGACGGGGGACAGAATCCGGCTTACAGGTCCCCTCCAAGAAGATCAAGGCGAGAGGGCGAGAGCGAGCCCATGCGGAGATGCCGCAACGCTCTCCCCCCTCGCCCTTCTTGCCCAGGTTCCATCCGATCCTCTGCTGGCTCTACACCTCCCTGTGCTATCCTCAATCCATGAGCGATCCTCCCGCTTACGCGGCCCCTAAGGCCATCCGTGTTGTCGCCCCGGCGGGGCCGGTGGCCGTGGACGATCTGGAGCGAGGCGTGGAGATCCTAAGACGGCGGGGCTTCACCGTTCGGGTCTCGCCCCACGTCGGAGAGCGCCTCGGTTATCTCGCCGGGGCCGATGAGGACCGCCTGAACGACCTGCAGGCAGCCCTCGATGACCCGAGCGCAGACGTGGTGTGGTTCGCGCGCGGCGGCTATGGAACCACGCGCCTTCTTCCCCGCCTCTCCCGCGAAGGTCTCGTCCGCCATCCCAAAACTCTCGCGGGGTTCTCCGACGCCACCGCCCTCTTCGCCTGGGCCCAGGACGTTCCCGGAGTCCGGCGCCTCTACGCGCCGTCGGTGCAGGAGCTCGCCCGCGAAGGGGTGTGCGATATGGACTCCCTCTGGGCGGCTCTGGAAGGGAGAGACGTGCAGATACCCGCCGAAGGCACCCCCGACGAGCCCGCAGGGCCTTTTCCCGTGGCGGGCGGCTGTCTGACCCTTCTGTCCGTCTCCGTGGGCACGCCTTGGGAACCCGACGTTTCGGGGTGCTGGCTCTTCTTGGAGGACGTGGGCGAGCCCCTCTACCGGATCGACCGGATGATGACGCACCTCCAGCAGGCGGGATGGTTCGGCCGCGCCGCGGGCTTGCTCCTGGGCGGGTTCACGGGCATGGGCGAAGGGGGATCGCCGTCCCAGGCGGCCCATCGGGCCCGGCAGCTCCTCGGCTCCCACAAGCCGCTCTTGACGGGCCTTCCCGTGGGCCACTTGAAGGGCAAGCGCGCATTGCCGCTCGGTTGTCCCGCGACATGGGACGGCTCGGCGCTGATCGTGGCCGGTGCCGGTACTCTCGTCCCTGAAACCTGAATGACGTGAGCCTTAGGGAGCGGGAAGGGTGTCCGCCAGCCAGCGGCTGACGCGCTCCAAGGCGCCTCGATGGTGCTCGGCCGCGAGGCGCGCCCGCTGGCCGCAGCCCCGAGCCAAGTCGGGGTCCGACAGGAAGGCGGCGACGCGCCATCCCAGCTCGCCCGGAGTTTCCACACGAAAGCCGCCCCCCGAGGCGGAGAGCCGCTCCGTCTCCTCCTTGAAGTTTTCAGTGTGGGGACCATACAAGACGGGCTTGGAGAGGAAGGCGGGCTCCAGCACGTTTTGCCCCCCGAGAGGCACCAGGCTCCCCCCCACAAAGGCCGCTTCGCCCAGGTCGTAGGCGGACCAGAGCTCACCCATCGTATCCAGCACGAGCACGTCCCATCCGCCCGATGGGGAACTCGATCGCAGGGCGGCGGCAAACCCGCGTGCTCTGGCCTGCTCCAGGCACAGGGCGGCGCGATCCGGATGGCGGGGCGCCAGGATAAGACGGGCCTCGGGGAGGGAAGTTCGGACGGCGGAGAGGGCCTGGAGGACCAGGTCCTCCTCCCCCTCCCGCACGGAGCCCGCCACCCACAGGGGGCCCTGAGGCAGGAGGGCGCGAAGACGCTCCCGGGCTTCTTCAAAGCGCGGAGGAGGCGAGAGATCGTACTTGAGGTTGCCCAACACCTGAACACGTCCCGGGTAGGCGCCGAGGATCTTAAATCGCGCCGCGTGCTCCTCGCTCTGGGCCGCTATGTAAGCGTCCCTGAGCGCCCGGCCGTAGAGGGGCCTGAACCTTACGGTGCGGGTGAAGGCGCGTTCCGACAGGCGCCCGTTCACGATGAAGACGGGCACCCCGCGGGACCGGGCTTCTCGAAACAGGGCGGGCCAGATCTCCGTCTCCACGAGTACGAGAGCCGCGGGGTTCCAGGCGGAGAAAGTCCGCCGGACGCAGGTGGGCAGATCCAAGGGAAACGCCGTGGGGGTGAGGCCGGCGGGACCCTCCCGCTCGGCCAAGGCCAGCCCCGTGGCGGTGGTGGACGTGAGCGCCACGGGAAGCCCCAGTTCCCTGAGCCTGGCGGCGAGGCGTAGGGCGATGCGCACTTCTCCCACGGACACGGCCTGGATCCAAATAGGGCTGTCGGTCCGTTCCGGCGCCCATCCCAGGCGCTCCTTCAGGCGGCGCCCGCCCCCCTGCTTCAGGGCGAGGGCCAGCAGCCAAAGGGGCGAGAGGAGTACGGTTAGGATCCTATAGAGCCACCACACGGGCACTCCTCTCGGGAGCGAGGTCTTGGGGAATGGACTCGCCAAGTACATTTAAGGCCCAGACGGCTCCAAAAATCAAAAGGCCCGGAACGAGAGCCAGATGGGGGGCCTCCAGCAGGACGTCGCATCCCGAGGCGAGCATCTCTCCCCACGAGGGATGGGGTGGTTGGACCCCCAGGCCCAAGAAGGACAGCCCCGCCTCGGATAACAGTACGCCGGCCCCCCCCGCCGCCGCCTGGACGGCGAGGACAGGGGCCGCCTGCGGCAGCAGGTGCCTGATGAGGATGTGCGCCGGTCCTGCTCCGGCGGCGCGGCTCGCCAGGACGAAATCGCGCTCCCGCAGGCTGAGGGCGAGCGAGCGCGCCATGCGGGCGTACCCAACCCAGGCGGTGCACGAGAGGGCCAGGACCAGCGGAGCAAACCCTCTCCCCACGTAAGCCACGAGGGCGATGGCGACGAGGAGTCCAGGCAAGGCCAGGAGCACGTCCACCAGACGGCTCGCGGCCATATCCAGGATTCCGCCCACGTAACCGGACAGGAGCCCGAGGAGGGTGCCCAGGACCAGGGCGAGGACCAGGCTCATTCCCGTCACGGCCAGGGACACGCGTCCTCCCACGAGGGCGCGCGAAAGGACGTCCCTTCCCAGGTCGTCGGTTCCGAGAAGGTGCCGAGCCGACGGGCCCTGGAGCCGGCTGGAAAGATCGGTGGCGGCGTAAGGATAGGGGGCGAGGAGGGGTGCCAGGAGGGCCGCCGCGGCCCAGAGAGCTATAAAACCGAGCGCCAGGCCTTTACGGCGGCTCTCATTCATAACGCACCCGGGGGTCGGCCCACGCATATACCAGGTCCGCCGCGAGGCTGGACAGGAGTGCCGCCAGGGCGAACACGATGACGGCGCCTTGAACGACGGGATAGTCGCGGCTCTTGATGGCAGTGATCACGAGGCTCCCCATCCCGGGCCAGCGGAAGATGCGTTCGGCGAGGATGGCTCCCGTGAGCACGGCACCGGCCTGGAGCCCCAGCACCGTAATGGGCGGGAGGAGGGCGTTGCGCAGGGCGTGGACCCGGTAGACCCGGCCCTCGCTCAGGCCCTTCATGCGGGCGCACTGAAGGTAGTCCCGTCCACTCTCCATGACCAAGGAGGCTCGGATGACACGGGTGAGGACGGCGGCCAGGGGAAGGGACAGGGTGACGGCGGGGAGGATGAGGCTGCCCGGCTCGTCCGAGCCCGACACGGGCAGGACCGGCCACAGGACGGCGAAGGCGAGCAACAGGAGGGGACCGATGAAGAACGAGGGGAGCGAGAGGCCCACCGTCGTGAAGGTCCCCACGAGGCGGTCCGGCGCGCTCCCCGGGCGGCGCGCTGAGATGAGGCCCAGGGGGAAGGCGGCGGCGCAGGCGAGAAGGAAAGCCGCTCCGCCCAGTTCCGCGGTCATGGGAAAGGCGCGCGCCAGCTCCTCGGCCACGGGCCTGCGCGTCCTCATGGACGTGCCCAGGTCACCCCGGAACAGGTCGTGGAGGAACCCGACATACTGGCTTCCCAGGGGTTCGTCCAGGCGAAGCTCCCGGCGCAGGGCGGCCCGGGCCTCCGGGGCCGCGTTGTCTCCCAGCATGAGCTCGGCGGGATCGCCGGGCAGGGCCCGCCCCAGGAAGAAGACGACGGTGAGCAGGCCCAGCATGGTGGGAATGAACAGGAGGAGCCGCCTGGCCGCGTATCGCCGCATCGTGTAGCCGCGGGGACCTAACCCCCGAAGAGCGCTTCGGGAGAGCCCGGACCGGGACCGGGGAGCTGTGAGCGGGACGGCGGGGCGGAAAGGGAGCCGGGATTCACGTAAAGGAGCAGGTTGTTGTCCTCCGGGTCGAGGACCGTGACGAAAAAACCCTTGGACGCGTCCACATCGGCCTCCGGTACATCCCCGTAGATACGTTCTCCGTCCTTGAAGTCCAGCACGAGCACGCGGCCGTTCGGAGGGCGCGGCAGGTCGGCCGGATCTTTGATGGGGTCGTACTCGGGGTTGCCGGAGAAGGTGCGCACGTAGAAGACGGCTTTCAGTTCGTCCAGGGGAACCCGGAGCGGCAGGCCTCCGATATCCGCCACGGAGATGGGATCACTTCCGGCGTCGAAGATGGGGGCGAAGGCGGGCACGGTGCGCCCATCGAGATATCGGAGAATGACCTTCCGAAGCTCCACGTGCCGCCTCCTGCGGTGAGTATAGCGCAGGGGGAAAGGAGGGGACAGGGGACAGGGAGCGGTGAGCGGAGAGCGGGGAGCAGGGAGCGGGGAGCAGGGAGCAGGGAGCAGGGAGCGGGGAGCAGGGAGCGGGGAGCAGGGAGCAGGGAGCAGGGAGCAGGTGGCATTGCCACGGGTCCGCTCCACCTTCTACCTCCCTTCTCCCTTTCTCCCTTTCTCCCTTTCTCCCTTTCTCCCGTTCTACCTTCCTTGCCTCCTGACGCCACGTCCGCTCCCCTCCCCATCGGGCAGGCATTTGCGGTACCTTCTACCCATGGCGCGCGCGGCTGATGAGACCCCTCGCTGTTTTAGACATCCTACCGAGCCGGGCCGCCGGAAGTGCTACCACTGCAAGAAGCCCATCTGTCCTCAGTGCCAACAAAGGATCGAAGGCCACATCTTCTGCTCCGAGCACTGCGCCGCGGCGGAGCGCCGGAGGGGGCACTGGCGAAAGCTCCAGGCGTGGAACCGGACGGCTCTGGCGGGCATCTGGTTCAGGGTCGCTCTGTTTTCCGCCCTCCTCGTCTTGGGCGCCGCCACCATCTGGCTCGCGGCCCACGCGGACCTCTTCATCGCGGTGCCCGAGCAGGCGGCGGCCACCTTTAAAAAGCCCCGGGAGAAGGGGCTGGATTACGAGAAGCTCAACTGGGATGCGCCGGGGGCTGTAGTCATCGAATCACCGGCGCAGGGATCGGTCCTTCGAGACAACCGCGTCTCCGTGTCGGGCAAGGCCCCCGCCGAGGCCATGGTGGGGCTCTATGTGAATGGTGACAAGGTGGACGTCCAGATGTGCCGGGGAGGGAGTTGGCGGTTCGACGCCGTGCCTCTGACAGGAAGCCGAAACCTCATCCAGGCCCGCTATTTCGACAACCGGGGCAATTCCTCCTACTCGCCCGCCCTCCTCGTGGAGTTGCAGGCCTTGCCCGCGAAAATGATCCCCCTCCCCGTGGAAACGGCCGCAGCGCCCGCCGCGGACCTGGCCAATCTCATCCGAGGTCCCGCGGACCGCCGCGAAGTCTTCCTCACCTTCGACGGAGGCTCCACGGCCAACGTGACGGCCCAGATTCTGGACATCCTCAAGAAGGAAGACGTACGCGCCACGATTTTTCTCACGGGCGAGTACATGCAGCGCTACCCCGAGCTGACGCGCCGCATCGCGGAGGAGGGCCACGTGGTGGGCAACCACACCTTCAGCCACCCCCACCTCACGACGTATTCGTTCAATGCCCGCCAGAACACCCTCGCGGGGGTCACGCAGGACTTCCTCAAGGGCCAGCTCCAGCGTGCGGCGGACCTCTTCAAGATCATCACGGGGCGCAGCATGTCCCCCTACTGGCGGGCTCCCTTCGGGGAGTTCAACGGCCAGATCCTGGGCTGGGCCAAGGCCGCGGGGTACCGCCACGTCTACTGGACGCCCCACATGGATACCCTGGACTGGGTGGCCTCCCCGTCCGATCCCCTCTTCAGAACCCCGGCGCAAATTCTCCAGGGACTCCTCGGGCGGGATAAGGCCGATCCTCACGGCCTTGACGGAGGCATCGTGCTGATGCACCTGGGGTCGGAGCGGGAGTCGGGCATGGAGGCCGACCGGATCCTTCCCGGCCTCATTGAGGGCCTGAGGCAAAAGGGGTACACCTTCGGGACCGTCAACGAAGCCGGGGCGAAATAGCAGGCTGCTGAAAAACTCCCGTGGGTCGCGTTGCCAGCGCCACGGGCCCGGATGCAAGGCGCCGCGACGCCGTCGATGCCTTGCACATCGTCTAGGAGCGGCAACACAGCAGGCGGGCCCGTGCCGCGGCAACCCCCATCTCCTAAAGAGGCAAAAGGGGCGCAAAGGATTGGGGGCCATCTGCGTTGTTGAGGCTCCTGGGAAGGGGGCCCACCCTGCCGTCGTCGCCGCGCCTAACCTATGGCCCCCA
>JAKAKG010000133.1 GCA_021813555.1 Acidobacteriota bacterium
CCCGCCATGGGCTACGGCAAGAAGCAGATGAAGGACCTTGAGAAGACCATCAACAGCACGAAATGCGACCTGGTGGTCATCGCCACCCCCATCGACCTGGGCCGCCTCATCAAGATCAACAAACCCACGGTCCGCGTGGAGTACAGCCTCCAGGAGATCGGCCAGCCGACCCTCGAAACCGTGCTGCGCGCCAAGAAGTTCATCAAGTAGTCCGCCGTGCGCCGTGGACTGTTGGCCTTCGGGGGCAACGCGCTCATCAAGGCCCGCGAGAAGGGGACCATCCACGAGCAGATCGCCAACGCGGACGAGGCGGCGCGGCAAATCGTGCCCCTCGTGGACAGCTACGCCTGCTTCATGATGGTCCACGGGAACGGCCCCCAAGTTGGACAGAACCTCATCCGCGTGGAGGAGGCGGTGACCAAGGTCCCGCCCCTCCCGCTGGATGTGTGCGTGGCCGAAACCCAGGGCTCCATGGGCTACATCCTCGAAAAGGCCCTGAGCAACGAACTCCAGCGGAAGGGCACCGAACGGGACCTCATGTCGGTGCTCACCCAGGTGGAGGTGGACGCCGAGGACCCGGCTTTCCGTAATCCCACCAAACCCATCGGGCCCTTCTACACGGCGTACAGGGCCAAGCACCTCATGGAAGTGGAGCGGTGGGCCATGGTGGAGGACAGCGGCCGGGGCTACCGCAAGGTGGTGGCCTCGCCCAAACCCAAGCGCATCCTCTCCGTGGGCGCCTTGCGGGCCCTCTACGAAACGGGCTCCATCCTCATCGCCGGCGGCGGAGGAGGCATTCCCGTGGTGCGGGAGCTGGACGGCACGCACCGGGGGGTGGAGGCGGTCATCGACAAGGACCGCACCTCCGTGCTTCTGGGCTGCGACCTGGACGTGGACGACATGTTCTTCGTCACGGGCGTCCCCTGCCTGTACCTGAACTTCGGCAAATCCAACCAGAAGGTCCTTTCGGAGGTGAGCCTGGACGAGGTCCTGGCTTACCACAAGGAGGGCCAGTTCCCTCCTGGCTCCATGGGGCCTAAAATAGAAGCGGCGGCCCAGTTCCTGGCCAAGAAGGGAGGCAGCGTCATCATCACGGACGCCCCCAACATCGCGGCCTCGGTGGCTGGCAAGGCCGGCACGCGCATCGTCCACGAGAAGGCCAAGAAACCCGCCAAGATAGAGCGGGCGAGTGTGAAAAGATAGAGTCAACGAGCCGGCGGGTCAACGAGCCAACGAGATCTCAAGGCACGAAGACTGGAGGACGAGAGGGAGAATAGGCGCGAACGGTTCGCCCCCATCTCCTCATCACCCCATCTTTTCATTAAGAGAAACGGAGAACCCCATGTTCGGAAAAGATCTTATTTCCATTCACGATCTGACGTGTGACCAGGTGGCCGCCATCCTCGACACGGCCATCAAGGTGAAAGCCAATCCCGAAGACTATGAGCACTTCCTCTCGGGCTGCACCATGGCCATGATCTTCGAGAAACCCTCCCTGCGCACCCGCGTGAGCTTCGAGACGGGCATGACCCAGCTCGGCGGCCACGCCATCTACCTCGGGCCCAACGACATCAGCCTGGGCAAGCGGGAGAGCGTTCCGGACATCGCCCGCACCCTCGACCGGATGGTGGACATCATCATGGCGCGCACCTTTGCCCACCAGAGCGTCCTCACCCTGGCCCAGTACGCGGAAGTGCCCGTCATCAACGGCCTGAGCGACTACAGCCACCCCTGCCAGGTGCTGGCGGACTTCCAAACGATCTCCGAGAAAAAGGGCGAGCTCAAGGGCCTGACCCTCGCCTACGTGGGCGACGGCAACAACATGGCGCACTCCCTCATGTTCATCGGCGCCAAAACGGGAGTGAACGTGCGCATCGTCTGCCCGAAGGGGTACGAGCCCCGCGCGGACGTGCTGGCCCTGGCCGTCGAGGATGCCAAGGAGACGGGAGCCGCCATCACCGTGACCAACGAACTGAACGAAGGCGTGAGCGGCGCCGGCGTCGTCTACACGGACGTGTGGGCGAGCATGGGCATGGAGGCCGAGGCGGAAGCACGCAAGGCCATCTTCCGGCCCTTCCAGGTGAACGCCGCCCTCATGGCGAAAGCGAAAGAGGACGCCATCTTCATGCACTGCCTCCCGGCCCACCGCGGCGACGAAGTGACAGACGAGGTCATCGAATCGTGGCAGTCCGTGGTCTTCGACGAGGCCGAGAACCGCCTCCACGCCCAGAAGGCCGTGATCCTCCGGCTCATGGTCGCCGAAGGTGAGCTGGACTGAGCACCAAAAAACCTTCGCCGCGGAGCGCGCGGAAAAAGGTTGAATGCCGGAGACAAGGTGCAGGGACTGACGGGGCGGCTCGCAAGGGCCGCTCTCGTTCGTTTCCGCAAGAACGCCTGGGAATTCTCAATGTTCTTCGTGATGGGCGGCGTATGCGGTCGAACCCATTGGCACGAATCTTGAAATTCCACACATCGTCGGGTGGTTGAATCGGCGGTGCGGTTAGCCCAGAATGAGCTTTACGGAATGGAGGCGGTGATGGAAATCTCCAAGGAACGCAAGAAGGCCATTGACGCGGCGGTTCAGCAGATCGAGCGGCAGTTCGGCAAGGGCTCGATCATGAGCCTGGGGGAGCGGGGCGCCAAGGTCAAGGTGGACGTGATCCCCACGGGGAGCTTGGGCCTGGACCTGGCCCTGGGCATCGGCGGCCTTCCCCGCGGGCGCGTGGTGGAGATCTACGGGCCCGAGTCCTCGGGTAAGACGACCCTGGCCCTCCAGGCCATCGCTCAGGTCCACAAGCAGGGCGGCATGGCGGCCTTCATCGACGCGGAGCACGCCCTGGACCCCGATTACGCCAAGCGCCTGGGCGTCATGGTGGACAACCTCCTCATTTCCCAGCCCGACACGGGCGAGCAAGCCTTGGAGATCGCCGAGGCCCTGGTGCGCTCCAACGCCATCGACCTGATCGTCGTGGATTCGGTGGCGGCCCTCGTGCCCAAGGCCGAGCTCGAGGGGGACATGGGCGACAGCCACGTGGGGCTCCAGGCGCGCCTCATGTCCCAGGCCCTCCGCAAGCTCACGGGCATCGTGAGCAAGAGCAACACCACCATCATCTTCATCAACCAGCTCCGGGAGAAGATCGGGGTCATGTTCGGCAACCCCGAGACCACCACGGGGGGCCGGGCCCTCAAGTTCTACGCTTCCGTTCGCTTGGACATCCGGAAGATCGCCAACCTCCAGGCTGCCAACGGCGAGGTCATCGGCGGGCGGGTCAAGGTGAAGGTGGCCAAAAACAAAATGGCCCCCCCGTTCCGCCTGGCCGAGTTCGACGTCCTATACGGCATCGGCATCTCCAAGGCGGGAGAACTCCTGGACATGGGCGTGGAGCACAAATTCGTGGACAAATCGGGGACGTGGTACGGCTATGGCGACGTGCGGCTCGGCCAGGGCAAGGAAAACGCCCGCCAATACCTCGTGGACAACCCCAAGCTCATGGACGAGATCGAGGCCAAGATCCGGGAGAAGGTCACCCCCCCGCCCGCCGCGGCGGATTAAGGACAGGCGCTCACCGCCAAGGCAGGGAGGCACCAAGAAGGATGGGGTTGAGCGAAGAACGGATGGGATTTGGTTCTTCTTGAGCCACGATCCCTTGGTGCTCCCGGTGCCTTGGTAGTGCGCAGTTCTCTCCTCGCGTTTGGTTCTCCCTCGGAGGCTGCTGTGGATACGACGAAAAGCAAGGACCTCATGAGACGCGCCGTGCAGCGCATCCCCGGCGGCGTCAACTCACCCGTTCGGGCCTTCCGCTCCGTTGGCGGCGACCCCTTGTTCATCGCCCGGGCCGACGGGGCGTATCTCTACGACGAGGACGGGAACCGCTTCATCGACTACGTGGGCTCGTGGGGGCCCATGATCCTCGGCCACAACCACCCCGAGGTGCGGGAGGCGCTGGCCGCCGCGCTGGGCAAGGGGACTTCCTTCGGCGCGCCCACCCGCCTCGAGGTGGAGATGGCCGAGTTCCTCTGCCAGCGGCTGCCCCACCTCGAGATGATCCGCATGGTCAACTCGGGTACCGAGGCCACCATGTCGGCCATCCGTGTGGCGCGGGGGGCCACCGGGCGGGACAAGATCGTGAAGGTTTCATGCTGCTACCACGGCCACGGCGACTCCCTCCTGGTGGAAGCGGGCTCCGGCGCCCTCACCTTTGGCACCCCCAGCAGCCCGGGAGTACCCAAGGGGCTGGCCGCGGACACCCTCGTCATCCCCTACAACGACCCCGGGGCCCTCGAGAAAGTCCTCCAGGCCAACAAAGGCCAAGTGGCGTGCTTCATCGTGGAGCCCCTGCCCGGCAACGTGGGCACCCTCCTTCCCAAGCCCGGCTACCTCCAGGCCGTGCGCTCCCTCACCCGCGAACACGGGGTCATCCTGATCTTCGACGAGGTGATGAGCGGCTTCCGCGTGGCTTTCGGCGGCATGGTGGAGGTTTCAGGGGTCGAGCCGGACCTGGTCACCTACGGCAAGATCATCGGAGGCGGCCTGCCCGTGGGTGCGTACGGCGGCAAGGCGGACCTCATGAGGCAGGTGTCTCCCAGCGGCCCCATCTACCAGGCGGGCACCCTCAGCGGCAATCCCCTGGCCATGACCGCGGGCCTGACCCTACTGAAGATCCTGGACCGCGACCGCGCCACGATCTATGGACGCCTGGACAGCCTGACGGCTCGCCTCGGCGCCGGAGTGAAGGCCGCCGCCGCGTCGGCGGGAGTGCCCCTCACCGTGAACCGCCAAGGGTCCATGTTCACCGCGTTCTTCGCTCCGGGGCCCATCGAGGACGACGTTTCGGCGAGGACCTGCGACACGGCCCGGTTCGCGGCCTTTTTCCGCGGCATGCTGGAGCGGGGCGTCTGCCTCGCGCCGAGCCAGTTCGAGACGGGCTTCATGTCCGCGGCCCACACGGAGGCCGACGTGGATGCCACCGTCGATGCCGCGAGAGAGGCTTTAAAAAGAATTTAACCACCAAGGCACGAAGGCACCAAAGGAACGTCGGAGGAAGAGAAAAGGGGCGGCCCGAAGGCCGCCCGTTCTGTTTTCTGCGCTGCGCGTTCGATAGTCGCCCATCTGTCACTATTTATTCAGCAAGCCCTCCCGGGCGAAGCTGAAGTAGCCGTTCCCGCCCACGATGAGGTGGTCCACGACCCGCACGTCCAGGTGCGTGAGGAGGGCCTTCATCTCCTCCGTGAGCCGCAGGTCATCGGGGCTCGGGCTCACGTGGCCGCTGGGGTGGTTGTGGGCCAGGATGACCGCCGCGGCGTTCTCCTTGAGGACGGCCTTGACGATCTCTCTGGGGTGGACCGAGCTGGCATGGATGGAGCCCCGAAACAGCTCTCTGTAGGCCAGAACGCCATGTTTCTGGTTGAGGAAGATGACGGCGAACACCTCGTGCGGCAGATCACGGAGGCGCGGCTTGAGGAAGCGGTAGGCCTCCTCCGCCCCCGAGAGCGTCTCGGCCAAGTGAACCTCCTCCTCGGTGAAGCGCCGCGCCAGTTCGAGGGCCGCGGCAACCTGGGCCGCCCGGGCGTTGCCGAGGCCCACCGTTTTGGCGAGCTCCTTGGGGTCCAGGGCGCTCACGCCCCGCAGCGAGCCGCACTTGGCCAGCAGGGCTCCGGCCATGTCCGTGGCGGAGCTTCCTTTCCTCCCGGTGCGCAGCAGAATGGCCAGCAGTTCGGTGGTGCTCAGGGCCCCGGGGCCCCGCTCCAGACATCGTTCCCGTGGCCGCTCAGGCTCGGGCAGTTCCTTGATTCCCAGCACGTGTCCCATCATGGGTCACCTCCTGGAGACGAAGTCGCAAGGCGCGGGCCAGGGATACGGACCCCTTTCACAACCCTCCTTCTCGCGGCGAAATTAATAAGTACTTTCATATCACTTGGTTATGAGGCCACGCCTCCGGAGCGCCATGCCCATCCCGCGTCAAAATCCGTTGACGCCGTAACAGGCTGCAAATAAAGGACATATGTTTTAACGTCATGGGAAGCTAAGGGAGCCGTCCCGCACCTTCGCTCTGCTCATCATCACAATTGCATTGTGTTACAACGCTGTTCTGGCTCTTATCTCGATCTGGCACCGGGCGTGCGCTCTCCAAGACGTTCCCGCAGGGCGCCGGATGGGCCGGCGGACCGAGGGAACGGAAGGAATTTCAAGGGCTCGGTTTTGAGCGCGGAGAAGGAGACGGAGATGAACGGAAGCCTCAAGAAGATGGTGTTGGCGGCGGCGGCTCTGATGGTGGCCGGAACCATGATGGCGGCGGCTCCCGCCGGGGCGCAGGCCAAGGACGGAGATCAGGCCCAGGCGGCCTCCGGCAAGACCGTCAAGAAGGCCAAGGCCCCCAGGGCGCCCAAGGCCTCCAAGGCCGAGCGGCTGAAGGCGGGGAAGCCCATCAATCTCAATACGGCCAGCGCCGAAGAGATGACGGCCCTGCCTCGCATCGGCGCCAAGGTGGCCCAGCGGATCGTGGACTACCGGACGGCCCACAAGGGATTCAAGAGCGTGGATGAGCTGAGGAACGTGAAGGGGTGCGGCCCCAAGGTGCTCGAAGGCATCCGGCCCTACGTGACTCTGTAATCGGGAACCGCGCCGGGGAAGGCGGCCGGTGGCCGCCTTCCCGGTGCGTTTCGGGAGGGCGCCATGACTAGAGCAAGAACTGGAGAGCGAGGATTCAGCCTTCAGGAAACCTTGGTGAGCTCCGCCATCTTGGGCCTCATGGCCGTGGTGGCCATGGGCTCCATGGGGCGCCTCCTGGACCAATCCTCCACCCAAGCCCTTCGGACCGCCGTTCAAGGGCTCATCAGGGAGGCCGGCGGGCGGGCGGTCATGGAGCGCACTTACGTCGCCGTCGCTTTCGAGAATGCGCCCGGAGGCGCCACCGGGCGCCTCTACGCCGACGGGGACGGAGACGGCGTGACGCGGGAGGACATCCGGCGGGGGACGGACAGGGCTCTTGGCGGGACCGTGGTCCTTCGAGAGGGGCGGGCGTTTCTGGGACTCCCCGAATGCGTCCGCACGGATCCTTTCGGGCGTCCGCTGGACGGCCAGGATCCCATCCGTTTTGGGCGAGGGGATTTACTCAGCTTCAGTCCGACCTTCACGAGCACCCCCGGCACTCTCTACTTGCGTGCAGCGACGAACAAGGAGGCCTGGGCCTTCCGCGTGGCGGGGATCGACGGCCGAATTCGGGTGTACCGATGGTGGAAAGGGACGTGGGGAGAGGTCAAGTAGGGCTTTCGGCTACTGGCTGTTGGTTATTGGCATAGCAAGACCACGCCGTCCCCAGCTGCGGACGGCGAGCCGATGGCTGGCAGCTAACGGTCCCATGCTGACTGCCGTTTCCTACTTTCGGCTCAATTCCATGAGCACTTGTTTGGCGCAGGCTTTGAGGGTGTCGAACACTCCGATGCCCTTCACGGCCACCGCTTCAAAATAGGGTTCGTTCTTGAGGCGGAGAGCCCGGAGGATTTCCTCCAGGGGCACGGCGGTGGGCAGATCGCGTTTGTTGAGCTGGAGCACGTAGGGAATCGTGGCCAGATCGAAGCCGTGGTCTTCCAAGTTGGCTTTCAGGTTCTCGACGGACTCCATGTTCGCGTCCATCCGGGCTTCCTGGGAATCGGCCACGAAGACGACCCCGTCCACCCCCTTGAGGATGAGCTTGCGGGAGGCATCGTAAAAGACTTGGCCGGGAACCGTGTACAGGTGGAATCGTGTCTTGAAGCCCCGGACCGTCCCCAGATCGAGGGGCAGGAAGTCGAAGAAGAGGGTTCGGTCCGTCTCCGTGGCCAGGGAAATGAGCTTGCCCTTGGCGTTGGGGTTGGTCTTCTCGTAGACGTACTGGAGGTTGGTCGTCTTCCCGCAGAGGCCCGGCCCGTAGTAGACCAGCTTCACGTTGATTTCGCGGGACGCATAATTGATAAAGGACATGGGCGGGCTAACCCCCCGTCACTCGTTGAAGAGGGCGTCGATGTCCTCGTCCGTGATTTCGGCGAACGGGGACTGGAAGAAGGATTCGCCCGAAGCCCGCTCCCGCTCGGTCTTGTCCA
>JAKAKG010000167.1 GCA_021813555.1 Acidobacteriota bacterium
CTCACCCCCAAGCTGCTGAACATGCCCGGCACACAGCGAAGAGGGCGCCGCGCGGCGCCCCGTCTTTTAGGGTTTCATGTCTTGCTTTTCGCTTCTTACTTTTTACTTTTCACTGTTTTCACTTCACCGTCCGCCGCGGCCTCCTCCGCCGCCGCCGCCGCCCCCGCCGCCGTTACCCCCGCCGCCGCCGCCGCCACCGCCGCCGTTACCACCGCCGCCGCCGGAGCCACCGCCCGGCCCGCCGTCTCCGGCGCTTGAGCCCGCACCTCCGAAGGACCCCGGTTCGCCCCCCGTAGTTCCTCTCCCGAAGCCCGGCCCGCCCATGCCTCGGCCCGCGCCGGGCCCCATGCCCGGCCCCCGCAACCCCGCCTCCTGCGCCCATTGGCGCATGAGGGCCGAGGGTTTCGCGCCATCGCCGAGCTGGCGGAAGAGCTTCTGGAGGACGTCCGCGTCGGGAAGGCCGCATCGGCGGGCCACGAAGAACGCCGCCGGCAGGCGCCGGATCTCCCCGTCGGAGAGGGAGGGCGGCACGGCGCCCAGAACCATGAGAGCGGACCGGTCTCCTACCTTCATAGCCCGCAAGTGGGCGAGGACCTCCGCCCCCGCAAGCACCCTCGAGAGCGAATCCGTGTGCAGCGCCTCGCGGACCCGGGCAAGATCCCCCGCGGTCAGGACGCCCGTATCGAGCGTGTCCGCCAGGTCTTCCACGGGGCTCCACTCGTAGGCGGCGGGATGATCGCCGGTCTCCTCCCGAAGACCCTTGGCCCGCAGATCCTCCACCAGGAGGCGCGCGGCGCGCGTTTCCTCCACCATGCGGTCCGCGCGCTGCTGGAGGAGGCCCCCCGGGGCCCGCTTGGCGATGCACTCCACCACGCGGCCCGTGTAGCGCTCCGTGGGAAGGCCCTCGCTGCCCAGGCGGTCCAGGCCGGCCAGCACGGGGACGAGGTCCGATTCGGGCAGCCGGGCGCGCCCCGCGGCGGCCAGGATTCGGCCCATGTCCGAGGCCCGGGCGGGGGCTTCCTGGGCGAGAGGAGCCAGGGTCCCGAGGGCCAGAAAGATCAAAGAAGCGAGGAGACGCCCAGCGATTCGCATGTTATAGCCTCAATACGGCATTCTCGTTTCCCATGCCGTCCTGTTCCAGTTCAAGAGCGTTCGGATCCGTTTCGAAATGGCTTCCGTCCACGAAGTACATGTACTCATACCGGCCTGAAGCCAAACTCACTTGCACCGACCAGGTCCCGTCCTTGCCCCGTGTCATTGGGGTCAGGGCCGGATTCCAGTCGTTGAAGGTCCCCACCAAGGATACGGACGTGGCCTTGGGGGCGTAGAACACGAAGGTCACCGTCGCGGCGTGGGGGGCCGGAGCCTTGCTGAGGGCCGCCAGGTGGGAGGCGGCCGGCCCCGAAGCCCGGGACGTGCCGCCCATCCGCCTGAGGGCCACCAGGCTCCAGATGCCCGTGAAGATGCCCAGGAGCAGCAGGAGGGCCGCCGCCCGGTAGGACCAGATGACGGCGGGGCGCTCCAGCCACGCCTGAATTCGGGTCCACGGGGACCTTCGGGGCGCGGGAAGGTCCGGCAGGGCCGCCGTGATGGACGCGGCCAGCCCGGCGGGGGGCCGGTCCGGCGTGAGCGACCGAAGGGCTCTCACGATGCCCTCGTCCTCGTCGTGGATGCCTCCGCCGTCCGTGGATTTCATGCCAACGCTCCGAGGGGTTCGGGCCCGGCCATGCACCGCTTGAGCAGGGCGAGCCCGCGCTGAACCCGCATCTTGGCCGCCGAGAGGCCCACCTTGAGATGGGACGCCACCTCCTGGAGGGAGAGGTCCTCGTGGTACCGCAGAACGAGCGCGGCCCTCAGGGTCAGGGGCAGTTTTTGGAGGCAGGCGCGGAGTCTGGCCTCTTCCTGGGCCGCCATGAGATCCTCCTGAGCGCTTGCCTCGGGCGAGACCGCTTCGGCCGCCTCATCCTCCAGGGGCCGTTCCCTCTCCCAAGCCCTGCGCCGCCTCTTGCCCGCATCGTAGCAGACATTCACGCAAATGCCGAAGAGCCAGCTCACGAAGCGCGCCCGGCCGTCGAACTTGCCCAGATCGCGGTAGGCCCTGAAGAAGGTCTCCTGCACGATGTCCGCGGCCTCGCCCCTTCCGCCGGCCATCTTGTAGGCGAGGTTGTAGAGGGCGGGGGTGAAGGCCTCCACGAGCGGGCCGAAGTGATCCGGTTCGCCGTCCAGGACACGATCCAGGTGCATCTTCACCTCGCGCTCCTCCATGGACCCGCCTCTCAGCCTTATTATTTCCCCAATCGGCCGAAAGGTCACCTGCTTCCGGTTCCCTTGCCCTTTCGCCGCGAGAGCCGGCGGAAGGAGAGGGAGGCGGGGCGCCGGGGCGAATCTTCCCGGCGCCCCGCCTCTAAACAGGCCGGCAACCGTATGCCTTGCGTCCGCGCTGCCCGGCATCGCGGCCCCCGGCCAGGGGAAAGAGGGGCGAATCAATTCAGCCAGAGCGGAACTCCCTGGTCATCCCGGAACTGGAGGGTGTCGCCGGTGGCCGTCTTGGTCACCGCGAAGGCCACCCATTGTCCCTGGCACAGCGCCATGCTGATCGACACGGCGTCACCCTGCTGGAGGGTGAACCCGTTCTGCTCCATGTACCAGAAGGGCCCCAGGGTAACCGTGTACTGGGTCCCGTCCATGGCCTGGAGGGTGACCGAGTTCGTGTGCGTTCCCAGGCCGAGGTTCACCGCCGTGAGGGTGCCTTCCACCTGGATGAGGGTGGCGAGGTCCACCTGGAGCCCCGCGTTATACCCCCCGTTGCGGGCCCCGTTGCCCCCGCCGTTACCCTGACCTCCACCGTTGCCTCCGCCGTTGCCGTGCCCTTTCTTGGCTCCCTTCCAAAGGGGCAGCCCCTGGTCATTCCTCAGGAGGATGGAGGTCCCGCTGGTGATGTCGGTGACCTCGAAGGCCACGACGTCACCGACCGTAGTGGTCTTAAGGCAGTCGGCCACTTTGGCCGTGACCTGATCCCCCACGCCCAGGGCAAAGTTGTTGGCCACGAGGTACCAATAGGGCCCCAAGTTCACCTGCAAGGCGCCTTCCTCGTTAGAATTCAGGATGAACCCGGGATGGCCCAGCCCGTAATCCATGGCCACGGATTCCACGGTTCCCGTGACGGTCCTGAGGGTGGAAAGGTCCGCGCCTCCGCCCTTGCTCGCCTTGCCGGCAAAAGCCATCGTCGCTGCCAAGAGCGCTACGCCCGCTATCGCCACCATTCCCGTTCGCCGCATCGTGTACCTCCTGAGCCTGTTGTCTGGGTTTCCTTTGGACGGACATCCAAATCCGCCCTCACCGTGGTCTTTCCCGGCGGGTCGAGGAAGTCACATCCGGCGGGCACGCTCCGGGCGCGGCGAGACGGCGACGCCATGGCCGTCTTCGCCGGAGGCGGAGCAGCGCCGCCCGCGAGGCAGCCGAAGGCCGTCATGTGATCTCGATGGCGAGCAGGCAGCTACCGAGGCAGCGGGGCGCGCGTGAGCTGCGCCCAGAGGCGCGCCACGTCGGCCCGGCACTCCTCCCAGAGGCGGACGAGGGTCCCGGGCGGCAGGTCCGAGACGGCCCCCGAGGGCCGGGGCGACCACAGGCCGTCCAGCACGTCCAGGAGGCCTTCGGGCCACGCCGGCTTGGGGGAGCGTGAGACGTGAAGGCGCGAGCGGTGGAGGAACCCGTCCATGAAGGATCGGGCCCTGCTCAGGCACCGCCGGTCTTCGGCGCCGAGAATGCCCGCCTCTTCCAACCGTCGAAGGAGCCCTTCCGATCCTCCGGGCCCGGGCCTGAGGCGGGCCCTGGCCAGGAGGACGGACCCCAGCACGTCCAGGTGGAGAAGGCCCCCCGGGCGGAATTTGAGGGCTCCTTCAAACCCGGGGGAGGCGGCTTCAAGGCGTCCCCTCAGATCCATAAGGTCCCCCAGCTCGTCATCTGGGGCGCCGCGGGAGAGGACAAGGTCCCAGACCAGGTCCAGGGCTTGCCAGCCGAGAGCCTCGTTCCCCGCCACGGGCCTTCCCTTCAGATAGGACAGGCGCTCCCAAAGCCGGGCCGGCCCCGAGAAATACTCCCGCAGCGTGTCCAGGGATTGGACCGGAAGGCCCGAGGCTCCGTAAGGGCGGAGACGGAAATCGGCCTCGTAGAGGGAGCCGTGGCGCGTGACGGCCGCCAGGGCCCCCGCCATTTCCCGAAGGACCCCCGCCTCCGCCCTCGCCGAGCGCTCCGGATCGCTGCCCAGGACCCACGCGCCCGCTTTCACGACCACGAGGTCCAGATCCGAACGGGGGTGCATCTCCGCAAGTCCGTGGCGGCCCAAGGCCAGGAGCCCGAGGGATCGGCCAAGGAGGCCCGGCTCCAACCCCTCCCGGCCCTCCACGGCCTGGCAGGCCCCCTCGAAGACCGCGGCGCAGACCCGGTCCGCCAGCTCCGAGTGGATCGCCTGGGACCACGCCGCCGTCTCTCCGAACACGACCTCACGGCCTTCGGCCAGAATCATGGCCTCTTTCTGCCATCGCCGCAGGGCATCCGGTCCTTCTCCCGCAGAGGGGACGGCGGCCAGGTGCGTCTCCACGCCCCGCATGGCCTCGTAGCTCAGGAGGCGGACGAGGGCCGGCATGCGCATGAGGGCCTCGGTCAGGGGCTCGCTCTGAACCGCGAGCCTGAAGAGAAGCCGCGGGAGGCGGGGCCGGTCGAGCAAGTCACCCAGGGCCCCAGGCTCTCCCGCCAGGGCCTGCACGAGCCGGTAGAGGGCCGCCAGGCCCTGGTAGGGATCGCGGGCCCCTTTGAACTCGCGCCGGAGGGAGAAATGGATGCGAAGGAGGTTCTCCTTGCGCTGGGGCTCGTTCAGGTGGGGAGCCAGGGCGGTGTAAATGCCCGCCAGGAGCGGGAGGGCCCGCTGGGGATCTTGAAATCGCCCTCCCTTCAACACCTCCAGCATCCCCTCGGGGGTGAGCATGGAGGCCGCCAGATCCTGCTCCGCGTCCCGTCCTTCCATCTCACCAAGGACCTGGTAGAAGAGGTTGCGGAGTCCAGCCCTGGCCTCCTCCACCGACCGCCGCGCCTCTTCGGCGCCCGCGAGCCTGAGATACCTTGCGAGCGCCGTCCAATCCCGCTCCTCCTTGGGCATCCGGTGGGCCTGCCTCATGTCCTGGACCTGCGCCCAGTGTTCGGCCCTCCGAAGGAGGGTGTAGTGGCGGGCCAAGGCCGACTGGCGGGCCGTGGAGAGGACGTCCTTCTGGGCCAGCTTGCTCAGCGCCAGGAGGGTGTTCGGTTCCCGCACCCACCGGCCGGCCGGCCCGTGAGCGAGCTGGAGGGCCTGGACCGCGAACTCCGCGTCCCGGATGCCACCCGGGCCCTCCTTGAGATCGGCGGTCCCGCTCTCTCCCAAGTGGAGAACGGTCTTCTCCCTCGCTCGCCGCACTTGCCGGGCGATGCCCGCCCAGGAATAGGGCTGGTAGACCACAGGATCCATCTGCCTGAGGAACCGCGCCCCGAGCTCCTCGTCTCCGGCGCACGTCCGCGCCTTGATCCAGGCTTGCCGCTCCCATAAGTCGGCCCACTCCCGGTAGTAGGCCAGGGCCGCCTCCATGGAAAGGGTCAGCTCCCCGTCGCGGCCCCGGGGGCGGAGGTTCTGGTCGACGCGGAGGCACGGCCCGTCGGGAGTGGGAGCCGTCAGGAGGCCTACGGCCGCCTGGGTCCAGGCGTTAAAGAAGGCTCCGTTGTGGCGGCCCAGGTCCGTGGTTCCCTCGTTCTCGTAAAACACCACCAGGTCCACGTCCGAGGCGTAGTTCAGCTCCATCCCTCCCAGTTTTCCAAGGGCGAAGACGGCCATTTTGCAGGAGGCGGGACGGCCCTCGGAGGTGGCTACCAGGGGCATGCCCAGGCTTTCGCGCAGGGGCTGGTAGGTGAGCGCGAGGCTCCGCCGGACGAGCACGTCCGCCAGGCAGCTCAGCTCCCGCGTGATGCTTTCGAAGGACAGAATCCCGAGCACGTCTTGCAGAAGGATGCGGGCCGTCTGCACGGCCCGGAAGGCGGAGAAGGCCGAGGCGGGGGTGGGCCAGCGGCGCGAAAGCAGGTGCCGGGCCAGGGCCTCGTCCATTCCCTCGTGCCCCAGCCCTTGCGGCGCGTTTGCCTGGCGCGAGATCATGGGGAGCTGCCCAGGGTGCCGGAGGAGGGCCAGGAAGAGGGCCTCGCTGGTCCCAGCCAGGTACATCAGGTGGAGGAAGGCCGTCTCTCCGGGCGGGGGCCCCGCGGCATCAAACCACCGCTCCAACAAGGCCGAGGCCCCGCTGGGATTGGGGAGGCGGGGTGCGTGGGCCTCCCAAAGGCGAGACTGGGGCGCGGTCCAGCGGGGATCGGGAAAAGGGCGGGCGCGGTCCGGCATGGTCCTAGTGTAATACGAGCAGGCCCGGCGTGGGGGGCTCCTTGCGTCCTTTGCCCCTGGCAGGGCTTTGTTTCTTGACACGGACCGCTCCCCCTCCTATGCTGGCCCCTCGAGGGAGGGTCCATCTGCCATGGAATCCGTCGTCTTGATCCTCACCACGGTCGGCTCTGAGGAGCAGGGCCTTACCATCGCGGAAACGCTGGTGGAGAGGGGACACGCAGCCTGCGTGAATATCATCAAGCGCATGCGCTCCATCTACCGGTGGAAGGGGGAGATCTGGGACGACGAGGAGTTCCTCCTCATCGTCAAAACCCGGGAGGGCCTCTTCGAGAAGGTTCGGGACACAATCCGCGAGCTTCATTCCTACGAGCTGCCCGAGGTTCTCTGCGTCCCCGTGAGCCAGGCGGACCGGAAGGTCCAGGCCTGGATCGTCGGGGCCACGGGGGGCCAGCCCGCCAAAGGCGAAAAGGCCGCCGAGTAGGCGCTCGCCGCAGCGGCAGACAAGGCACGGGCCGGGAGGCAGCTCCCGGCCCGTTTTCGTTTTGAGATGAGGAGATTCCGAGATTCCGAGATGAAGAAATTCCGGGATGAGGAGATGAGGAGATTCCGAGATGAGGAAGAACACGTTCAGAAAGCCGCGCGTCTTCGCGCCTTTCGGCATCTCCTCATCTCTTCATGTCCTCATCTCGGCTCCCTAAGTTCCCTTCACACCGATTCGATGGCCATGGCGACGCCGTTGCCGCCGCCCAGGCGTCGCGCACAAGCGCGCTCCCCCCAGGGGGGCTCTGCCGCCCCCCCTAGGGCGGATGCTCCGCATCCTGTGACTCCTGGCCCGTTTTCGTTTCGAGATGAGGAGATTCCGAGATGAGGAAGAACACGTTCAGAAAGCCGCGCGTCTTCCTGCCTTTCGGCATCTCCTCATCTCTTCATGTCCTCATCTCGGCTCCCTAAGTTCCCTTCACACCGCTTCGATGGCCATGGCGACGCCGTTCCCGCCGCCGAGGCACAGGGAGACGATGCCGCGCTTGGCGCCCCGGTCCTTCATGGCGTAGAGGAGGGTGAGGAGGCACCGCGCGCCGGAGGCGCCGATGGGGTGGCCGAGGGCCACGGCGCCGCCGTTCACGTTCACCTTCTCGGCGGGCAGGTCCAGCACCTTGAGCAACACGCAGGACTGGGCCGCGAAGGCCTCGTTCAACTCGAAGAGGTCCACGCTCTTCAGGTCCCAGCCCGCCTTGGCGGCGGCGGCGCGCACGGCGGGCTCGGGGGTCATCATGACCCACTTGGGCTCAAGGCCCGCAGTGGCATAGGCCACGATGCGGCCCAAGGGCGCCACGCCTTTTTTCTGAGCCACGGAGGCCGTGGTGACCACCACCGCCGCGCCTCCATCGCTGATCTGGCTGGCGTTCCCGGCCGTAACGACGCCGTCCTTCTTGAACGCCGGCCTCAGCTTGGCCAGAGCCTCAAGGGTCACGTCGGCCCTGATCCCCTCGTCGGCCCGGAAAGGAATGGGATCGCCTTTTTTCTGCGGGAGCGGGACGGGGAAGGTCTCCGCATCGAACTTTCCCGCGGCCCAAGCGGCGGCCGCCTTGCGGTGGCTCTGCACCGAGTACTCATCCATGGCCTGGCGCTCTA
>JAKAKG010000210.1 GCA_021813555.1 Acidobacteriota bacterium
CCCCCGCCCGCGAGGACAACGCGGCAGCAGGGCTGCCGCACTCCATTGTCCCAAAATCCGAAATCCCAAATCTCCCCTCCTCCTCTTCCAGCCGCCCCAGCGGCCTGATATCCTACTTAACTCGGCCCGCAAGGCCGCCTCGCCGTCGCCCCTTCTAGGAGATCTCGTGAACGATAGGACACCCGGCGGCACCCCAACCCCCTCCGATGATCCAGCCGCCCGTTTCGCGACACGGGGCGACTACTACGCGTGGAACGACGAGATGATCCGCCGATACGACCCGGCCAAGTACTACCGCTTCTCGGTCATCCGGGTCCTCGAACACGCGAGATTCCGCCACATCCTGGGCGCCTTGCGCCGCCACGGCCGCGGAGGACGCTTTTTGGAGGTGGGGTGCGGGCACGGATTCTTCCTTGCCGAGGCCGTGCGCAGCGGCCTCTTCGCCTCGTGCACCGGGGTGGACATCTCCATGGTGTCGCTCCGGGAAGCCTCCCTGCGGGTCCCGGCAGCCAGCCTGATGCAAGGGGACGGGGAATCCCTGGCCATCCGGGCTGGGGCCTTTGACGCGGTCTGCCTCACGGAAGTCATCGAGCACGTCCCCGACCAGGTCGCCGTTCTTCAAGAGGCCGCCCGGATGCTCGCTCCCGGCGGTGTTCTCGTGGTGACGGCCCCCAACGAGGCCCTCATCAACCGCCTGAAGGCCGTGGTCTACGGCCTCAAGCTCGACCGGCTCCTCTTCTGGAGCTACAAGCCGAGCCAGCGCATGGACGAGGAGTGGCACCTCCACGCCATGAGCCGGGACAGCCTCAGGAGGATCGTCATCCTGGCGGGATTGAACCCCCTCCGCTGGGTTCGCCTCCCCTATGCCTTCCTCCCCATGCGCAACCTCGTGGTCTGCACCCTGGCCGCGCGGGAGCCTGCTGAGCCGTCGCTGACGCCCCAGCCGAAGTAAGACCCCCTCTGCTACAATGGCCCCGTATGGACGGGGCAGCCTCCATCATCGCCAGCACCGAATCTCCTGGCCAGCGCCTGCGCAGGCGGGCGTACGAGACCCTGCCCCTGCTCGTGTGCCTCCTCGCCGTGGCCTTCCTCTCGGTCCGCATCAACAAGGGCATCTATCTGGGAGATGAAGGAGTGGCGTGCATGCCTCAAGGCGCGCCTGGCTGAGCGGGCGCGATTGCTCGGCGTCGTGAATAGACGACTGTCTGGCCGACGTCCCCTCTGCGCTCATACTCTGATCGGATAAGTCTTCCGACGGCAGAACGGGGATCGAGGTAAAGCTGCTCTTCGCTGGTAGGCATAAGAATAATCGCGGCGTGATTGCTCTGGATCTGTGCCGCCGCGGCCGATTGGTCTTTTTCGTCGTGCAGTCCTTCGGCAAGGGGCGTGAAAAACGTGTAGCCCAACGCCGGCCGGATGCCGTAGAGATAAAACTCCCCTCCCTCCGGGAAAGCCGCCACCGTGTCCCCTGGCTTCAGTACCCCCGGCGAACGGAGCCAGCGATGTAGCGCGTCGTCCCGGACGGGCCGGTCAACATCCGCCAATTCTTCGCAGGTTGGCCAGTGGTACCAGATCCAGCGGCATTGGTAAGCGAACCCCGTGGCGAGAGTAAGGGCCGCCCACATCACGATGGTCCTCCGAAAGAGAGGACACTTCGCCCTATTTGGTCCCAGGGTGACTAGCCACATGGCCATCAGGAACGCGAACAGGTAAAGGAGCCACTGCCAGCCTGGTCTTCCCCGCAGGAAAAGACCGAACCCGAGGACCGTCACAAGGCAGGAGACGAGCGCGAGGGAGTCCAGGTTCCGTCTGGTGCGCAACGCCTTGGATAGAACCCACACGGCGGCACCGAGTGTGGCGGCCGCACCAAGCAAGATGAGCACGTAAAGCGCCGTTCCGGCCAGGGCCAGTGGTAGCCACGGCCAGCTCCTCCAACCTTGAACCCCGGACCATAGCGCATGAAGGCGGATGGGCACGTCATCCAACAGGAACCGCGCATTGTCGTTGCCCGTGTTGCTGTAGTTGCGGGCCGGCCAAAGTACCGTATCCGCCCATAGATTCCTCCCAACTCCCGCGAAAAGCAGCGGGAGATAGAGGGCGGCCGGTAAGAGGGCCGATCCGAGGACGAAGGCACCTTCTTTGGCCACCCTGTCCCGGGTTGATGAGGCGGTAAGCGCGACGAGGGCAGCCCCGGCGATCGCGAGAAAGAGCGCCTCCGTTTGCAGAACACACGCGGCAAGGCCCGCCCACATCCCCAAGCCGAAGGCTCTTCGCATCGAGAGGGAGGCCATTCCCCCGGCGGCCACGGCCAGGAACCCCATGCAGGCCAAGTGGGCGAGCCAGTGATGCGAAGCGATGGGCCAAAATGGGACCACGCAGACGGGATACACCATAGAGAGCAGCCAGGCCTCTCTACGCGGCCAGCCCGAGCGCAGGAGGGCAAGGTGGAGGAGCGACCAATTAAGGAGAATGAGGGCCATGGCGGCGTACCGTGCAATCGTAAGGCTCCCGTGGCCAAAGGGAGCGAAGCATGCCGCCAGGGCATAAAACGTACCCGGCAGAATGAAATTGAAAAAATCGCGATAGGGGACGGCTCCTTCAAGCACCCGCTGCGAATCGTAAACCACGATGAACTCGTCCAATTTCGGGACGACGATCAAGGGGCTCACCAGGGGAAGCAGGAACAGAATGATGATGGCCGCGCCAGCAGCCCATCCCAGCCAGCGGGAGGTCCGAAGTGAACGCAATGCCTTGAGCATTCCCGTTTCCTTGTCTCGCATTTCGGCCGGGGCCAGACGCGATGCGGATCAATGATCGGTGCGCTCAGGCTCCGTAGATGCCGCTCGCCACTAAACCAAACCTATTCTATCCCATCCTCAGTGATGGGGGCGTATTCCCAAGAACTGCGGAACTAACGCTTGCTCCTATTGCCTCTCAGCCTTACAGTGGGAGCCGGAGAGGAGGTTCCTGGGCTGTGAGCAACTCGACGATTCCCGCGAACGGCACGAAAGTGCAGACGGCCGCCACAGGTAAGGACCTTCGCTTTGCTATTTTCGTGGTTGCCTACAACGCCGTGACCACGCTCCGAAAGGTCCTAGACCGCATCCCGAAAGAAGCATGGGATGCGGTGGAGGAGGTGTACGTCTTCGACGACGCCAGCCAGGACGACACGGAGCTCTTGGGCCAAGGCTACAAGGCTTCGCGCGGGGTGGACAAGCTCAAGATTTGCCGCAATCCCTACAACCTAGGCTATGGCGGCAACCAGAAGAAGGGTTACGAGTATGCCGCTCAGCGGGGCTTCGACTACGTCATCCTGCTCCACGGCGACGGCCAGTATGCGCCCGAGATGATCCCTCAGTTCATCGCCACGGCGAGGGAGAAACGCCCTGCCGCGGTTTTCGGCTCGCGCATGATGGGCGGTTCGGCCCTTAAGGGCGGCATGCCCCTCTACAAATTTATCGGCAACAAGATCCTCACGACCGCCGAAAATCTTCTTCTGGGCACGCGGCTCTCAGAGTTTCATTCGGGATACCGGATGTACGCCTTGGAGGCGCTGAAGAAGCTTCACTACTCAGCCTACACCGACGACTTTCACTTCGACACGCAGGTCATCGTGGAACTCTTCCACCAGGGCCAAGAGATCGTGGAAATCCCCATCCCCACCTACTACGGGGACGAGATCTGCTACGTGAATGGCATGAGGTACGCCAAGGACGTGATGCTTGCCGTCTTGCGCTACAAGCTCTTCTGCTTGGGCCTCGTGCGCTGCGACTGGATCGGTGAGGCGGGGCGGCCGACCCTGCGCTACCCCGCCAAACGCAGCCCCCTATCGAGCCACCGGCGGGTGGCACGGATGGTGCCCGCCCACGCGCGAGTGCTGGATGTCGGTGCCGAGGGCAACTATGTGGACGAGCTGAAGTCCAAAGGGTGCGAGGTGGTAGGCGTAAACGACCGCCCCGCCCTACTCGATGTGGCCAGCCAGTATATGGCCTACCACGTGCGGGACCTGGACGCCCAGGGCCTTCCAGCGTCTGAGGATGCCGGCCGCTTCGACTGCGTGGTGTTTGCGGACGTGCTCGAACACCTGCGCACCGCCCCCGCCGCGCTCTCGGCGGCGCGGAACCTGCTGACGGAACGGGGCGTGCTCATCGCCTCCACCGGAAACGTGGCCAACTGGACCGTACGATTAGGCCTACTTTTCGGCCAGTTCACCTATAAGCCTCGTGGCATCCTCGACGAGAGCCACGTCCATCTTTACACGAAGAAGACCTTCCGGCGCCTTGTCGAGGGCCAGGGCTACCAAGTCGTACAGAGCAAGGTCACGCCCATCCCTTTCGAGCTTCTCGCCGGGAGGGGCCGCATCACGCGCGGCTTCTGGAAAACGGTGGAGTATGTCTACTACGCCGCCGCCCGCCTCTGGCCCTCTCTCTTCGCTTACCAGTTCATCTTTATGGCGGTTCCCACCAATGGAGTGGGGCCGGGTTCGAGGTCTGCATGACCCCGAAGACTGTCGAGGCCTCAACCTCCCAGTCGGAGCGTCTACGGATGCTCCTCGCATGCCTATTCCTGGCGGCGGTCACCTTTGTGGCTTTCTCCCCACTGCTCAAGGCCTCGTTTGTAGATTACGATGACCAGAAGTACGTGACTGGGAGCGCCCGTGTCCAAGCAGGTTTGACCTGGGACAACGTCGCGTGGGCCTTCACCAACGTTGACTTCGGCTTCTACTATCCCCTTACATGGCTCTCCCACATGCTCGATTGCCAGCTCTACGGTCTGCACGCCTGGGGCCATCACCTCACGAGCATGCTGATCCACATCGCGAATGCCCTGCTTTTGCTGATCTTCCTGCGACGGGTCACAGGCGCCTTTTGGCGGAGCCTGGCCGTCGCCGCCCTTTTCGCCCTGCACCCTGAGCACGTCGAGTCGGTGGCGTGGATCGCGGAGCGGAAGGACGTGCTCTCGACCTTCTTCCTGATGCTGACCTTCCTGGCTTACGAGCGCTATGTCCACAAGCCGGGTTTCTGGCGCTACGCCGCTGTCTTTTTGCTTCTGCTCGCGGGGCTCATGGCCAAATCCATGCTTGTGACTGCTCCGCTTCTTCTGCTGCTTCTGGATGCTTGGCCTCTCAGGCGAGCAGAGGGGGATGCTGGAGCCACAGGAGCTGCGCTGCTGTCTGCGGAAAAATGGCGGATATTGGCACACAGGTGGGTCCCGCTCGTCGTTGAGAAAATCCCCCTCTTCACGCTGTCCGTCCTTTTTGGAATCCTGACGATCTATGGCCAGGGCAAAATGGGAGCGGTCAGCTCGCTCCAAAGATTGCCGCTCGGGATGCGGGCCGAAGGCGCCATCGTGGGCTATGCAAGCTACCTAGCCAAGATGGCCGTACCGGTGAACTTCGCCGTACTCTATCCAATTCCTGGTAATGGCTGGCCCTGGCTCGATGTGGCGAGCTCCGCCTTGCTCCTCTGCGCTATTAGTATACTAGTCTGGCGGCTCTGGCGCGGCCGTCCCTATTTGGTTGTGGGATGGCTGTGGTTTCTCGTGGCCATCGCGCCCGTCTCGGGCCTCTTGCAGGTAGGGCGTCAGGCCTATGCCGACCGGTACACCTATGTGGCGCTCATCGGGGTCTTCGTCATGGTGTCGTGGGGCCTGGCGGAAGCGGCGAGGCGCGTCAAAGCGCTCCGGCCAGCCATTATGGGAGGTACAGCCGTTCTTGTCGCCCTCTCCCTGAGCGCGGCGACATGGCACCAATGCGGGTATTGGCGGAATGGCATGACCCTCTTCACCCATACATTGCAGGCCGGGGGCTTAGACGATGACATGCTCGACGCGCTGGGGTTTTGGCTCATCGCGGAGGGACGAGCCCAAGAAGCCATCCCCATTCTCAAGCGGGCCACCATCCTCAACTCCCATTCCGTCAACGCCTGGGGTAACCTTGGGAACGCCTTTCGGGACGTGGGCAAGAAAGGCCCCGCCGTGGCCTGCTACCGCCGAGTCCTGGAGCTAGATCCGAAAGATACCAAGGCTCTTCATAACCTGGGTGATACCCTTGAACGCGAAGGGAAGCTCAGTGAGGCGCTGGAGGTCTTCCGGCGCCGTGCGACACTTCAACCAGAACGCGCCGATGCCCAGTTGGATGTGGGACGGCTGTTAGCGCAAGCCGGCCATATGGAGGAGGCGGCAGAGACATTCCGAAGGGCTGTCTCGCTGGCTCCTCGCGACGCGGCCGCGCACTACTACCTCGCCCTGGCCTTGGGCCATCTCGGAAGGATCGCGGAGGTGTCCTCAGAGATGCATCTTGCACTGGAGGCCGCTCGCCAGTCTGGCAACCAAACCCTGGCAAGGGAGATCAAGACGCGCCTTTCTACACTTCCTGCCCACGCGAGGGTGCCACCGAACAGTGAGCCAACCTCTCCTTGATTGCAGTGAAGGGTGGAGTGTGGGAGGCATATCCAACAGCCTGCTCGCCTAGTGGTGCCGCCTTTCTGCGCTGTATAGCCGAGGCAGGCGGGAGAGGTCATTGGCACAGGGTTTTCCAAGCCTCATTTAGCGCCACGGGAGAACGAATGAGTAGGACGGAGACTTCAAGACACGAACCTCCGCATCGGTTCGACGTGCCGCGATGCTCAAGTCTTGCGGCATGGGCAAAGCCCTACCAGAGCCCGATTGTGGCAACCTGCATGTTGGTGGCGGTCCTGGCCGTGTATCTCCCCCCTATGCTTAAAGGTGGCAGTCTTTCATTGCTGGGTCTAGATTATCTCCAGCTCCATTCCCACCGTCTCACATATGTCCAAGAGGCTCTTCACAAGGGGCAAGGCTTGCCTGGATGGTACACTCGGGAACTTTTGGGCACCCCCTTTTGGTCCAACCTGCAAAGCTTTCCATGGATCCCGACCAGACTGTTCCTGCTCTTTTGGGCACCAGATCATGCTTTCTTCGTGGCCGTGGTTATGGCTTCCCTGCTTGCGGCCTTGTTCACCTTCTTGTATGCGCGAAGGATTGGTTTCACTGCCTTTCCGGCCGCCTGTGCGGGCTGGACCTTTGCCTGCACTGGTTTTTTCGCCTCCAGAATCTTGGCTGGCCACTTGCCAGTTATCGAGGCGTATCCCGCGCTGCCGTTTCTCCTTTGGCTGGTTGAAAGGGGCCTCGACTCTGGTCATCGGAGTCTCCCGGTTCCCTCAAGGCTTGCAGCATTGGCCATTGGGACCGCTTGCGTGGCTCTGGCGGGCCATCCGCAGATACCGGCCTACGCCATCGGTGCAACGATCCTCTACATCCTCTGGTGGGACAGATCGCGCCGGGGCCTCATGCTCCTCTCGGCGATGGGCGCCGGGTGCCTCTGCACTCTGTTCGCATGGTGGCCCATGTTGGAACTTATTCTGCGGAGCACGCGGGTTTTGGGATTGGAGACCCCCGCGAATGATCTTGCCCTGCCCACGGCCAGGCTATGGGGATACATCATGCCGTGGAAAGATGGTTGGCCAAGGCTTGTGAATCGTCTCCCGTGGGTGCCTTTCAATGGATACCCTCACGAGGGCTATTTTTGGGACACCGTTATTTATGTGGGGCTAGCTCCGCTTCTCGCGCTTGTGTTTCTGGCTGCCATAGCAGTCTTTAGAAGGAAGAAGATAAGCCGAACCGGGCTTTTCTTCATCCTCATAGGCTTGCTATCCCTCTTAACGGCACTCCCCTTCGCGCAAGGCTTCTTTCACTTGCTGCCAGGCACCTTTCTGCGAAGCCCGTCGCGCCAGCTCTATCTCACCGGATTTAGCCTAAGTTTGGGACTGGGCTTTGCGGCGCAGGAAATGTGGTTGTCCAAATGGGTGAAGAACAGTCGCTGGCTGAAGGTCGGCATTCTGGTGATCATTGCGTGCCATGGCCTGGACTTGGGGAGCCACGATAGATGTTTCATCAAAGTCATGCCGAAGGGGAACGGAATAGCGATTCCAGGATTGGAGCGGCTTCTGAGGGAGGGTGTAGGGGATGGGCGTGTAGCAATGGATTTTAACCTCCCCA
>JAKAKG010000168.1 GCA_021813555.1 Acidobacteriota bacterium
GGGCCTCTTCCCCCGCGCGGGCCTGGACCACGCCACCCTGGACCAGGTCTCCCAGGGCCTCGTCTACGGCATGGTCCAGCGCCAGGCCGCCGCGGGGGCCTTCGTGGACGTCTTCTGGATGCTCACCCTCATGTTCGCCGCCATGCTGCCCCTCCTCCTCCTGCTCAGGGGACGAGGCGCGGGCGGCGAGGTGATGGCGCACTAGGAGAAGGTAATCAGGTGATCAGGTGATCGAAGGCCCGGAGGCGAATGTCCCCGGGCGTTTTTGTGTGAGGACAACGGCGTTCATCCAAGGGCGCGCTGGAGCCTTCGGGCGAGGCCGCGGCGGCGGGGGTCGGGGTGGTGGAGGGAGGGGGCGAGCTGGGCGGGGGCCACTTCGGGGCGGCAGCCGGCCTCGGCGAGGCGGCAGAGGGCCCAGAGGGCGCCTGTTTCAAACGGCTCTTCCACGAGGTACTGGGGCAGGAGGGGGCCGAACTCGGCGCGCAAGGGGGGGCGGGCGCGCAGGATTTCGCCGAGGGCCTCGGGGGCCATGCGGCAGAGGTTGCCCGATTCGTCGTTCATGGACCAGAAGAGGGACCGGACGAATTCCCGCAGGGCCGCCTCGTCCCCCGGAAGCGTTTCAGCCACGCGGCCCAGGGCCAGCACGGCTCGCCAGCGCAGCCCCGGGGACGGGTCTTGCAGGAAGCTCAGGAGGCGGCGCAGGACCCAGCCCGGCGGCGCAGGAAACGCGGCCACCGCGGGCCAGTCGCGGGCCCGGAGGAGATCACGGAACCGCTGGATCCTCTCCCGCCGGTCCAAGGTCTCCGCTCAGTCGAGGAACAGCTTGGCCACGTCCACGCAGCGCGCGGCGTAGGCGTACTCGTTGTCGTACCAGGCCAGGACCTTGCCCATCTTCTCCTGGAGGACCATGGTGCTCTGGGCGTCCACGATGCACGTGGCCGTGCTGCCTTTGAAATCCACGCTCACGAGGGGCAGGTCGCAGACCTCCATCACGCCCTTGAGCGGCCCCGCCTCGGCGGCCTTGAAGGCGCGCAGGAGGCCCTTCACGCTCACGGGCTTCTCGGTCGTGAAGGTGAAGTCCACGAGGGAGACGCTGGTGGTGGGGACGCGCACGGCGAGGCCGTCCACCTTGCCCTTGAGCTCGGGGAGGACCTCCGTCACGGCTTTGGCGGCGCCCGTCGTGGTGGGGATCATGGAGACGAAGGCGGCGCGGGCCCGGCGCAGGTCCGAATGGGTCAGGTCCAGGAGGCGCTGGTCGTTGGTGATGGCGTGGACCGTCGTCATGAGGCCCCGCTCGATGCCGAAGTTCTCGAGGATGACCTTGGCCATGGGCGCGAGGCAGTTCGTCGTGCAGGACCCGTTGGAGATGATGCGGTGCTTCTTGGGGTCAAGGTCTCCGTGGTTCACGCCGTAGACCACGGTCAGGTCCACGTTCTTGGCGGGCGCCGTGATCATGACCCAGTCCGCCCCCGCGTCCAGGTGGCACTTGGCTTTGGCGCCGTTGGCGAAGCGGCCCGTGGACTCGAAGACGAGGTGGACGTCCAGGTCTTTCCAGAGAGTTCCCTCGGGGTTGGGCTGGGCGTAGACCTTGATGCGCTTGCCGCCCACTTCCAGGTGATCCCCCACGGCCTTCACGGGCATGTCGAAGCGCCCGTAGATCGAATCGAACTGGAGCAGGTGGCCGAGGGTGGCCGCGTCGGTCAGGTCGTTGAGGGCGATGATGTCCAGGTTGGGGTCCTTGATGGCCTGACGGAAAACCAGGCGGCCGATGCGGCCGAACCCGTTGATCGCGACGCGAAGGCTCATCTTCTTCTCTCCATGAAGTAGTGGATTGAGACTTCACCCGGTCCCATGCGCGGCCGGGGCCCTTGCCGATAGCCGGGACGAGCGTCTTGCCCGGCGCTTGCGAGCCCTTAGAACCAGCCCTCCTGGTGCATGCGCAGGGCGGACATGAGCCACGAGAGGGTGGACTCGGCGCCCTGATGGCGGCTGACACCGTGGTCATGGACCCCGTCGTGGCAGCCGTGGGTCTGAAAATCATAGAGGGGCATGTTCAGGTCGTTGGCCCCCAGGAACCAGTTGAAACACTTCTTCATCTCCACCTTCCAGCGGTCGTCCCGGGTGCGCCGGTAGGCGTCGTGGCAGGCCGAGAGGAGGGCGGCGGCGTCGATGGGCTGCTGGTCGAACTGGGCCCGGAAGCCCTCCCGTTTGAGCCAGCCTGCGTTGCCGATGATGCTGAGGTGGCCGCCCTTGGGGTCCGTCTGTGTCTTCATGAGCCACTCCAGGGAGCGCAGGCCGAAGTCCGTGCGCCCGGGAGGGTCGCTGATGGCCTCCGCCACCATGAGGGCTTTGCAGATGCGGCCGTTGTCGTAGGTGACCTCGTTCTCGCACCAGGGCCACTCGTCCGTGGCGTTGGCTTGGAAGGCTCCGATGAGGCGGGCGGAAAGGTCCTCCCGCACGTCGCGGACCTCCCGCGCTCCGCCGAAGCGCTTGACGAAGGTGTCGCAGGCGAGGATGGTCCAGGCCCAGGCGCGGGGGGAGACGAGGGTCCGCGTGGAGGGTAGGGCCTGCTCGAAAAGGCGCTTGGCGATGCCGGCGACGGAATCGTTGGGCGCATAGAGGAGGGTGTCGGCCAGGGCGCCCAGGGTCCGGCCCTGGCAGTCGTCCGAGCCGCTCTCCTCCAACCACCTGTGGTCGTAGGACATGAAGTTGCGGAACCGGTGGGTCTGCTCGTTGAAGGCGTAGAGGAGGAAGGCCAGGTAGGTCTGGGCCAGGGGGAGGACGGACTCGTCCTTGAAGAGGTCCCAGTAGCGCACGATGAACCTCAGGGCCCGCGCGTTGTCGTCCGTGCAGTACCCCTGCGTGCGGTCGGGGGTGGCGAAGATGGCGTGCTGGATGAGCCCCGTGCCGTCGGTCATGATGCGCAGGTGGTCCAGGCGGATCTCGGGCAGGCCCGTGGGAAGGGAGCGCCGCGTCACCGCCGCGGGAACCCCGGCCTCGGCGGCCCGGTTGAAGGCCTCCAGGTACTTGCGCCCCACTTTGTCCCACACCATGGAGCGGGTGTACTGGTAGGCCCGCTTGCGGATCTGGTTGCATTCCACCTCGTCCGAGAGGAGGCGCCTGAGCTGGGCGGCCATGGCTTCCGGATTGGCGAAGTCGCACAGCAGGCCCCGGCCGCCGGCGAGCATCTCCTCGGCGTACCAGTAGGGGGTGGAGACCACGGCTTTGCCGCACCCCATGGCGAAGGAGAGGGTTCCCGAGGAGATCTGCTCCTTGGCCAGGTAGGGGGTCACGTAGAGGTCTGCCATGAGGAGGAACTCGTGGAGCTGCTCGTCGGAGACGAACCGGTCGAAGAAGAGGACGTTCTGCTTGATGCCCTTCGCCTCCGCCCGCTGTTCCAGGCTCGTTCGGTAGGCCTCGCCGAACTGCCGTTTCACCTCGGGATGGGTGGCTCCCAGAACCACGTACGTGAGGTTGGGGAACTCCTTCACGAGGAGGGCCACGGCGTCGATGGCGTGTTCGATGCCCTTGCCCGGTCCCAGGAGGCCGAAGGTGAGGAGGACCTTCTTGCCCTCCAGGTGGTACTGGTCCTTGTAGTAACCGGGGTCCATGAAGGGCACGTCGGGCACGCCGTGGGGAATGTGCAGGATTTTCTCGCCCGGGACGCCGTACACCTCCGTGAGGATGCTCCGGGCCTTGTCGGCGATCACCACCACCTCGTTGGAGACGTCGCAGACCCGTGAGAGCGCCGCGCGCTGTCCCTCGCTGGGGCGGGTGAGGATCGTGTGGAGGGTGGTGACCACGGGCTTTCTCAGGGCCGCCAGCAGGTCCAGGATGTATTTGCCGTCGTCGCCGCCGAAGATGCCGAACTCGTGCTGGAGGCACACCACGTCGATGGAGGAGATATTCAGGAACTCGGCCGCCTCCTGGTAATCCATGCGCTGGGGCTGGCGGAGGAGGAAGCCCACCTCGGGACCGTATCGGAACGCATCGGCGGGGCGGTGGAGGGCCACCACCTGGACCTTGCTCGTCTGGCCCAGGATCTTGCCCATGGAGCCGCTCACGGCGAGCGCGTTGTCGTGCGTGAAGGTGGCGATGCCGCACAGGCGGGGCACGTAGGTGGCGATGAAGGCGACGGACGGTGGCTTCACGGTGGCGCCCTCCTCTGATGGCTCCGGCATGGAGCGCGGCGGCCGGTGGGGCGCCGCGACAGGCTTCCGCGCCTCCCGCCTGAGAACCCGGTTCCGGTGGATCTCGGCGCTCAGGAGACCAAGGGGCAGGACATGACGTACGCCATCACGTCGCTCAGGTTAGCCGTGGCCAAGCCGATGCACGTGTCCGCCGCGCCGTAGTACATCCTCAGTTTACCGCTGGGCTTGTCCAGAATCCAACCGCAGGGGAAGACCACGTTCCCCACGTCGCCCATCCTCTCGTAGGCCGCCTGGGGCCCGAACACCCAATCGTCGCTCCGTCGCAGGACGCGCTGGGGGTTCTCAAGGTCCAGGAGCGCCAGCCCGAAGCGGTAGATGGCGCCGGCCACCGTGTTGCGGACCCCGTGATAGCCCAGCAGCCATCCCTCGGGTGTTTCGAGGGGAGGAGGACAGGTACCGATGCGGTGGGCGTCCCACCAATTGCCGCGGCGCGTTTCCATGAGGAGGTGGTGCTCGCCCCACTGGGTGAGGTCGGGGGAGAAGGAGATCCAGATGTTCGCGTCGCGCCCCGAGGACACGGGACGGTGGAGGAGGGCCCAGCGGCCGTTGAACTTGCGGGGGAAGAGGGCGGCGTTCTTGTCCTCCGGAGGGCAGATGACCCCCCCCACGTCGAAAGACCTGAAGTCCCGCGTGGTGGCCAGCCTCACCTGGGGCCCCTGGCGGGAGTAGACCGTGTACACCACGCCCCATACCCCCAGCTCTTCGAGGTACGTGGTCCTGGGGTCTTCCAGGCCCCACTGCTCCTCAGGGTAGTCCTTGCCACGAGGCGAGAGGGTCGGAGGGTTGTCCACCTTCCAGTTCGAAACGCCGTTCTTGCTCCTGCACACCGTGAGGTGGGAGAGCCCCCGCCGGTCCTCAACCCTGGCCAGGAGCACCGTCTCACCGTCCACCTGCGCCGCCGCCGCGTTGAGCACCGCGTTCGCCGGGTACCCCAAGTCCATGGCCGTGAGCACGGGGTTCTCAGGGTGCCTCTCGAAGAGGTCCTCCATGGGCCATCCGCCAACGCCGTCCTGCATGGTTCGTCTCCCTTTCGCCACGGACGGGGCCCAGAGCGGCCAGGTCCAAGCCAATACGAAACACGAAGTTTAGCACGAGGTGTTCCCAGGCTGGCCGCCGGGCGCCTGCTGAGGGCCTATCCGCACGAACGCCATGGCCGCACCCTGTGGACGGATGGGGCCTAAGCCAGCTTGGCCGCCTGAACCGTCTGCTGGTGGGGGAGGAAGGCCCCCGAGCGGTAGGCGCGGTTGAAGGCCTCCATGACGGCGGTGTCGTAGACGGCCGGGGTCAGCTCGTTGAGGCGGGCCGAGGCCTTCTCGAAGGTCATGCCCTTCTGGTAGGGACGGTTCGTGGTCATGGCGTCGAAGGCGTCGGCCACGCCGATGATGCGCGCCTGGATCGGGATTTCCTCTCCCTTGAGGCCGTCGGGATAACCCCCCCCCTGCCATCGCTCGTGGTGGTGGCGGATGCCGGGGATGATGTCCCGCATCTGAGGGATGCCGCCGAGGATGGCGGCCCCCTTGGGAGGATGGGTTTTCATGACCTCGAACTCTTCCGCCGTAAGGGCCCCCGGCTTGCGCAGGATGCGGTCCTCGATGCCGATCTTGCCCACGTCGTGGAGGAGCGAGGAAATCTCCATGACGCGCATCATATGCTCGTCCAGGCCGTATTCGCGTCCCACGATCATGGCGTAGGCGGAAACGCGTTCGCTGTGGCCCCGTGTGTACGGGTCCTTGGCGTCCAGGGCGTTGGCGATGGCGCGGATGGAGTCCATGAAGAGCTGTTGGGTCTCCTGCGCCGCCGCCTCTACCTTCTGGATGTACTCCTGGATGTCGTCGGCCATGGCGTTGAAGGCTCGGGCCAGCTCGCCGATCTCCATCTTGGCCTTCTCCTCGGCGCGGCGGTGGAAGTTGCCGTGGGCCAGGTCGCGGCTCACCTCCGTCAAGTCCGAGAGGGGGCGGGTGATCTGGCGGGCCAGGACGAGGCCCACCAGGAGGGCGCTCACGATGGAGAGGGCGATCCACCAGGTGGACTGGCGCCGCAGGGCCACGATGGGGGCGTAGTACTTTTCCCGGTCCACCTGGGAGAAGAGAAGCCAGCGGTAGGCATTGATGGGCGCGCAGGTGACCAGGTCCGTCTCGGTCTTGCGGCCGGCCGTTCGCGTCACGTTGTAGTTCACCGCGCTCGTGGGGAAGGAGCCCGTGGCTAGGACGCGTTGGACGATGGGGTCGTCGGAGAGGTTCATGGGCTTGCCCTGCTTGACGGGGTCGGAGGTGAACAGGAGGTTCCCGTGGGCGTCGGTCACGAACATGCCGAACTCGCGGCTGTACTCCTCCAGGCTGTCCTGCACCCCCTGCAAGAGGAAGATGGCCGTGAGGGCCGCCACGGGACGGTTGTCCGAATGGAGGGGCAGGGCCAGGGCCATGGCGGGCAGGGAGAGGCCGCGCTGGGCAGCCAGACGCACGAAGAAGACCTCCGAGGATCGTCCCGCGTTGGCCTCGATGGCCTGCCGCCCGAGGGGCAGGACGAGGCTCGTGAGCTGAGCCTGCTCGGCCGTGGTGATGCCCTTCCAGGGCGTGGTGAACTGGCCTCCCTCCTGATCCTGGTAGGTCAGAAGGAGGGTGTCGTCCGACAGGTTGCGGCCCAGGATGCCCCGCTGGAGGAGGTCCTCGAACCGAACCTTGAACTGGGTGTCGTTGGCGAAGACCTCGAAGGTTCCCACCAGGTCTTCCAGGTGCCGCTGGTGGGCGTACATGAGGTTCTCGATGTGGCTCGCCGCGGGAATGGCGGTCTTGAGCTGCCGCTCTCGGAGGGATTCCTCGATGTAGTCCCGGCTCGTGGCGATGGTTTTCCAGGAGTAGGACACGAGGGGAACCACCACGAGCAGGACCAGGAGCACGGAGAGAACCCAGAAGATTCCGATGCGAAAGGTTCTCTCCTCTTGCCGTTCAGCGGCCACGAATTCCTCCACGAGGACGTCAGAGTAACATAGGGCCGCCCGGACCCCAACGGGGCGCCCCGGCACCGGATCGGAATGAGTCTTGCGGGGCGGGGCACGGGTTGACTGGAGGCCCCCGGGAGCATATAACTGTCTGTTCTGGGAAGGAGTTGCGGTGCCCGACTACCCCCTGCTGGAATCCATCCATTCGCCCGCCGACCTGAGGGCTCTCCCTGAGGAGGTTCTCCCGCGGCTGTGCAAAGAACTGCGCGCCTACCTCCTGGAGGTGGTGTCGGAGGTGGGAGGCCATTTCTCCAGCAGCCTCGGAGTCGTGGAGCTCACGGTGGCCCTCCACTACACGCTGGACACGCCGCGGGACCCGGTGGTTTGGGACGTGGGACACCAGGCTTACATCCACAAGATCCTCACGGGACGGCGGGAGGCCCTGCGGACCATCCGGCAGTACGGGGGCATCTCGGGGTTCCTCAAGCGGTCCGAGAGCGAATACGACGTGTACGGGGCGGGCCACGCCTCCACGGCCCTCTCGGCGGCTTACGGCATGGCCGTGGCGCGGGACATCCTGGGCGGGAACAACCGCGTGGCCGCGGTCTTTGGCGACGGCGCCCTCACGGGAGGCCTCTGCTACGAGGGCCTGAACAATGCCGGCGCCGCCCGGCACCGGCGCTTTCTGGCCATCCTCAACGACAACCAGATGTCCATCTCCCCCAACGTGGGGGCCATCCACCGCTACCTCAACAACTTCGTTCAAACCCCCCTCTACCAGCGCTTCCGG
>JAKAKG010000206.1:0-3661 GCA_021813555.1 Acidobacteriota bacterium
CGGCCTTCGGCTACCGACCACGTGGAGTGGATCGAGGACGGACTCACCAGGGTGCGTCTACAAACCTCCGCCGAAACGGGAGGCGTCCTCGTGCTCCTCGATACCTTCGCTTCGGGGTGGAAGGCTACCGTGGATGGGCATGCGGCGCCCATCTATCCCGCCAACTTAGCCTTCCGGGCGGTGGAGGTCCCGGCGGGGGAGCACGAGGTTGAAGTTCGCTATCGGCCGTCCAGCGTGGCCGCGGGGCTCATCCTGACGGGATTGGGATGGCTCGTCGCGGCTTCGCTGGTTTTCTGGAGGAAGTCTCCTCGCGTGGACTCTGGGCCGAAGAGCCGGGACGTTCCTGCCGCGAAGGCCCTCTCACCCCAGCTCAAGGGGTAGAATGACTGCGGGGCGGTGTGGCCTTGACGGCGGGCCTCAAGGAGATCCATGGGAGAGCGGGCGGTAGCGATCGAAGGCCGTGATGCGGGCCCGAAGGCATCGGGCCTCGTGTTCTGGCTCGCCCTGTCAGCATGCACGGCGGCCGCGGTTCTCATCCGAGGCTACGGCTTCGCCCTGGACGACCAAGCGCTCTACTTGCCTTTTCTCTATCACTGGAACACGCCCGCCCTCTTTCCTCACGATTATTTGCTGACGATGGGCGTGGCCAAAGAGTCCCTGACATGGCCCATCCTGGCCTTTCTGGGGCGATGGACGGGGTTCCCGGCCCTCTTTCTCACTCTGCACCTGCTTTCGACCTTCTTGGGGCTCTACTTCCTCTACCGAACCGCCGAGCTCCTTTGGAAAAATACCAGCGCGGCGTGGATCAGCGTCTTCCTCTGGCTCCCGGCGTTAGAGGTCCCAGGCGCGGGGATCAACACCTTTGATGGGTACTTCACCACCCGGTGCCTTGGCATCGTCCTGGCCGCCGTCGCCCTCTATTATTTCCTGAAGCAAAGGCCAGGATTACACTTGGCGGCCCTCTCTCTCGGCGTTTTTGTTCATGTGCCGGACGTGATTCCCGTTGCGGCGGGGATCGGGCTCACCCTCCTGTTGGAGCACCGGTGGAGGGAGTGGGCGAGGCTGACCCTCGTGCTGGGAATCATGGGACTATGCCTCGTGATTTATTCGCGGGTTCTTGGGGTTCACCACGATCTCTGGGCCCTTTACTCCGGTACGCGGTTCGAAGACCTCTGGCACCGGCTTCCAGACCTATTTCCGCAAGGCCAGCCGCCCTCTACGTGGACAGCCATCGCCCTCTTATTGGGATCCATGGGACTGGCGTTCCTCGTTCATTGGAAGAGGGGCTCTATGGATAGGGCCGAGGTTCGTCTCTTCGGGGTGGTTCTGGGCGCCGTGGTCCTGGCCGCCGTGGGAGCCCTTGGAGCCCTTGCTGGCGTTGCCCTCCTGGCGCAGCTCTCGCTCACCCGCGGATTTCTCTGGGTCTTGTACGCCATAGCCTTATGGTGCGGCAAGGAGATCGCGGACTGCCTGGGACGTGGGAAAGCTTGGTCCACCGCCCTCGGCCTCTTCCTCCTCATGGTCCTCCTCATGGGCGCCGCGCCGCCCCTCGCCCTTACCGTGGCGATCCTCGCGGCGCTGGCCTACGAGGAAACGGGGGGCGCCGCGGGGGCTGGGGCCAGGCCGGCTCTGGCCACGTGGCTTGGGGCTCTCGCCACCTTCACCCTCGTGGTTATCGAGGCCCTCTGGATGGTGAAGCTTCCCAAGCTGGGGCTGAGCTGGAACGCCAACGCCCTGCCCTCGGCGCTCCTGCTGATGGGACTGGCGGCGCTCTTCCTCCTTGCCTTCAAGGATGCCTGCGTCCTTGCCAGGCCGTGGGTGCTCGGTTTATGCCTGGGGTTGGTGCTTATCCTTTTCCCGTCCTATTTCATGATGACCCTTTGCACCTACCGGCCGCCCCTTGCCGCGGTTGTTCCCGGGCTGAAGGTTGGGTACGAGGAGGCGCGAAGAAGCTCATCTTGGAATGCATCACTGGAAAGCATGGCGGATCTTGTCCGTCGTTCCGTGCCCGCCGACGCCACGGTGATCGTTCCCCCGAGGTGGAAGACCTTTCGGCTTCAAACTTTGCGGAGCTCTTTCGTGACCTACAAGGACTTCTGCGGGGCCGTCTACGATGAGGGGTTCTACCGGGAGTGGACCCGGAGGGCGAATCTCATCGGCGCCTGCCGGCCAGGGAGCTGGATCTTGAAGGGCGACCTGGAGGTTTCCGAAGAGGAATTGTTCAGCCTATCCCAGGCATATCGGGCGATTCATCTTGATTACATCGTGACAGCACAACCTCTGAAACTCAAGGAGCTGGGGCGGGCGGGCGGCTTCATTCTCTATAAGATCGCTCCGCCGTGAACGGCATTGCCGCCTCGTCAACCAGCAGGTCCCAAGCGATACGCTGGCTTGCGCCCGCTGTTCTATTGCTGGGCTCGCTGGCGTTCTTCTGGCCCCTTCTCGCGGGGGCCCACCTGGTGCCCTTCCATGTGCTTGCCGGAGACCCAGCCCTAGAAGGAATAGACCTGGCGGCGGACCGTCCCGATTGGCGAACCTACGACCTTGCTCCGGTGACCACCTTTTATGCCGAGAAGGCACTCGCTGCCCACGTCCTTCGGAGTGGGGAACTCCCCTTATGGAGCCCCTACAATGCCGTGGGAGTAGCGCTCCTGGCCGACGGACAGAGCCAGCCCTTCGCCCCGTTCTTCCTACCCTTTTTGGTCCACCCGACGCCCTGGGTCTACAGCCTTTGTGTGGTGCTCCAAATCCTTTGGGGTGGCCTAGGGATGGCTCTTTTCCTGAGACGACTGGGCCTAGGCGGGCCGACGCAGGCTTTCGGGGCCGTGCTCTTCGCCTTCAACCCATATCTCATGAACTTTGCTGTTTACTCCAACGCATGGGCCTTCGTCTGGTGTCCGTGGCTTCTCTGGTCTTTCGATCGCCTTTCCCAAGATCAATCACGATGGATCGCGCCATCAGTTGTGGTGGCACTCATGGGGATGAGCGGGCACGTGGAAGACGCCTTCTTCGGGGCCACGGCCTTCTGCGTCTATGGATTTGTTCGCTACCTCCAGCAACGAAAGGGCCCCGCAACGCTGAGGCCTTGGATGATAGTCGCCGCCACCTCGCTTGGGCTCTCGGCCTGGTGGGTCTTGCCCTTTCTGGAGTATCTCTTCCATGCCTCGTCGTCGAGGTTCGCGGCCAGCACGCCGTTCCCCTACCACCCCTCGGCGTGTTTCATTCCCGGCTCGGAGATTTACTGGTCCCCCGTTCTTATCCTGCTGGCAGCGGCAGGCTGGTGGGTGCGCCGGCACCGGGGGATTGCCTTGGCCGTTTTGCCCGCGGTGCTTTGGGGGACGGCCATGATGTTCCCGTGGCCTTCCTGGATCCAGCGCGCCGCTACCTTCGATTTCGCGAGCGGCCGCTATGGGCGGGGCCTCGTGTGGACCGGCCTGATCATTTGGGCCGCCTTGGGCGTGGACGGTTTGATGAAAGGTGAGGTGGACCGGCGGGGACGGTGGGTCTCAGCCATCTTCGCCGCAGGCTGGTGGGGCGCGGGCCTCCTCGCGGCGGCGCCGTCCGCGCAAGATCTCCTCGCGCGCCATTTGGTACCCCTCACGGGATCTCAGGCGCCCATCCTTGGATGGCTGACGGTCCTTTGCCTCTTGGCCATCCTGCT
>JAKAKG010000206.1:3761-7843 GCA_021813555.1 Acidobacteriota bacterium
GCGCGGGCCTCCTCGCGGCGGCGCCGTCCGCGCAAGATCTCCTCGCGCGCCATTTGGTACCCCTCACGGGATCTCAGGCGCCCATCCTTGGATGGCTGACGGTCCTTTGCCTCTTGGCCATCCTGCTCGCCATCGTCGGTGCGGGGCAACGCATCGCCCCTATGACCCTCGCCGTGGCCCTGGCCTCCCTGGCCCTAGCCTCCGAAGTCTTCGTGCATCCCGGTCTGGACGTGTGCTGGAACCGCTCCGAACCGCGACTCGCCGCCGCCATCTCGAAGCGAGCAGCACATGAATCTGGACGCATGTGGTTTCCCGACAGGGATCTGTGGCGCAGCCTCCCTCCCAACCTGTCGGCCCTCTGGGGGCTGCGTGACGTGCGCTACTGCGCGCCCCTGGTTCCCAGCCGGCTCGCCCTCCTTGATCCTCGCAGGGATCCGCTCAAGGATCTCTTCGGTGCCTGGGAACCGGAACGCGCAGCGTTCTTGGGTGTGGCCACCGCCTGGCGTTTGGACGGAGGGAAGGGCGGCCTCGTTCCGTATGGAGCGGAAGGACAAGTGGGCCGGGCCTTTTGGGTCGGAGAGGCGGAGGCCGTCGCGACACCGGAAGAGGGCGCCGCTCGGGCCCTGAAGGGTGCTGCGTGGAAGGACGAAGTGTTCATAGAAGGGCCGGTTGCGGGTGAACCTAAACAAGGAGACTCCGCGGCGCGCGGATCGGTCGTCCCCCTCGAAGATCTGGCCACGAGCAACCGCTGGCGCGTGGAGGCGCCAACGGCGGGCTGGTTTGTTTTGAGGGATCTCTACTATCCGGGCTGGAAGGCCCTCGTGGATGGGCGTCCCTCTCCTGAGTACGCTGCCGACGGGGCCTTCAGAGCCGTCCCGCTTGGTGCGGGATCACACGAGGTGGCCTTCAGCTACCGCCCCGTGTCCTTCTTTTTCGGTGCCTTGTTGACCCTGCTGACCCTCGTAGGATTGGCGGTGGCATGGGCGAGGAGCAGGCACCCTCGCTGGGGAGGCGTCCGGTGATTCCAGCCCCTCTGGCTCACCTGAAACATCCGGCGCGTGCGATTCTTCTGAGCACGGCCGTGGGTCTCCTGGTTGTCCTCTGGCTCTTGCTCAAGATGGGCCCCGTGGCCACCCCTGCCAAGTGGGACGAGTGCCTCATGGTCTACGACGCCCAGCGCGTGCTGGGGGGTGCAGTCCCCTACAGGGATTTTTTCAATTTCACTCCGCCGGCAATCTTCTACGCCCTCGCGGGGTGGTTCCGCCTGTGGGGCTCCCCCGCCACGCTGACCCTGGGGCGTGGGTGGGCCCTGGTGGTCGCGCTCCTGAGCACGTGGCTGTGCGCCCGCGCCCTGCGCCGCGCCGCATGGCCGCGCGGGTGGGCTGCGGGGCTGGCGTGCCTCTTTCCCCTTGGGCTCTTCGCCTTCTGGCCCGTACCTTCCCATCACTGGCTCGGGGTAGTGATCTGGCTCGCCTCCCTGGAGGCCTATGACTTCGGTGAAGGCAAGGTGCGCGGGGCCTGGGGCTGGGTGTGGATCGGGGCCACGGGCGGGGCCGCCTTCATGACCTTGCAGACCACAGCCGTGGAGATGGCAATGTACTGGGGCGTTCTCTGGGCCCTCGGCGGCCAGAGGCGCGTGCAAGGCAGCGCTTGGGCTAGTCTCGGCCTGGTCCTCACCGCCGGCGCCTCCCTGCTGTGGTTTGGAGGTGAAGGTGCCCTGAAAGCTTTGTGGAACGACACCATTCTTTGGACGGCCCGAAGTTACGGCGCGAAGGGTGGTCCGAACGCCGTAGGGTTGCTGGCCGACCTCCCCAGCCGGTTCGGAGCCCTCTGGCAACGGCCAGAGGCGGTGGGGCGGATCTCGTGGGGTCTCTGGGCTCTCTCGGGGACCTTGACCTATGCGGGCCTCGTGGCGGCGGCCCTTTTCGCCATTGGTCTGGCCCTCTTCCAGCTCGCTCGGATTCTCCGAGAGCGGCGCATAGGGGCACGTCTTGCAAGCGCCGCCATGGTCCTGACCTTCCTTGACCTAGCGCTCTTTCTCAGCGGGAAGACGGACCTCCTTCACCTGGTATACGTGCTGGGTCCCGTGATGGTGGCTTGGGCCATGTTGGGGCCCCCGTCCTATCTGAGTGTCCCTCGGGGGGGGCGCGCGAGCGCGGCGGCGCTGGCTTGTGTCTTCGCGGCGCTCACGATGTTCCATCTGGGGTTCCTCCTCTATCACCGCCCCGCCCTCTGGGAATTCACTGACGTGGACCGCCCTACGCGCGAAGCACCTGTCAATACTTGGTTGCGTGCCCAGCCGTGGCTGTTGCCCTCCGACACGGTTGCCGCGTTTCCAGAAGGGGGACAGGTCTATCTTTACACCCGTCCCGCCGCCGTGGGGTACACGCTATTCCAGCCGCTCTGCGACCATCTTCACACCATCAGGGATCACCAGATCGTGGCGGCCCAGCTTGAGGCCCGCAAGCCCAGGTGCATCATTTTGACGGCGGAGCGGGAGACCGACTACCTCGACCCCGCCTCACCGGTGGCAACGGTCCTGAGGCGCGACTACGTGCGCTACGCCCTCGTGGCCGACGCCGTGATTTACCGAAGGAAGGGAACGCCATGAGCCGCCGTACGGCCTGCGCGGCGTGCGCGGGGATGGGCTTGTTGGTGTTAGGCGTCCTCGCCGTGCAGATCAGCCCCGTCCTGAATCCGCCCAAGTGGGACGAATTCATCGTCGTGTACGACGCCCACCGGGTGGTCACGGGGCAGGTGCCTTACCGGGACTTTTTCAACTTCATCCCGCCGGGGGTCTTCCTGGTCCTGGCGGCCGTCTTCAAGGCGGTGGGAGCATCCACGCTGACGGCGGGACGCTACGTCTCCAGCATCGGCATGATCGCTTTCTTCGGGCTCACAGCGTGGGCCCTTCACCGAAGAGGTTGGAGCGGGGCCACGTCGTGCCTCTGGGCGGCGGTGGTTCCCGTGGCCCTCTTCGGGTTCTGGGCCGTCCCCTCGCACCACTGGATGGCCGCGGCCTGTGCGGCGGCCCTGGCGGTTGCCCTCGCCAGGCCCGAGGAGGCAGGCGCCGTGGCCGCCTTCACCGGAGGGCTCTGCACGGGCCTTGGTGGGCTCTTCACGCAGACCGCGGGCCTCTTGCTGGCGGCCTGTTCGCTCGTTCTGCTCCTGCAAGGCTCTCGCCGCAAGCTCCCGGCGCTCGCCGCCTGGGCCGGGGGGATCGCCGCCATCTGGGGGCCGGTTGTAATGGTCCTCGCGCTCCTCGGAGCTCTGCCTGCGTTCATCCGAGACGTCATCCTCTGGCCCATGCGCAACTATAGCCGCGAGGGGAACGAGAACGCCGGCGCGGCCTTGCAAGACCTCCCGTGGCGCGTGGGAGATCTCTGGCGCGCTTTGGGAGCGCACACCTCATTTGGGCAGGTTGTGGTGTCCCTGGCGGGGCTCGTCCTTTACGGGACGCTGGTGCTGGCCCTCTTGGCCCTGGTGGCCGTGGCGATGGTCCAGTTCGCGCGGATGCTCCGGCGCAAGAGCCTGGGCGATCCATGGCCCGTCGCGGCTGTCCTTGCCACCTTTTTAATGCTCGGCCTGACGGCGAGGGGCAGCGCCAACTGGCTCCACGCGGTCTTCGCCTCCGCCATCCTCGCGCCCCTGTGGCTCGTCTCCTGGAGCGGATGGGCGGCTTGGCCGCGGGGGGCGCGGATCGCGGGCCAGGTCATGTTGGCGTGCCTGCTGGCCTCCGGTGCCCTCTATCACACGCGGGGCCTGTGGTTCCATACACCCGAGGCCTGGGAGTGGACCGACGTGGACCGTCCCATCCGCGACCAGGCCGTGAACCGGTGGCTGAATTCTCCGGGCGTCCTGGCGCCTGGTGACACCATCGCCGCCTTTCCGGAGGGGGGTGAGGTCTACCTCTACTCGGCCCCCGCCGCCGTGGGCTACACCTATTTCTTGCCTTTGGATCGCGATTACAATTCCATGAGAGACCACCAAATCGTGGCCGAGCAGATCCTCAAGAACCGTCCCAAGTGGATCTTGGTAACCCCCGACATGGAGCAGGAGTATCTGGACCCCGCTTCGCCCCT
>JAKAKG010000055.1 GCA_021813555.1 Acidobacteriota bacterium
TGCCTACGGCACCACCTACGGGCTCAACGCCCTGGGCGAGAAGGCGGTGGTCATCATGAGGGGCCAGCTGTTCCGCCATCTCCACCGGCTGCCCATCCGCTATTTTGACGAGAACCCCGTGGGACGTCTGGTGACGCGCCTCACCAACGATACGGCCACCCTTTCCGAGCTGTTCACGTCGGTCATCGCCACGGCGGTGAGCGATCTGGTCCTCTTCTTCGGCATCCTGGCAGTCCTTTTCGCTCTCGACCCGCGCCTCACCCTCTGCCTGCTCGCCCTGGCTCCGCCCCTCGTGGGACTGGCCCTCTGGTTCAAGGCGTCCTCCCAGAAGATTTACAGGGTCGTCCGGGTGCAGCTCGCCAAAATCAACACGTTTCTGCAGGAATCGGTGCAGGGCATAGGGGTGATCAAGGCCTTTACGGCGCAGGCGCGCACGTCCCTGAGATTCGCGGCCCTGGGGCGGGAATACTACGACACCCAGATGAAGCTCATCTACATCTTCGCCGTGTTCCGGCCCCTCATCGACGCCTTCGCCACGTCCGCCGTGGGCCTGGTGGTGTGGTACGGAGGAGGGCAGGCCATGCGCGGCAACCTCAGCCTGGGGACCCTCCTGGCCTTCCTGATCTATCTCAAGATGCTCTTCATGCCCCTCCAGGATCTGGCCGAAAAGTTCAACATCGTCCAGAGCAGCGTGGTGGCCAGCGAGCGCCTCTTCAAGATTCTGGACACGGCCCCCGAGGATCCGGGCCAGGGGCGCCGCCCCCGCGCCGCCTCCGGCCACATCGTCTTCGAGAAGGTGAATTTCGCCTACGAGGAAGGCCAGCCGGTTCTGCGGGATGTCTCCTTCGAAGTGCCTAGCGGGAAAACCGTGGCTCTTGTGGGGCCCACGGGTTCGGGCAAGACGACCATCACCTCCCTCCTGCTGCGCTTCTACGACCTGACCCCAGGCCAGGGGCGCATCCTCGTGGACGGCCTGCCCCTGGACGAATGGGACGTGCGGGAACTGAGGCGCCAGTTCGCCTTCGTCCAGCAGGACCTGTTTCTCTTCGCGGGCACCCTGCGGCACAACGTGACGCTCTTTCATCAGGTTCCCGATGAGCAGATGGCGCGGGCCCTGGATGTCAGCCGCGCGAGCATGGTCTTGTCGCGCCTTCCCGACGGCCTGGAGCATCCCGTGAACGAGCGGGGCACCGTGCTTTCCCAGGGAGAGCGCCAGCTCGTTTCCTTTGCCAGGGCGCTGGCACCGGGGCCGCGCATTTTGGTTCTGGACGAAGCCACCGCCAGCGTGGACAGCCAGACCGAAGCCCTCATCCAGCAGGCCCTGAAAGAGCTTCTTCGGGGGCGGACGGCCATCGTCGTGGCTCACCGGCTTTCCACGGTTCAGGATGCCCACTCCATCGTGGTTCTGCACAAAGGCGCCGTAGCGGAACAGGGCAGCCACGAGCAGCTCTTGGCCAAGAATGGCCTCTACGCCCACCTGTATTACACCCAGTTTGGAGGAGCCGAAGGCCAGGACGGGCGGGATTTTAAAGTGAAAAGTCAGAAGTAAAAAGTAAAAGGCGAAGAAATTACGGGTCCGCGAAGGTTGACAGCGCGAGCCTTTTCGTGTCATATGAGTCGTTTAGCAGGATTCCGACGGCGCCCGAGCGCGGGAGGCCGATGGAAGTCCGCCGAGGGAGGATGGCAATGGATCGGGTGATGGGCGCGCTAAAGGTTCGAGTGGGAGGGGCGCTCGCGGAGCGCTTCGTGCTGTCCGCCTTCTTCCTTCTGGGTACGGTCCTGGGCGCGTACGTGGAGATTCCCCTCCCGTTTACACCAGTTCCCGTGACCCTGCAGACGCTCTTTGTCCTATGCGGCGCGGCCTGGCTCGGCCGCTCCTGGTCGCTGGGAGTGCAGGGCATCTACCTCGGCGCGGGGGCACTCGGCATGTCCGCTTTCGCGGGAGCCGCCGCCGGCGCCGTGTACCTCGCGGGTCCCACGGGAGGATACCTCTGGGCTTTCCTGCCGGCCTCCCTCCTCGTGGCGGGGCTGTGGCCCAGGGTGGCATCGAAGAGCCTTTGGGCCCGCGTTGCCCTCATGTCCGCGGCCTCCCTCCTGATCTTGACCCTGGGTGCGGCGTGGCTGTCGGTCCTCTTGCACCTCTCTCTGGCCCAGGCGCTTCTCATGGGCGTCCTGCCGTTCCTGCCGGGTGAGGCCCTCAAGGTGGCCTGCGCCGCAACCTTGGCGCCGAAGGTTCGCCGGGCCTGAGCGCCGCTGTCTTGATCCGCTACACCCCGGGAGGGCTTACGCCCTCCCATTTGTTTGTCTGCCTCCTTCTTCCCCTTGGTCCAGGCAAGGACTTCAGACAAGGCGACGTGACAAACGCGCTTGACAGGCCATGGGCGCGGCCTTATGTTCAACTCTAGGAAGATTCGGTAAAGGAGAAACCATGGCAAACCAAAGCTACAGAATCCATATTCGTCAAGGGGAGTTCGAACTCGACGTAGAAGGAGATATGGCCTTCGTGGAAAGCTACGTGGAGGCCTTTCTCTCCGATGAGGCCGACTTCGATGTGCCGGTGCAGAAATCCCGCCGGGAGAAATCCGCCAAAATGAAGGCTCATCCGGCGAAGCCCCGGGGATCCGCCAAAACCAAGGGCGGTGGCAGCGGTGCGGGCGAAGCGGAGGTCGACAAGGCCGCCCTGAATGCCTTCATGCGGGGCCGAAAGCCCTCCAGCAACAAGGATCGGTACCTCCAGTACATGCGGTTCTGGCTGGCCCAGGGTGTCAAAGAAGTGGGAGACGCGCAAATTCAGGCCTGCTTCGCGGCCGAGGGCCTTGTCGTCCCGCCGACGGGCAGGCAGAATTTCGGCTCCCTGCGGGCCGAAGGCAAGGTGAAATCGGGTTCCAAGCGGGGCCTGTGGGCCCTCACTCCCGCCGGCGCGGAGGAGCAGGAGTCCAAGGCGGCCAAGAAGGTCTCCGCGCCGGGGCGAAAGGCCAAAAGATCAGCCAAGGGTAACGTCCGGGCCGCGAAGGGGCGGGGAAAGAAGGGGGCCGCCAAGCGGCCGGCGCGCAAAGGCGTCCGGGGAACCCCCAAAAGCGAGAGCCTCCCGCCGAAGGATGGTTCATCCGCCCCGGAACAAGCCTGAATCACAACGCCGCGCACCATCTGGGGGGCCGCTGAGAAGCGGTCCCCCGTGGCGTTTCTGGCCGGGCGCAGCGGTGCGGATGAAAGGCTGGCCCCATGTCAGGACGGGGCGGCCGAAGGACGTGGTACACTTTATCCCTAGGCAGCGGCGCGAAGCCGCGGCCCTTTTAGGATTGCCCACATCAGCGCAGGTGCGAGCATGGCTGCCACATTTCAGTCCCCCGACTTCTACCGTCTGGACGACCTCCTGACCGAGGAGCAGAAAATGACCCGCGACACCGTGCGCGGGTGGGTGCAGGATAAGGTGGTCCCCGTCATTGCCAGCCATTACCAGGCGTGCACTTTCCCCCGGGACCTCGTGCCCGAGATGGCCCAACTGGGGCTTCTGGGGCCCACGTTGCCAGAAGCGTACGGCTGCGCCGGAATGGATCAGGTGGCCGCGGGTCTCGTGATGCAGGAGCTGGAGCGGGGAGACTCGGCCATGCGGTCCTTCGCCTCCGTCCAGGGATCCCTCGTCATGTATCCCATCTTCACCTACGGGTCCGAGGCGCAAAAGGACCACTGGCTCCCCCGGCTGGCTCGCGGTGAAGCCATCGGCTGCTTTGGCCTCACGGAACCGGACGCGGGAAGCGACCCGGGATCCATGAAGACGCGCGCCGAGCGGCGAGGCGACGCCTGGGTGCTCAACGGGACGAAGATGTGGATCACCAACGGGACCATGGCCGACGTGGCCGTGGTGTGGGCGCGGACGCCCGAGGGCTTCGGGGGATTTCTGGTGGAAAAGGGAACGCCGGGGTTCTCGGCCCCGGAGATGAAGGGAAAGCTCTCCCTTCGCGCCTCCGTAACCTCCGAGCTGATCTTTGAAGATTGTCCCGTGCCCGAAGCCAACCGCCTGCCGGCGGCTCGAGGTCTCAAGGCGCCCTTGTCCTGCCTCAACCAGGCCCGCTACGGCATCGCCTGGGGGGTGGTGGGAGCCGCCGCGGCATGTTACGACGAGGCCCTCCGGTACGCCAGGGAGCGGATCATGTTCGAGGGTCCCATTGCCCGGTTCCAGCTCGTGCAGGACAAGCTGGTGTGGATGTTGAACGAAATCACCAAGGCCCAGCTCCTCGTATGGAAGCTGGGCAAGATGAAAGACGAAGGCACGCTGCGCCACGCCCAGGTGAGCTTGGCCAAGATGAACTGCGTTTGGATGGCCAGGGAGTGCGCGCGTCTGGCGCGCGACATCGAGGGCGCCAACGGCATCCTGGACGAGTACTGCGCCATGCGGCACATGCAGAACTTGGAGAGCGTCTACACCTACGAGGGGACCCACGACGTGCACAAGCTCGTGGTGGGGGCGGACATCACGGGGTACGAGGCCTTCCGCACCGTTACGGCGCCGGTGGACCGCTGAGGCAAGGATGGAGGCACCCATGCGCACGACCGCAGGAATGATCTTGATCGGTGTGATGCTCGCCATGGCCGCGGCGTGCTCCTCCTCCGAACCGCCGCCCCAGCTCAATCCCGGCAAGGCCATGAGGGCCGCCTACGCGGCCAGCCTTCAGGTCTCGGCCGCTCAAATCAGCCAGGCGCAAAACGTCAGGGGACAATTGCCCGCCGGTGACGGCGTGCAGATCCTCTCCGCGGCGGGCATCGCCGGCGTACCCGCCACGGACCCCTGGGGCGGTGAGATCCGTTTCCACAGCGACGGCACCCATTGGACTCTCTCGTCGGCGGGTCCAGATCTCAAATGGGACACCCCCGACGACATCGTCATCGAAGACGGCCAGCTCAAGTAATCCCGGGGCCGGCCCCCACCAGGAGAACTCTCCATGAATCCCATCGTGCTGGACGGCAGCGGCCTCACGCTCGAAGCCTTCGAAACCATCACCCAAGGAACTCCCGTGGCGCTGTCCGGCCTCGCTCTGGCGCGCGTCGCCGCCAGCGAGCAGTTCGTCAAGACGGCCGTGGACGAGGGCCGGGTAGCTTACGGCATCACCACCGGGTTCGGCCACTTTGCCACCGTGACCATTCCGGCGAGCAAGGTGGAGGAGCTTCAGCGGAATCTCATCCGGTCCCACGCCGTGGGCGTGGGTGAACCGCTCTCGGAGGAGGCCGTACGAGGCATCATGGCCCTGCGCCTCAACTGCTTGCTCAAGGGGCGCTCGGGGGTGCGGGTATCCACCTTGCGATCCCTTGCGGCCCTCCTCAACGCGGGCGTCCTGCCCAAAGTGCCCTGCCAAGGCAGCGTGGGGGCCTCCGGGGACCTGGCCCCGCTCGCCCATGTGGCCCTCGCCCTCATGGGTGAAGGGGACGTGGGCTCGGGAGGAGGCTGGATCGCCGCGGCCGAAGGCCTTCGGCGGGCGGGCCTGGCGCCCGTGACGTACCAGGCCAAGGAAGGGCTGGCCCTCATCAACGGTACTCAGGGCATGACGGCCCTGCTGGCTCTGGCCGCGCGCCTGGCCCGGCGGCTGGTGGAGGAGGCGGACGTGGTAGGGGCCCTCAGCCTGGAGGCCCTGCGGGGGACCCGCGCGGCCTTCGACCCGCGGGTCCATGAGGACCGGCCCCATGCGGGCCAAGTGGCCAGCGCCGCCCGCCTTTGGGACCTGCTTCAGGACAGCCCCATCATGCGCAGCCACGAGGACTGCTCCAAGGTGCAGGACGCCTACAGCCTGCGATGCATGCCGCAGGTGCACGGAGCCGTGCGCGATGCCCTGGCGTACGTGGAGAAGGTCCTCCTGGTGGAAATGAACGCCGCCACGGACAATCCCATGATTTTTGCGCAAGACGAGTCCATCATCTCCGGGGGCAACTTTCACGGGGCCCCCGTTGCCCTCGCCGCGGACCTCCTGGCCATCGCCCTCACGGATCTTGCGAGCATGAGCGAGCGGAGGACGGCCCGCCTCGTGGACGGCCACCTCAGCGGCCTGCCCGACTTCCTGGTCAGGGAAGGGGGGCTCAACTCGGGGTTCATGATGGCCCAGGTCACCCAGGCGGCCTTGGTGTCCGAGTGCAAAACCCTGGCCCATCCCGCCAGCGTGGATTCCATCCCCACCTCGGCGGGGCAGGAGGACCACGTCTCCATGGGGTTCTGGGCGGCGCGCAAATCTCTCCTCGTGGCGCGGAACGCGGCCAGGACCATGGCCGTGGAGGCGCTCGCCGCCCTCCAGGGGCTGCACCTCCTGGAGCCCCTCCAGCCGGCCCGTGCGCTTCTGCCCGTCGTGGCGAAGCTGAGAGGGACCTTCCCGCCCCTGGACGGGGACCGCTTCCTGCAGCCCGACATGGAGGCCATGGCCTGCTGGCTCTCCGAGGGACGGCTCCTGCTCCCCACCACGAGATAAAGCCGGACGGCGCCTGAGGCCCCTTCGACCCTCCCGTGCGCCGTGGTATCATTCCCGTTGGGATTCGTGAAAGCAGCCCGCGGCGCGGGACGCCGCGTTTCGAGAGGAGACGGGGGATGGACGTGAAGCGGTTCGGAGTCGTGGGGGGCGGCACCATGGGGAACGGCATCGCCCACGTGGCGGCCCAAACGGGGTTCGCCGTGACCCTGTGCGAGGTGGACGAGGCTCTGTGCGCCAAGGCGCTGGCGACCATAGGCAAGAACCTCCAGAGGGGCGTGGACAAAGGCAAGATGACCGCGGACGAAAAGGCCGCCATCCTCGCGCGCATCGCCCCGACTACCAAACTCGAAGACCTGGCCGGCTGCGACATCGTGGTGGAGGCGGTGGTCGAGAACTTCGAGGTGAAGAGGAAAGTCTTCCAGACGCTGGACGGCGTCTGCGGCCCGGGAACCGTGCTGGCCTCCAACACCTCCTCCATCTCCATCACCAAGCTCGCGGCGACGACCCGGCGGCCGGGCAAGGTCATCGGCATGCACTTCATGAACCCGGTCCCCGTCATGCAGCTCGTGGAGGTCATCCGGGGCATCGCCACGGACCAGGACGTGCTGGACGGCGTCATGGCGCTCTCCAAGGCCATGGGCAAGGTGCCCGTGGAGGTCAACGATTATCCAGGTTTCGTGAGCAACCGCGTCCTCATGCCCATGATCAACGAGGCCGTCTACTGCCTCATGGAGGGCGTGGGCACACCCGAGGCCATCGACACAGTCATGAAGCTGGGCATGAACCACCCCATGGGGCCTCTGACCCTGGCGGATCTCATCGGGCTGGACACGTGCCTCTTCATCCTCAACGTCCTCCACGAGGGCCTCGGCGATCCCAAGTACCGGCCCTGCCCGCTCCTGATCAAGATGGTGGACGCGGGATTCCTGGGGCGCAAAACGGGGAGAGGATTCTATAAATATTGAGCCAACGAGTGAACGAGCCAACGTAGGCAGCTTTACTAGCTTTTCCTGAGGTGCTCCGATGCTATGCCAGCGGTGCGGCAAATCGAACGAGGCGGACCGGGAGAAATGCCGGTCGTGCGGGGCGCCGCTCTATGTCGTGGGCGCGGACAGGTCGGGCGAGAATTCGAACATGCAGCCCTTCCTCGGCGTCGAGGACTACCTCATCGACAAGCTGTCCAACGTCGAGAAGCAGGCCAGCCGCCATTCGGAAGACGTGGACCTCCTGGTGCACGCGGTGGACTTCATGGAGCGCAACGTGATGGTGAACCGGGCGGGCATCCACGTCCTGGCCACCATGCTTCGGGAGAAGGGGCTCATCGCCTCCCGCGACTTCGACCGGCGCTGGCGGGAGAGGACCCTGGCCAA
>JAKAKG010000223.1 GCA_021813555.1 Acidobacteriota bacterium
TTGGTGTGGCGGGCGGTCCAGGGCATCCGCATTGTGCCGCGGGCCTATGTCCGATAGAATCTCTAGTTTGGAGGCGGGATGCACAGGAGGCGGACGGCACGGCCAAAGGCCAAGCGTTCATGAGCATCAGGGACCCCCTCGTCTGCGATTTGCTCGTGCTGGGGTCGGGCATCGCCGGTTTCCGCGGCGCCATCGAGGCAGCGCAGGCGGGATGGCGCGTGGTGGTGGCCACCAAGGACCGTCCCCGCGAATCCAATACGGAATACGCTCAGGGCGGCATCGCCGTCTCTCTCGCGGAGGGGGACACGCCGGAGCAGCACCTCGCCGACACGCTGGAGGCGGGGGACGGCCTCTGCGACCAAGAAGCTGTAAAGGTTCTGGTGGAGGAGGGCCCCGCGGAGGTCCTTCGGCTCATCCAGTGGGGCGCCCTCTTTGACAAGGAGGACGGCGGCCTCCACTTCACCCGCGAGGCGGCCCACGGCCAAAACCGGATTCTCCACGCCCACGGCGATGCCACGGGCCAGGAGCTGGAGCGGACCGTCGTGGAGAAGGCCCGGTCCCTCGACACGATTACGGTGATGCCCTACCACATGGGCGTGGACCTCATGAGCGAGGAGGGATACGCCCGGGGGGCGTGGCTTCTGGACGAGCGGGACAACAGCCTCGTTCCCGTGCTGGCTCGGGCGGTGCTCATCGCCACGGGCGGCCTGGGGCGCCTTTTTAAGGAGTCCACGAATCCCGCCGTCGCCACGGGAGACGGCATGGCCATGGCGCTGCGGGCCGGCCTCGTCATGGCCGACCTGGAGTTCGTGCAGTTCCATCCAACGGCGCTCTTCATGAAGAATGCACCCCGCTTTCTCCTCACCGAGAGCCTCCGAGGCGAGGGCGCCATTCTGAAGAACGCCGACGGCGAGCGGTTCATGGATGAGCTGGCGCCTCGGGATGTAGTGACCCGGGGCCTCGTGGCGGAGATGGCCCGCACGGGCGGACGGCCCGTAACCCTCGACATGACGCACCTGGACGGGAGTTACATCCAGTCCCGCTTTCCCACCGTATTCGCCGCGTGCCTGCAGTACGGCCTGGACATCCGCCGGACGCCGATTCCCGTGCACCCCGCGGCGCACTATGCCATGGGGGGCATCGAAACGGACGTCTTCGGGCGGACCTCCATGTCCCGGGTCTACGCCGCGGGGGAGGCCGCCTGCACGGGAGTCCACGGGGCCAACCGCCTGGCGAGCAACTCGCTCCTGGAAGGCCTCGTCTTCGGGGCCCGGGCCGTGAGGGCGGCCCTCGACGAAGTGGGTCCCCTGCCGGTGGGGCCCGAATCCAGGGCTCCCGAGCCCAGAGGCTGCCGGGACCTGGAAGTGGCGAACAACCTTCGGCGGCGGGTGGCGGACGTCATGTGGTACGGCGTGGGCATCATCCGGGACGCCCCGGGCGTGGCGCAGGCGAGGGTGGAGCTGGAGGGAATCAAAACCCATTTGGGCGGAGGGATGCTCCACCGGAGAATCCTGGAAACCTGCAACATGGCCCAGCTCGGGGACGCCGTGGCGTCCTGCGCGGCCTACCGGGAAGAGAGCCGGGGCGGCCATTTCCGCCGGGACTTTCCCAAAACAGATGACGGACGATGGAAGCGCCATACCCGCCTGCGCCTCGGTCCTTCGGGCGCCCACTTCCTGGAGACCCAGCCTTGATCAACAAAGTGCTCATCGCCAACCGGGGAGAGATCGCCGTGCGGATCCTGCGGGCCCTTCGAGACATGGGCATCGCGAGCGTGGCGGTCTACTCGGAGGCGGACCGGGCGGCGCGCCACGTGCGCCTGGCCGACGAGGCGTACTGCATCGGGCCCCCTCCCTCGGCCCAGAGCTATCTCAACATGGACGCCATCCTCTCCACCGCCAAGGCTTGCGGCGCCCAGGCCATCCACCCGGGCTACGGCTTCCTCTCCGAGAACGCTCTCTTCGCCGAGCGGTGCGAGAAGGAGGGTATCCTCTTCGTGGGACCTCCCGCCGATGCCATCAGGGCCATGGGCGAGAAGACGCGGGCGCGCCAGCTCATGGCGGCGGCGGGCGTGCCCGTGGTTCCCGGGACCCTGGCGCCGCTGGACAGCCCCGAGGCGGCGGAGGCGGCGGCGGAGACGGCGGGCTACCCGGTGATGCTCAAAGCGGCGGCGGGCGGCGGCGGGAAGGGGATGCGCCTGGTGGAAAGCCGGGCCCAGATCGCCAGCGCCTTCCGTGATGCATCTTCGGAGGCGCTCAAGGCCTTCGGCGACGGCTCCGTCTACCTGGAACGGGCCGTGGTCCGCCCCCGGCACATCGAGATGCAGATCCTGGCCGACGGCCACGGCAACTGCATTTACCTGGGGGAGCGCGAGTGCTCCATCCAGCGCCGCCACCAGAAGGTGGTGGAGGAGGCGCCCTCTCCGCTGGTCACGCCGGCGATGCGCGCCTCCATGGGTGAGGTAGCCGTCCGGGCCGCCAGGGCCGTGGGCTACCAGAGCGCGGGAACCATCGAGTTCCTCGTGGACCAGAGCGGGGAGTTCTTCTTCATGGAGATGAACACGCGCCTCCAGGTGGAGCACGCCGTCACGGAGATGGTCACGGGGATCGACCTGGTCCGCGAGCAGATCCGCATCGCCGAGGGTGCGCCCCTCTCCCTTCGGCAGGAGGACGTGGAGATCAGGGGGTGGGCCATGGAGTGCCGCATTTACGCGGAGGACCCCCAGCGCAATTTCCTGCCGTGCCCCGGAACCATCCACGCGGTGCGCCTCCCCGAGGGCCCCAACGTGCGGGTGGACTCGGCAGCCTTCACGCGAGGCGAGATCAGCATGTTCTACGATCCCATGGTGGCCAAGGTCATCACCTGGGGAAGCGGCCGGGATGCCTGCGCCGCCACCATGAACCGAGCTCTCATGGAGTTCCAGATCGTGGGGACCCACACGAACCGCGATTTCCTTCTGGCCATCGTGAACCACCCCGACTTCAAGGCGGGAGCCCTGGACACGGGGTTCATTCCGCGGCACTTCAGCGGCGCTTCCATGCCCGTGAGTTCGCCGGCGGCGGCGGCCGACATCGCGGCGGCCATCTATGCCTATGAGTCCTCCAGAAAGCAGCCCTGCACCGCTCCGCCCCAGGGGGCACCGAGCGCCTGGCGGCGGGCCATGATGGGGGACCGCTAAGATGAGATTCTGGATCATCAGAGATGAGCGCCAGATTCCCGTGGAGCTGGAGGAGCGGCCCGAGGGGTACACCGCCGTGCTCGACGGGGTGACCTACGAGGTGGGGTGCGCCAGAATCCTGGACGGCCTCTACTCGCTCCTCATGGAGGGAGAGAGCTATGAAGTCGCGGTCCACAGCCACGAGCCCGGCAGCTACGACGTGCACATGTACGACGGCGTCCGGCACGTGGACTTGCTCAGCCCGCTGGATCTGGTCCTGCGCTCCCAGCACGGCGGGCCCGGGGCCCGCGGCGGAAGCGTGCGGGCTCCCATGCCCGGCAAGGTGGTGAAAGTCCTCGTGGAGGAGGGCCAGTCCGTTCTCAAGGGACAGGGCCTCGTAGTCGTCGAGGCCATGAAGATGCAAAACGAGCTCCAAGCAACAGCGGACGCCGTGGTCCAGCACGTCCGCGTCCGGGAGGGCGACAGCGTCGAATCGGGGGCGGAGCTCGTGACCTTCGGGGGGGCCCAGGAGGGCGAGTGATTGTGTGAAGCCCCCGGCACAAAAAAAGAAGGGGCCCTTCGGCCCCTTCCTTCAGATCAGGCAGAGCAGGTCTTACTTGACCTTGTCGGCCAGGCCCTTGCCGGGCTTGAATTTGGCGACCTTCTTGGCCGCGATCTTGATGGGCTTGCCGGTCTTGGGGTTGCGGCCAGTGCGGGCGTTACGCTTGCCCACGCTGAAGGTGCCGAACCCGACCAGGGTGACCTTGTCGCCCTTTTTCAGGGCCTTCTCGATCGCGGTGATGAAAGAATCGAGCGCCTTTCCCGCCTCAGCCTTGTTGATCCCTGCCCCGTTCCCGATTGCGGTGATCAGTTCCGCCTTGTTCATAGTGGCCTCCTTTCAAAGGTTCCACGGGTAATATATGACGCGAATGGCCTGCTGTCAAGGGTTCCTGGCGATGGGGGCTACCACGAATCCCGTGTTTCGGGGCCTTTACCCGCGCTTCTAGAGTGGAATCTGGCATGAATTCCTTGCTGGACGGTGCTTTCATGGCCTCCGCGATCGGTGATTTTCTCCGCGAGGCCACCCCGGGCCGCGTCGCCACTCAGGGGTGGACCACCCTTCTCGGGACCATGCCCGAGCCCCGGCGAATCTTCTGCCTCGGTAAAGCGGCGCCCGCCCTGGCCCGCACGGCGAGCCTGCTCTGGCCCGGGGTTCCTGGCCTCCTCTACGGCACCTCCACGGACGGGGAGACACCGCCTTCCTTTCAGGCCCTCCGCGGCGACCACCCTTTTCCGACCCCCCACAACGAGGCCATGACCTTCCGGGTGGAGCGATGGATAGAGGATGGCGAGGGGCCGCTCCTGGCGTGCATCTCGGGCGGGGGCTCGTCTCTCCTCGTGCATCCTCGCCCGCCCTGGACCCTGGATGAACAGGTTGCCCTCACCGCGGAGATGTGGCGCCGGGGCGTGCCCATCCGGGATCTGAACTCGGTCCGGTCGCGCCTCTCTGAGGTGAAGGGGGGAGGCCTCCTCCGTCTCGTTGGCCCGTGGCCCGTGGCCACCGCCCTCTGGTCCGACGTAGGGTACCGAGATGCCCGGTGGGTCAGCTCGGGTCCCTCCCTTCCCGTGGACGCCGGAGGACGGGCCGAGGAGGTGCTGGCGCAATGCGGCATCGTCCCTCCGAAGCCATTGCCACCCCGCCGGCAGCCCGCCAAGCGTCCTCCGGGTGACACGATGATCCTTCTCTTTGACGCCGTGGCCCTTCGTAGACTCTGCGTCCGTTGGTTCAGAGAGGAGGGCCACCGCGTGCGCGAGGTCCCCTGCGCGGAAGGTCAAAGCGCCAGAACGGCGGCGATCCGCCTCGCGAAGGAGGCCGCCGGAGGCCGATCGCTGGTGCTCGTGGGAACCGGGGAAGTACGCGTGGACGCGACGGCCGGGGGGGGCAAAGGCGGACGATGCAGCCACCTGGCCGCGGAGGTGGCCCTGGCCTTGGGCGGAGCGGGATCTCCTCGGCCGTGGTCCTTCGCTGCTCTGGCCACGGACGGCGTGGACGGTACGGCGGGGGGCGGAGCCTGGACCGATTCGAGCCGCTGCCCTTCTGAGGCTTCCCTTCGGCACGCCGTCGACGCCTGCGATACGGGCACGCTCTGGGAAAAGGCAGGCACGCTCCTTCCGCGGCGGCCCACGGGCAACAACCTTCGCGACCTGTGGGTCCTGGTGATGGGCCCATGAAGGCGTGGTTCGATGCGGCGGCCGTGGGGCTTTACGTCCACGTGCCCTTCTGCGCGAGCCTCTGCGGGTACTGCGACTTCTTTCGCGTCGAGAGCCCCGGGGGCGTTCCCGTGGGCTTTGAGGCCCTCCTCGTCGAGGAAGCCGCGCTGTTCGGAGAGACGCCTCCTCTTCAGGTGGACACCGTTTTCTTCGGAGGAGGAACTCCCTCGCTCCTGGGCCCGGACCGGTTGGGGAGGCTCCTTGCCGAGCTTGGACGGGTGTTTGAAATTAGGCCTTCAGCCGAGATTACCTTGGAGGCCAATCCCGAGACCGTGAACGAGGCCAGCCTCGCAGGCTGGCGCCAAGCCGGGGTGACGCGCCTCTCCATCGGCGTTCAGAGCCTCACTCCGGGTGTCCTGGCGGCCCTGGAGCGGAGGGCGCCCGCGGCCACGGCCCTTGCCGCGGTGGAGCTTGCGGCCCGGAGCGGATTCAAGCACCTCTCCGCGGACGTCATGAGCGGCGTGCCGGGCCAGGGCGGCGGGGATCTCGAAGACACGGTGGAGCGCCTGGCGGAGCTGCCGCTGGATCACCTTTCGGTCTACTCCCTCGATCTCCATCCCAAGACACCGTTATGGGAAGCGGTGGCCGCGGGAAACCTGACCCTTCCCGGCGACGACGAAGCGGCCGACCAGTTTTTGGCGGTCCACGGCATCCTTCAACAACGGGGCTTCGAACACTACGAGGTGTCCAACTACGCCCGCCCCGGCGGGCGGTCCCGCCACAACCTTCGCTACTGGCAGGGAGGGCAGACCGTCGGCCTCGGGCCGTCGGCCTGGAGCCGCTTCAAGGGCCGTCTCTGGGGCAACCCGAGGAGTCTGGATGCGTGGACACGCCGCGTGCGCGAGGGTGGGACGCCGCCCGGGGACGCCGAGCGCTTAACCCCCGAACGGGAGAGGGAGGACCGGGTCATCTTCGGCCTCAGGGTATCGGACGGTGCCGGCCTCCAGGATCTGATCGATCTGTTCGCCGTGGATCAGCGGGAGGCGGACGTTGTGCTCAAGCCCCTGCTGGCCCACGGCTATGCCGTTGTGGAAGACTCCAGGCTGAAGCTCACCGTACAAGGGTTTCTCATGTCCAACGAGGTGCTGACCTATCTGCTGCCCCGGTCGTGGCCAAGGGCCCGGCCAGAAGCCTGAGAGGCGTCTCCGCAAGCCCACAGTCTTCTCAATCCGGCTCACTTTCTCTATACTGCGCCATGGCCGCGCCCGTAGCTCAGGTGGATAGAGCACCTGCCTTCTAAGCAGGGGGTCGCAGGTTCGAGTCCTGCCGGGCGCGCCAATGCCGCAATTGCCCGTGGGCGGGGCGCGAGACCAGGGCTGGACCGGCTGGGCCGAGGGGGGGATGGTGGCCAACAAAAAGACGGGTGTGGCGATAAGCTCGGTCCTGGCCGCCGTGTTCCTCACGGGCACCAAGCTGGTCATAGGCCTCCTCACGGGGAGCCTGGGCATCCTCTCGGAGGCGGCCCACTCGGGCCTCGACCTCCTGGCGGCGGTCATGACCTGGTGGGCCGTAACGGTGTCGGAGCGGCCGGCGGACAAGGATCACCCCTACGGCCACGAGAAGATCGAGAACATCTCGGCCCTCTTCGAAACGCTCCTCCTGCTCCTGACCTGCGTATGGATCATCTACGAGGCGGTGCAGCGGCTCCTGTTCAAGACGGCCCATGTGGACGTGAACGCCTGGAGTTACGGAGTCGTGATCGTGGCCATCGTGGTGGATTTTTCCCGAAGCCGCGCCCTGAGTAGGGTGGCGAAGGCGACGCGCAGCGCGGCTCTGGAAGCGGACGCGGTGCACTTCTCCAGCGACATCTACAGCTCCCTCGTGGTGTTGGCGGGGCTGGTGGCCACGCAGCTCGGCTATCCCCAGGCCGACGCCGTGGCGGCCCTCGGGGTTTCACTGCTGGTGATCTGGATCTCCCTCCGGCTGGGCCAGAAAGCCGTTCGGGCGCTCACGGACCGGGTGGCGGAGGGACACGTGGAGCGGGCCGAGCAGGCGGCCCTGTCCATCCCGGGTGTCAAGCGCGCCTACGACGTGCGCGTGCGGGAAGCGGGGGCCAAACACTTCGTTGACCTCAAAGTGGCCGTGGACAGGACGGCCTCCCTGACGGTGGCCCACGAGGTTACGGAAGCCGTGGAGAAGGCGCTCAAGGGGACGTTCAAAGACGCCGACGTCCTGGTTCACGCGGAGCCCGACGAGCGTCAGCCCAAGGGCCTCATGGAGGAAATCCTGGTGCTGGGGGAGAAGGCGGGTGCCAAGCCCCATGGCATGGAGATCCACCAGACGGACGGCGGGCTGGAGGTCGAGATGCATCTGGAATGGCCTCCGGCCATGCCGCTCAGCTAGGCCCACGCCCGTACCACCCA
>JAKAKG010000064.1 GCA_021813555.1 Acidobacteriota bacterium
GGCGCAAAAACGAGGCCTTTCCCTTCTCCCCCTCCTCCCTCACGGTTTGCGTGAACACGCACGGGCACCTCGACCACTGCGGGAACTACCCCTCCCTCGTCCGCCAGGGTTACGAAGGGGACATCCTCGCCACGTCCGCCACCCGGGACATCGCAAGCCTGGTTCTCGAGGACTCGGCCCGGATTCAGGCCTACGACGCCCGCTTTCTGGACAAGCAGCAGCGCAAGCGGCCGCGCATCTGGCGCAAGGTCTTCCCGCCTCTCTACGACAGCGCGGACGTTAAAGAGGCAATCTCGCGGTACGTGACGGTGGGCTACGGCCGGACCCGCGACATCGCGCACGGCGTGCGCGCGACCCTATACGACGCGGGACACATCCTCGGTTCGGCCCTGGTGCGGCTGGAATTGGATTCGGGAATGGCCGTCGGGTTCACGGGAGATTTGGGCAGGCCCGGCCTCCCCATCCTCAGGGACCCGGTCCCTCTCCCGCCCGTAGACTACCTGGTCTGCGAGAGCACGTATGGAGACCGGCTCCACGACCCCATTGACACCGCTGAAGAGGAGCTGGCGCAGGTCATCCGCCAGGCGGCGGCAAGCGGAGGGAGGGTCATCGTCCCCGCCTTCGCCGTAGAGCGCACTCAGGAACTGATCTATTTCCTCCACCGGCTTCATGACGCGGGCCGCATCCCCGCCATGCCCGTCTTCGTGGACAGCCCCATGGCCGTCTCCGCCACGGCCATTTTCAAGACCCACGAGGACTGTTTCGACGAGGAGGCCCTGGAGTTCATCGAACGCGGCGAGAGCCCCTTCTCCTTCCAGTCCCTCCGGTACGTCACCGATGCCGCCGAATCGAAGAAACTCAACGACGTGTCCACGCCCTGCGTGATCATCTCCTCGGCGGGCATGTGCGAGGCGGGGCGAATCCAGCACCACCTCCTCCACGGCATCGGCGACCCGCGCAATACCGTTCTCATCGTGGGTTTCATGGCCCAGAACACCTTGGGGCGCGCCCTTGCAGACCGCCGGCCCGAGGTGCCCATTTTCGGTGAGCGCCACCCCCTGCGCGCGAGGGTCAAGATTATCAACGCCTTCTCGGCCCATGCGGACTACCAGGAGATCGGCCGGTACATCCTGGCTCTCGACCGGGACAGGCTCAAGGGTGTTTTCCTGGTCCACGGCGAGCCTTCCGCCCAGGAGCACCTCCGCGAGCACCTCGTATTCCTCGGCGTGCCGGCCGTCCACATCCTCAAAGCCGGCGACCCGGTCACCCTATCCTAGGCTTCCATGCCTGGGGAACCTCGGCTCGCCCCCGCGGTCTAACCGGGTGGAGGTGACGCGTGACCCCCGTTCTGGTATATCCTTGGACCATGGACGAGCGCGGGCCCACGGACAAGACTCTACATCGCGACTGGGACGCGGACGCCGCCAGCGTGGCCCGGTTTCAGGCGGGGGACGAGGAAGCCTTCGAAGCTCTTGTGAGGAGCCGGGAGAAGGAGGTCTACCGAACGGCCCTCCGCATCCTGGGAGACCCCGAGGACGCCATGGAGGCCGCGCAGGAGACCTTCATCCGCGTCTTTCGCTCGCTGAAAGGCTTTCGCAACGACGCCTCCTTCAAGACCTGGATCACGGGCATATGCATCAACGTCTGCCGAACCATGCTCTCGAGCTCGGCGGGCCGGATGAAACGAAGGAGCACGGGGCTCATCAAGGAGAGCCGCGCGGACGGCGACGACCTTGACCCCGGCATCCCTGACCGGGCCCCCGATCCCTCCTCCTCGGCCCTGGGCTCCGAACTGAACGCGGCCCTGGCGAAAGCGCTGATGATCCTGTCCCCCGAACATCGGGAAGTCATTGTTCTTCGGGATATCCAGGATCTGGACTACGACGAGGTGGGAGAGATCCTGGACTGCCCCGCGGGAACCGTGAAATCCAGGCTGTCCAGAGCCAGGGAGGCTTTGAGGCTAGCCTTGGAGGGTATATGGCCATGACGTGCGACGACATCCAGGCTATGCTCGACCGCGAGGGCGGCCTGACCACGGGCGAGGCCCGAGATCACGTGCATGAGTGCCCGGCCTGTCAAGACGCATGGGCCCGCTGGCAGGCCGTACAGCGCGAGCTCAGGGCCATGGGCGAAGAGGAGACCCCGCCCTTCCTGCACACGCGCCTGATGGCGCACGTTCAGAGCGCCGCCCATGCGGAGCAAGGGAAGAGCGCTTGGCTGTTCGGCCTTAAGAGGATCTGGGCGGGACCGCTCTTCGTTCTCTTCCTGGGTATCCTTCTGGGTGGCTTTGGCCTCCTGCAGATGCTCAAACCGAAGTTCTCTGCCCCGCCGGCCCCCCTCTCACAGCGACAGGCCATTTCGAAGGCCAAGGCCGGTCCCGTGGAACCTTCCAAAGATGAGGCGCGGACCTCCGCGAAGGCCCCGGGCTTTCCCCCATCCGAACTCGCGTCTCCCGCCGCACCCCCGGAGGCACGACGTGAGCCCGCCGGTCTCGCTGCGCCCCCCGCCGTTTCCGAAGAGTCCAAGGCCCGCGAGGCGCCTTCCCTCTTTGCCCCCGCCCCCGCCCAGGAAACGGCGGGCCAGGAACCTTACCGGCCTCTGAGCAACCGTCCCGCCGCGGCGTCCCCCGAGGGAGGCGCCGAGGCCGCTCCCGACCCCGGAGCGCCGTCCCGCGCGGCGCGCGCCGAGATGGCCGCTCCCCAGAGCGAGGACCAAGCCCCCGCCGAGGTGGTCTGTACCTTGAGCCCGCTCTCGGGTCCCGGCCCGTTCATTTCGCTCCAGCTCCCCTCGGAGGCGTCACCACCCTCGGGCGGCATCTGGACGATCATTCTGTCCCCCGGCGGAGCCCTCCGAGTCCAAGACGTGCAGGGCAAGGCCGTCACCGCACCCGAGAGGATCCTCCAAGAGATCATCCACCCCCTCCACATCCCGCCGGGGTCGTACAGGCTCAAGCGCATTAGTTAGCCCTGAGGCACGGCGGAAGCAGAAGGCGCAACGTGGAGAGCGGCCAACCGGGCCGGCCTTCTCCCTTTGTCTTTCCACTCACCTGATCACCGGACCAGTTCTTGCCCTGGAACCTCTTACCGCGGCCGTGGTCTAACTCCCACAAAGGAGGCCACCATGAGCCGGAAATCCTTTCTCACCGCCATCGTCCTAATCGTCGCAGCCTCAGCCTTCCCCGCCAGGGCGGCGGAACGGGGCGGCTTCCGCTTGCAAGTCCTGGTAGGCGGCGTCCCCAGAACCGAGTACGCCTCGGGAGAAACGGCCTACGTCGAAGCGGTCAAAGGCCGGGACTACCAGTTGTCCATCACCAACCCTCTCCCCTGCCGAGTGGCCGTCGCCCTTTCGGTGGACGGACTGAACACCATCAATGCCAAGCGGTCAGACTTGGGGCACGCCTCCAAATGGGTGCTGGGCCCTTATGAAACGGTGACCATCTCCGGTTGGCAGATCAACGGCGCGGAGGCGCGGAAATTCTTCTTCACGGGCGAGAAGCAATCCTACGGCGCATGGCTCGGCCAGACCCAAAACCTGGGCGTCATCGAGGCGGCATTCTTCCGGGAAAAGCCCGTGCCTCCTCCCCGTCCCATCCTCATGTCGCCGCCGCCATGCCCAGCGCCTGCGCCGGGAGAAGGAGGCATGGAGGGGGGCATAGAAGGCGGAGTGCTGGGGAGCGTCTTGGAGCAATCCAAGTCCGAGGCTCGGGGCGATTCCTCCTCTCGAGCCAAACCCCAGGCTGAAAAAGTTCCGTCGCCCAGCCTCTCCAACGACTTCGCGGCCACGGGCATCGGAAGCAAGGTAGATCACGGCATCGAATGGGTGAGCCTGGACCTTGAGAGGCGCCCCAGCGCCGTCCTTCGCGTTCGCTACGAATTCCGGCCCCAGCTCGTGAAGCTGGGCCTCCTCCCCGCCCCGCGCCCCTGTCCCGATCCTCTGGAGCGCCGCGAGCACGCCAGCGGTTTCTCGGGCACCTACTGCCCGGACCCGTACGCCGCCAAGCCCTGAGAGTCCGGCCCGAATTGGAACGACAGGGCCGTGCCTGCAACGGGGCGGGGATTTCTCCCCGCCCCTCCCTGTATCCATATTTACACCTTACAGCTCGACCGAAGGGTACGGCGCGCGTACCACGCCGACCGAGTTCATGAAGGAGGGATATCGAACTTCCTGATTCGGTAGAGGAGGACGTGCCGCGGCACTTTCAGGGCCCTCGCGGCGGCCGACTGGTTTCCCCCATTCTCGCGCAGGGCCTTCACGATGGCGGCGCGCTCCTGTTCCCACAGGCCTGCCGGTTCCTCCTGTCCGGCCGAAGCGAGCGAGGCCGTCTTCCCCATGATCTCCTGGGGAAGGAGATCCGCGGTGACGCGCTGCCGGGGGTGGAGGACGGCGAGGCGCTGGCAGAGGTTCTGGAGTTCCCGAATGTTGCCCGGCCACGGATAGGCCTCCAGCCGGCCTCTCGCCTTCTCATCCATCTCCATCTCGCCTCCACCCAGCCGCCGGTAGAACTCCTTGAGGAGGATGAGGATGTCGTCTCCCCTCTCCCTCAGCGGCGGAACGCGGATCGTGAGAACCGCGAGGCGGTAGTAGAGGTCTTCCCTGAAGAGCCCTTGGCGGGCCAGGGCAAGGAGATCCCTGTGAGTGGCGGCCACCAGGCGCACGTCCACCGGAACGGGACCTTTGCCGCCCACGGGTTCCACGACGCGCTCCTGGAGAGCCCGCAGGATCTTGGCCTGGAGCCGAGGGTCCATGTCTCCGATCTCGTCCAGAAAAAGGGTGCCGCCCTCCGCCTGCCTGAACTTGCCGGAGTGGTCCGCCACGGCCCCCGTGAAGGCTCCTCTCACGTGGCCGAAGAGTTCGCTCTCCAGAAGATCGGGCGCCAGGGCCGCGCAGTTGAGGGCGACGAAGGGCCCGGCCGATCGGGACGAAAGGGCGTGCACGGCGCGGGCCGCAAGCTCCTTTCCCGTCCCGCTCTCCCCCGTGAAGAGGACCGTGGCCCTCGTGGGACCGGCCTTCCGGATGAGCTCTCTCATGGCCTCCACGGCGGGGCTCACCCCCATGATGGCCTCCAGGGGATGCTGCTCCGCTAGATTCTCCCTGAGCCTCCGGTTCTCCCTGCGGAGATCCCCCACCTGTAGGGCCTTTTGGATGGTTCGCAGAAGCGTGTCGCGGTCCACGGGCTTGGTGAGGTAATCGAAGGCGCCCTCGCGCATGGCCTCCACCGCGTCCTGGATCGTGCCGTAGGCGGTCATCACGAGGACGGGAAGATCCGGGTTCAGTTCTCGCGCCTCCTTCAAAAGCTCCATGCCTCCGGTCCTGGGCATCCGGACGTCCGTCAGAAGAAGGTCCACGGCGTTCGCCGCCAGAACCGCCGCCCCTTCCTGGCCATCGCTTGCGGACACCGTCACATAGCCCGCCTGGCTCAAGTGGTGGCAAAGAATCTTTCGCATGTTCGCGTCGTCATCTACGACGAGAATCAGGGGGGTCATGGTGGCGCCTCCCGCGTTTCCGCGAAGGGGATCCTCAGCGTGAACACGGCTCCCCCGCCGGGTCTCGAACGCGCCAGCAGACTTCCCCCATGTGCCACGGCCACCTGCCTCGCCAGGGGAAGACCCAGCCCCGTCCCGTCTTTGCGCCTCGTGAAAAATGGTTCGAAGATACGATCCTCGTCCTCCAGGGCGATGCCTGGCCCCGAATCGGACACCTCGTATTCGATCCAGCCCCGCTCGGTCCTCACCGAGCCGCGGACCACGCCACCCTCGGAACACGATTGGACCGCGTTTAGAACTAGATTGACCAGGGCCTGCCTCACGCGGTGGGGGTCGAGAGACAGCGGCCTCCCGCCTGCCTCTCCCTGGAGCTCCAGGCGTACGCCCCGCGTCTCCGCGAGGGAGCGAACAGCCTCGAAAGCCGCGGCCAGGAGCGCGCCGGGTGATACCTCCTCGCGATCCAGAGAAATGGGCCGGCTCAGATCAAGGAAGTCATCCACCACCCGGCCGAGCCTGCGGCACTCCTCCGACAGGATGTCGAAGAACGGCCGGTGGGGGTGGTCGGCCGGAAAATCCTCGGCCAGAATCTCCGCGGCCCCCTGGATGGAGCCGAGCGGGGTTCGGACCTCGTGCGCGATGCCCGCCGATGCGCGGCCCAGGGCGGCCATCCGTTCGGCCGACTCCAGTTCGTGCTCCAGCCGCTCCTTCTTCGCCCGCTCTCTGTCCTTCATGTCCACGAGGATGCCCGCCAGTACGCCAATCGCAAAATAGAAGACGATTTCCACGAAGTCCGCGTTGGATAGCAGGGGGCCCTGGAAGCGCAGCGCCAGGGGAAGGACCGCCGCCGAAATCACGGCCGCGGTCAGAATCCCCCCGCGCAGGCCGAACCATAACGCGCCCAGAATGATGGGGATGTAGCAGAGGCGCCGGTGAAGATCGGCCTGGTGGAGGGCCTGGTGGAGCCAAGCCGGCATGGGCAGGATCATATAGTGCAAGGAGAGTGTTATGGCCAGAATTCCCAGAATGATCGCGATTCGGATCACGTTGCGCCGCACCGCGGCCTCCCTTCACCCCATGAATGCCCAGCTATCGTCTCTCTTGCCAACGCTGCATACTATTCTACATTCCACTTGCATACTATGCTACATATCTTCGTCTCCCCCGATCTTCTCATTCCTGCGAAACCAGCGCATACTTGAGCTATGATCACGTGCCTTCCAGCGCGAACCCTCGCCGCTACAGCCTCAGATTTCCGCGCGTTCCCGATCGAAGGGGAGAACGGCTCCTCTCGTCTCCGCCTTGGCCCGATTCCTGCAATCGCGGTGCCTGCATGAAGGCGCCACTCAGCAGGAAGGAAACCATGCACGGAAGGCGTTCGTTCCGATCCTTGCTCTTCGTCCACCTGGCGGCCCTGGCCATCCTGGCGATCCCTGCCCGCGGCCTTTGCGCCGCGGACCCGCTCGAATCCCTTGCCCGGCGTGCCCTTAGAGATAATCCCGGCCTCAAGGCTCAGCGAGCCCTCGTCGAAGCATCACGGCAGGGCGTCCCCCAGGCCAGGGCGCTCCCCGACCCGTCCGCGGAACTTGAGCTCATGAACATCGCGGTGAGACACCCCAACCTCTCTGATGCTCTCACCACGGGAATCTCCTTGGGAGTCACCCAGGCCCTCCCCTTTCCCGGAAAGCGAAAGCTCGCGGCAGATGTGGCCGAGCAGGACGTGGACGCCGCGCTGGCCCGCCTGCGCGCCAGTGAAGCTACCGTTGCCGCGGATGTGCGGGAGGCGGCGTACCAGTACGTGCTACAAGAACGGCTCCTTGACGTCAACACCGCCACTCAGGACGCCCTGAAGGCCGCGGCGGCGGCGGCTCTCGCGGCTTACGGCGCGGGGCGGGGCAATCAGGCCGACGTTCTCCTGGCCCAGAGCATGGAAACCAAGGCCCTGGCAGACCGCGACCTGCTGCTGCGCCTCCTTGCCGTGGCAAAAGCCCGTATGGAGGACATCCTGGCGGGTCCCGTGGAGCCCTCCGATCTGGCCGGCATCGAACTCCCGCAGCCCCCGGGCCTTCCCCCTTTGGAGGATCTTCTCCGCGCCGGAGACGAAGGCGCGCCCCAGGTCCTCCTCTCCAGGACCCAGGTGGACGTGGCGGGTGCAAGGGCAGCGCAAGTCAAGGCCGAAGGGAAGCCCGACTTCCTGGTGGGCGCCAAGTACAGGCACAAGGACATGACCATGGGCGGCGGCGATTTCGTCACCGCATTCGTGGGCATCACCTTGCCTTTTTTCCATCGG